>NZ_JBXUHE010000003.1:0-420516 GCF_057180585.1 Actinomycetospora sp. 2LY8.5
GACGTGGCGTAGTGAGCCCAGTCCGTGTGGGTGGGGTGGGTGGGGTGGGTGGGGTTGGTGGGGTTGTCTGGGGTTGTCTGGTGGGCGTGCGGTGAGGGCCATGTCGAGCAGGGTGGGCACGGTGTTCCAGATGGTGGGCTGCCAGTGCGCGGCGAGGTGGTGCCAGGTGTCGGGGTCGCGGCGGTGGGGTTCTTCGACCAGGACCAGGGCGGCGCCGGTGTGCCAGGTGGCGAACAGGTCGTAGACCGAGAGGTCGAAGTCGAGGGCGGACAGGGCCAGGACGTGGTCGTGGGGGCCGCGGTGGAGGCGGGTGTTGATGTCGTGGCAGGTGTTGTGGGCGGCGTGGTGGGTGACTTCGACGCCTTTGGGGGTGCCGGTGGTGCCTGAGGTGTAGATGACGTAGGCGGCCTGGCTGGTGGGGGTGGGTGCTGGTTGGTCGAGGGCGGTGGCGAGGGCTTCGGGGGTGGTCAGGTCGGGGAGTTCGTCGAGGGTGTGGACCACTGAGGCGGTGGTGTGCATGTCGGCGGCGCGGTGGGGTGGGGCGTCGGGGGCGATGGGCACGTAGGTGGCGCCGGCGGTGAGGACTCCGGCCACGGCGATGAGTTGTTCGTGGCTGCGTGGCAGGGACACCGCGACGGTGTCGCCGGGTGTCACCGGGTGGGTGGGGTGGGTGCGTAGCCGGCCGGCCAGGGTCAGGGCGGCGTGGGCGAGTTGTTCGTAGGTGGTGATCCGGGTGTCGGTGCCGGTGCCGGTGATGATCGCCGGCGCGTCCGGGGTCCGGGTGGCCCAGTCGAACAGGCCCTCGTGGAGCAGCCGGTCGGGGATCGAGGAGTCCGCGGTGTCGTTGACCCGCGCGCGCACCGCAGCCTGATCCGCGGGCAACAACGACCCCACCGGGGCGTCCCACACCGTCTCGTCCGGGCCCGCGAGCTGCTCGACCAACCCCACATACGCCCCGAACATCGCGTCCGTCACCCCGGGGGCGAGGATGCCGTCGCGGATGTCCCAGTTGAGGTTCAGGCCGCCGTCGAGCTCGGTGATCTGGGCGTCGAACCAGACCTGCGGGTTCTGCGAGATCGTCCAGACCGGCTCGCCGAAGCTCTGGCGGACGCGGTCGGTGTAGAACTCGCCGAGGCTCAGGGCGCTCGTGAACACGACCGGGGCGAGCGCCTGCTCGCCGCGCGCCCGTGCGAGGTCGCGGACGACCTCCACCCCGGAGTAGCCGGTGTGCCCCAGCACGCACCGCGTCTCGTCCTGCACGGCGCCCGCCCGCGCGGCGAAGGTCATCTCGTCGGTCGTGTCGACGGTGACGAGGGTCGAGCCGGTGAAGTCGCCGACGAGCGTCTCGACGTCGGGGTGCACCGGTTCGCGCTCGAAGAGCGGCAGGTTGACCAGGAACCGGGGTGCGGTGCTCCACGCCGCCAGCACCTCGGCGTACGCGGCGAACAGCGCCATCGCCGGGGTGACCCCGCGCGCCTGGGCGCGTGTGGTGAGCCGGTCCCGCTGCTCCGGATCGAGCCACCGGTGCCGGCGCACGACCCGGCGGGGCTCGCGACCCGGCGCCGGGACCGGCGTGGCCAGCGGCAGCGTCGGGTGCGGCGGCAGGTCGTCGAGACGGTCGTGCCACCACGACCGGTCGCGAGCGGCGCGCTCGCCGGCCCCCGGCGCGCGGTCGGCGAGGTAGTCGGCGACGCCGTAGTGCCCCCTGGGCACGACCTCGTCCGGTGCCGCGTACGCCGCGGCGAGGTCGTCGAGCACGATCCGGACGCTGCGCGCGTCGACCGCGAGCATGTCCAGGTCGACGTGCACCCGCGTGCGATCCCCGGGCAGCAGGGACAGGGCGACGTCGATCAGCCGGCCCTGCTCGACGGGCAGCACCGCGTGCGACCCCTCCTCGCGGGTGCGATCGAGGTGCGCCTCGCGCGCGGCGGCGTCCACCTCGCGCAGGTCGTGGACGGTGAGCTCGGGGCCCGGAGCCGTGGCGAGCACCTGCTGGGTGCCGTCCTCGAGGAAGCGTGTGCGCAGGGCCGCGTGGCGCGCCACCACCGCGCGGACGGCCGCGCGCAGCCGGTCCGGGTCCACCCCGTGCCCGTCGAACTCGTTGTAGAAGTGGGCGCTGACCCCGCCGAGCGCCTGCCCGGGACGGCGCCCGAACCAGTAGGCCTGTTGCATGACCGTGAGCCCGAACGGCTCACCCCGACCACGGTGCTCGTGCTCGACCGGAGCCGCCCCCGGAGTCGCCTCGGGAGCCACGACCGGTGCTCCGGCCGCCGCGAGCCGCACCCACTCCGCGAGGGTCGGGCGCTCGAGCATCGCCGCGAACGAGACGTCCACCCCCCGCGCCCGCCATCCCGCGGCGAGCTCCATCATCGCGATCGAGTCGAGGCCCCAGCGGACGAGGTCGTCGTCGTCGCCCAGCTCGTCGAGGTCCGCGTCGAGCGCGGCCGCGACCGCGAGGCGGATCTCGGCGGGCGTCGGGGCGGTCTGGGACACAGGGGACACGGACATGCAGGGGCTTCCTCGGTCGTCGGCGGTCCGGATCCCCGGCCCGCCCGGCGGTCAGGACGGGTCGGCGGGAACGTCGGCCGGAACGACGTGGTCGGCGACGGAGCGCAACTTCTCGCAGGTCTCGGTGTACTCGCGCTCGGCGCGGGAGCCGGGGACGACGCCCGCGCCCGCGCGCAGCCAGCTGCGGCCGTCCCGCCCGAGCACGCTGCGGATGATCAGGGCGGCGTCGAGACCGCCGTCGGCATCCGCCGTGATCGCGGCGCCGCCGTAGAGCCCGCGCGGTCCGGGGTCCAACGAGGCGATGCTCGTGTAGGCCCGGGTCTTCGGGATGCCCGAGACCGTGACGGCGGGGAAGACGGCCGCGAACGCGTCCCACGCCGACGCGCCCTCGGCGAGCTGCCCGTGCACCGCCGACGCGAGGTGCTGGACGCTGCCGCGCCGCTGCACGGCCATGAAGTCCGCGACCCCCACCGAGCCCGGCGCGCAGACCGTCCGCAGCTCTTCCTGCGCCACCCGCACCGACACCGCGTGCTCGGCGATCTCCTTGGGGTCGGTCAGCAGCTCCGCCCGCAGCCGGTCGTCGTGCGCCGTGCCGTGGGCGCGGGTGCCGGCGAGGGGGCGGCTGACGACCGCGCCGCCCGGCGAGCATTCGAGCACCGTCTCGGGGCTGAAGCCGACGACGTCGTGGCCCCCGTGGCGGAGCAGGAACGAGCGCGCCGGGGTGTTGTGTCGCCGGGCGTGCTCGAGAGTGGCGACGTAGTCGACGGCGTCGGGGATCTCGACGCCGCGCGAGAGGATGATCTTCTCGAGCGCGCCCTCGGCGATGCGCCCGACCGCGGTGTCGACGTTCTTCTCGTAGGTCCGGCGGGCGGCGGCGTCCCCGTCGATCGTGACCGGGCGGGCGGTGTGGCCCGGCGGCGACGGCGCGGCGAGCACCGCGTCCCAGGCGGCGAGCAGGCGGTCGCGCTCGGTCGCGGTCACCGTGACCCCGGCGGGCGTGACCCGCACGTCGAGCGCGGGCAGGAAGAGACGCAGCAGGGGGGTGTCGGCGTCGGGCAGGAGGTCCTCGCGGCCGGCGAGCAGGTACGCCAGCTCGAAGGCCGCCCACCCGTAGGCCCGACCCCCTGCCCTGGGCGCGTGCTCGGCGACGAGCGCGGCGAGGAGGTCCAGCGGTCGGTCGCGCAGCGGCGTGGTCCGCTCCCCGCCGGCGTCCGTGACCGTCACCGACCCGGGCCGCAGGACGATCTCGGCGACAGTGCCGGAGCCGATCGCCCACTCGCCGGGCCGCTCGTAGACGGCGCAGGCGCCCGGGGCGGCGAGACGGGCGAGGTGACCGGCGACGCCGAGACCGTCGTACGCCCCGGGCAGCGCCAGCGTGACCGAGGGCTTCGTCGCGACCGCCATCCACGCTCCCGTCCGCCGGGGGACCGACGGTCCCGATGCGGCGAAGGCTGACATCGCCCGGTCGAGGTCTTCATGTCCGCGATATTCCGGACAGCGAGGAGGGATGAACCCAGGGTGAGCGACCCGGTACGGTGCTTAGGCTCGCCTAACCCGTGATGTCCTGTTTGTCGAAGTCGAGGTGGAATGCATGACCGGTGTCGCCGGGAGCGTGGAGACCCCCGCGCAGGCGCAGCAGGACCCGGAGCCGCCCGCTCCGGACGCCGCACCGGACACGAAGGCCGAGCAGCGGGCCGGTCGCGCGGCGCTGGCCGAGCTGACGGCCTCCGCCCGGACGCCCACGCGGATCGCGATGGTCATCCAGGCGATCTCCGCACTCGCCGCCCTCGGGCCCTACGTCGCGCTCGGGCAGCTGGCCACGGTGCTCACCGCGCCGGGCCCGCTCGACGTCGGCGGGGTCTGGGCCGCGGTCCTCGTCGTGCTCGTCACCCTCGGGATCCGCGGGCTGGGCTCGGGTCTCGCGATCACGATCACGCACTTCGCCGACGTCCGAGTCCAGGCCGAGCTGCGGCTGCGGATCGTCGACCACCTCGGCCGTCTCCCGCTCGGCTGGTTCACCGCCGCCGGGTCCGGGCAGGTGCACAAGGCCGTGCAGAACGACGTGCACGACCTGCACCACCGGGTGGCGCACGGCGCGATCGAGGAGGTCGACGCGGCGGTGCTGCCGGTCGCGGGCCTCGCCTACCTGTTCTGGCTCGACTGGCGGCTCGGACTGCTGGCGATGGCCACGCTCCCGATCTACATGGCCACCTACGGCTGGATGATGCGCGGGATGACCGAGCGCATGGCGGCCATGAACGAGCTGTACGGCCGTCTGGGCGCGGCGATGGTCGAGTTCGTCGGCGGTATCGCGGTGGTCAAGACGTTCGGTCAGGCCCGCCGCGCCCACGAGCGGTTCGCCCGGGTCGCCGACGAGTTCGGCGACAGCTACGCGGGCTGGGTCCGGCCGATGCTGCGGGTCGAGTCGCTGAGCTCGATGGCGATCAGCGCGCCGGTGATCGCGCTGACGACGGTGGCCGGCGGGACGTGGTTCGTCGCCGCGGGCTGGGTGACGCCGGCCGAGGCGCTGGTCACCGTCCTCGTCGCCATGGTCGTGCCGACCGTCGTGCTGACGCTCGGGTACGGCATGCAGAGCCGCATGCAGGCGACGGCGGCCGCCCGGCGTATCGCGACGCTGCTGGCGACGCCGCCGCTGCCGGCGCCGAGTACGCCGCAGGTCCCCGGGGGCGCCGACGTGGAGTTCGAGAAGGTGTCGTTCTCCTACGGTTCCGACGACAGCGTGACCACGCTGCGGGACGTCGACCTGACGCTGCCCGCGGGCACCGTGACCGCGCTCGTCGGGCCGTCCGGGGCCGGGAAGTCGACGCTCGCCACCCTCGTGCCGCGGTTCCACGACGTCGCGGCGGGTGCGGTGCGCGTCGGCGGCGTCGACGTACGCGACGTCGCCGCCGACGAGCTCTACCGCCACGTCGGCTTCGTGCTCCAGGACGTCGGGCTGCTGCGCGGCACCGTCGCCCACAACCTGCGGCTCGGCGCGCCGGACGCCACCGACGAGCAGGTCGAGGCGGCCGCCCGGGCCGCGCGCATCCACGATCGCGTCCTCGAGCTGCCCCGCGGCTACGACTCGGTGATCGGCGAGGACGCGGTGCTCTCCGGTGGCGAGGCCCAGCGCGTGTCGATCGCCCGGGCCCTGCTCGCCGATACACCGGTGCTCGTCCTCGACGAGGCCACGGCGTTCGCCGACCCGGAGGCCGAGGCCGCCATCCAGGACGCGTTGAGCGAGCTGGCGCACGGCCGGACCCTGCTCGTGATCGCGCACCGCTTGCCGAGCATCGCCGACGCCGACCAGATCGTCGTCCTCGACGGCGGCCGGGTCGTCGAGCGCGGCCGACACCACGACCTCGTGGCGGCGGGCGGGCTCTACTCGCGGATGTGGAGCGCGCACGCCGCGGCCGAGGCCGCCGGCACCACGACGGAGGAGCGCTCGTGATCTCCCTGCTCTCGACCATCCTCGGTCCGTCGCACACGCCGGCGCTGCGACGCTTTCTGGCGTGGCTGGTGCTCTACGGGGTGCTGCAAGGGCTCTCTCTGGCCCTGCTCGTCCCGACCCTCTCGGCGTTGCTGGTCGGCGACACCGCCACGGCGGCGGGATGGCTCCCGATCATGCTGGCCGCCGTCGTCGCGACCTGCGTCGTCCACTACCTGCAGTCCATGTCGGGCTTCGCGGTCGCGCTGACGATCCTGCGCACGCTGCACCACCGCCTCGGCGACCACATCGTCACGCTGCCGCTGGGCTGGTTCAGCTCGGAGCGCATCGGTCGTCTCACCCGCAGCGCCACCACCGGCACCACGACCGTCGGCGGGGTCTGCGCGCACCTGCTCGCGCCGCTGGTCACCGGCGTCGTCACCCCGGCGACGATCGCGGTGGTCATGCTGTTCCTCGACTGGCGCCTCGGGCTGGTCGCGGTGGTCGCGACGCCGGTGATCGCGCTCGCGTTCACCGCCAGTGCCCGCCTGATCGCCCGCACCGACCAGGCGGTTGACCAGGCCGGTGTCGTCGCCGGCAGCCGGGCCGTCGAGTTCGCCCGCCGCCAGCCGGTGCTGCGCGCGTTCGGCCGCGGCGCGGAGGGATACCGGCCCTTCTCGGACGCGATCGCCGAGCAGCGGGCCGCCGGGAGACGGTCGGTGTGGGCCAGCGTCCCGGGCTCGATCATGAGCGGTATGGCCGTGCAGATGACCCTGTCGGCGATCATCGTCGTCGGCGCGGGGCTGGCTGTGGCCGGGTCGGTGCAGGCCGCGGTGCTCGTCGCGATCATCGCGCTCGGGGCCCGGTTCGTCGGGCCGCTGGCCGACGTCGGCCTGCTCGCCGGGGCGTTGCGGATGGCCCGCAACGACCTCGCGCGCGTGGTGAGCATCCTCGACGAGCGCCCGCTGCCCGCGCCCGCCCGGCCGGTGGCGGTGGAGGAGCCGGGGGCGATCGAGTTCCGCGACGTCCGCTTCGGCTACACCCCCGAACGGACCGTGCTCGACGGCGTCTCGTTCCGCGTCGCGCCGCGGACCATGGTGGCGCTGGTCGGGCCGTCGGGCTCCGGCAAGACGACGATCACCACGCTGATCGCCCGGTTCGCCGACGTCGCGGACGGGGCGGTGCTGGTCGGCGGGGTCGACGTCCGAGAGCTCGACGACGCCGACCTGCGCGGTCAGCTCTCGATGGTCTTCCAGGACGTCTACCTCTTCGACGACACCCTCGAGGCCAACGTGCGCATGGGTCGCCCCGACGCCGCCGACGCCGACGTCGCCGAGGCGGCCCGCCTCGCCGGTCTCGACGAGGTCGTCGCGCGGCTGCCCGACGGCTGGGCGAGCGCCGTGGGGGAGGGCGGCGTCGCACTCTCGGGCGGTGAGCGCCAGCGAGTGTCGATCGCGCGGGCGATCCTCAAGGAGGCACCGATCGTCATGCTCGACGAGGCCACGGCCGCGCTCGACCCCGAGAACGCGGCGGTGGTGACCCGCTCGATGCGCGCCCTCATGGCCCGGCGCACCCTCGTCGTCATCGCCCACCAGCTGCCGACGGTCGTCGCCGCCGACTGGATCCTCGTGCTCGGCGACGACGGCACGATCGCCGAGCAGGGGCGCCACGAGGACCTTCTCGCGCAGGGTGGTCGCTACACCGCGTTCTGGAAGGAGCGTCGTCGCGCACGCGGATGGCGGATCGGCGCGTGAATCGTGCCTACGGCACCCCGACCACCTGGGCATCCGAGGCGCTGCGCGTCGGTCGGGAGGTTCGGCGGCGGCTCGGCGGCGGTCCGGACTGTGCCGGCTGGTCGGGGCGTGGTCGAACCTCACGAGCCGGCGAGTGGCTCCGTGTGGCACCGCACCACGGCGTACCTCAGCCGGGTGCCTCGCGCTGCGTGCTGCGATCCCCCGGGGCGTCGGTGGCCGCGGTGGGGAAGCGCTCGGAGCGGTTGCCGCGCTGGGTGGCGAGGGCGCGTCGCGCTTCGTCGAGCTGGTTCTCGAGGACCACGATGCGGCACGCCGCCTCGAGGGCGGTGCCGTCGTCGAGGAGATCACGGACTCGGGCGGCGAGCCGGAGCTCGTGGCGGGTGTAGCGGCGATGGCCACCCCGGGAGCGTTGGGGATCGAGGAGTTTCGCCTCGTCCAGGCTGCGCAGGAAGCCGGGTGTCGCTCCGATCATCTCGGCGGCCCGACCCATCGAGTAGGCGGGGTAGTGCTCGTCGTCGAACCGCTGGGTCACCTCCTCGGACTCCCGAGCCATATCACCTCTCACGAACGAAGGGCCCCGGTGCACGTGGCACCGGGGCCCTGGGGGTTGGGTTCACACACTGTCAGCCGGCACGAGGGCCGGCCTGGCCCCGCAGGAACCGACGAGCGGCTGCCGCGGGTGTCGGCAAAGATCGATAACTGAAGATCACCATCCGTTCCGACGAGCCGGGATGTCCGAGCGGTGGGCTCGAACGCCTGACTGTGAGCGCTCCCTCCTTCCCTCGGTCCTGTCGTGACGTGCTGGTCGTGCTTCACGGGCAGGTGCGCGATCTCCCGTGCCTCTTCGATCTTCTCTTCGCTGGAACGACCCGGAAGGTACACCCGGCAACGTGGCAATGTCTAGCGCGCCGGGAGGAGATTTTCTGAGCCCTCGTCGAGCGCACCGCGCGCGTCCCCGTCGTCGTCCTCGACGGTTGTCCGGGTCGGACCAGGCGTGTCGGCCGGGGATCATCCCGTTCGTCGCCACTCGTCTGCTCCTCGACGGTGAAGAGCTCAGCAGCAGCGAGCGGGCCCGGGCGCGCGAGCTGACCTCCGGGGCCACCCCGACCCTTTCGACGTCGCGGTGGTGCGGGGAGATGTAGGTGCCCCAGCAGACGTGCGTTACGCCGAGATCGTCGGGGTGGAGCGGGTCATCGCCGGCACCGACTGCCGGTCGTCGCGGTGTTGATGGCCTCCACGTGCCCGGCGATCGCGCGGCGGAAGTCCTCGATCGAGGCGTCGGCGTACTGGGCGTGGCGGCCCGTCGCGAGGTCCGGGCAGTCGATCTGCAGGAGGAACCCGGCGTCCACGATCGCCTCGTACTCGGTGCGCATGGCATCGGCGAGCGCGTCGAGGTAGACCTCATGGGAGCCGTAGTGCCGATCCGCGAGGTAGATCGCGATGACGCCGGGCGAGGCGGCGTTGACGACGATCTCCTCCGGCGCGGCGGACCCGGCGATGTCGACCGCGGCGCGCAGGTCGGCGAGTTCCGCGGTGAGCTCGGGGTAGTCCTCGAGATCGGCCAGGGTGAGCGTGCCGGCCTCGCCGTCGAAGCTGGACAGCCGTTCCTTGACGTAGGTCGCGTAGCCGATCTTGCCCTGCTCGCCGTCCGCGTTCCGGACTGCGGCCGAGCTCCTTGGACGTGCCGAGCACGTCCTCGTCGTCGGCGTGGGCACTTCGGCGCCCCTCGCGCTGGACGCGGCCTACCGGCTGCGTGGGATCGGGCTGCTCGCCGAGGCTCCCGCCGACGCCCACGTGCAGCACGTGAGCGCCCGGCTGCTGCGCCCCGGTGCGGTGTGTCTCGCGATCAGTCACACCGGACAGACCCGCGAGACCCTCGCCGCCACTGCCGCGGCGCGGGAGGCCGGGGTCGCCACCGTGGCCGTCACCGGCTTCTTCCGGTCGCCGCTGACCGAGCTCTGCGACCAAGCTCTCGTCGCCGGCTCCCCCGAGACCCGCCATCAGATCGAGGCCCGGGCCAGCCGCCTGGTCCACAGCGCAGTGCTCGACGCCCTGGCCGCCGCCGTCGCCGCGTCCCACCCCGACCGCACCCGCACCGCCGGGGACCACGCCGCCCACGTCGTACCCGATCACCGTCTGTGACTGCCACGAGGTGCGGTAGGAGTCGGGACAGGGGCGGCACGACCGGCGCGCCGCGGTGGCCCGCGTGAAGGGCTGTGACGTTCCGGCGTCGTCTGTCGTGACCCGGCACGAGATGTCATTGGTTCCGAAGAGGCTCGAGGTGCGAGGTCGCTATCGATCGACCGCGCATCGCGAGCAGGGTCGCGAGGGTGATCAGGGAACAGAGGATCGTGTAGTACGCGGCGGCCAGAGGATCACCGGTGGCGGAGACCAGTCCTGTGATGATGAAGGGCGCGGTGCCACCGAAGATCGCTACGGACAGCGCGTAAGCCAGCGAGACTCCGGTCACTCGACTCCGCGTGGGGAATCGCTCGGAGAGCAGGGCCGGTAGAGGGCCGCCGACGAGGCCGATCAGCACCCCCGCGATCACCAGCGCCGCCAGCGCGAGCGTGAAGCCGCTTCCCAGCATCAGAAACAGCGGGTAGGACAACAACACGGTGGCGATCGTGCCGACGAGCATGACGGGTGCCCGTCCCACGCGATCGGACCACGCGCCCGCGAACGGCACGACGAGCGCCGCGACCGAGCCGTTGATCAATGTCAGTACGTACGACTGAGCCAGTGGCATCTGCAGCGTCTTCGACAGGTAGGTCGGCATCAGCACCATGAACGTGTAGCCCGTGCAGGAGTAGACGACCACGACGCCGACGGTCGGGAGCACCTGGCGGACCAGGACACCGGCCGTCGGCGACGAGCTCTCAGCGGTCAGGCCCAGGTCGTCGTGCCCGCTCGCGGTGGCGACGAATGACGGAGTCTCGTCCACGCGAAGCCGCATGTAGAGCGCCACCAGACCGAGCGGGGCCGCCACCAGGAACCCGATCCGCCATCCCCACGACACCAACGCGCCCTGGTCGAACACCGCGATCAGGAGCGTCGCCATGCCGGCTCCCGCCACGAACCCGGCGACCGTCGTGAAGAACGACCACGATCCGTAGATTCCGCGCTTCCGTGGTGGGGCGTACTCGGCCATCAGCGAGACCGCGCCGCCGAACTCGCCGCCCGCTGCGAGCCCCTGAACCACTCGCAGCGCGGTGAGCAGCAGGGGAGCCCAGACCCCGATCTGCGCGTGCGTGGGCAGGAGGCCGATCAGCGCCGTTGCGGCCGACATCGTCACGATGATCAGCACGAGCACCGGCCGCCGACCGCGGCGGTCGGCCAAGCGCCCGAAGAGCCCGGCGCCGACGGGCCGGAGGAAGAAGGCCAGGGCGAACAAGGAGAACGTGGCCAGGAGGCCTGCCACGTCGTCCTGGGTGGGGAAGAACAGCACCGCGATGATCGGGGCCATGTAGCCGTAGAGGGCATACTCGTACCACTCGACGAGGTTGCCGAGCGACCCCGCGACCAGTGCGCGGCGAGACGCCCGGACGTCGATCACGCGTCCACCCTCGTTCGGCGCATGCCGTGGAGGAGCACCTGCTGCACCGGACGAGCTCGCGGCGGACGTCTCAGCCACGTCGCCCCCTTCGTCGACGCTCATGGGGAGGAATTCCTCTCTCGTTCGCGGAAGCGCACGAAGGGGGCCGAGGGCGGGCTCAGTCGAGCTCGCGCAGGCGGTAGGTCTCGGCAGGTCCCGCAGGGGTGATGACCAGGACCGGATCGGTGGTCGCCAGGGCGCGCTCGACCGCCAGCGCACCGGTGGTGGCCGGCTGCTCGAACGTCACGCTCTCTCGATGGGTGACGAGTGCCGAGGCGGAGGAACGTGCGGCCGCCCGGTGGGCGAGCAGCGTGGTCAGGGTGCGCTCGCCGGTGACGTCGGTGACGTCGGTGACGTCGGTGACCACGGAACTCCCTCACGTCCGCCGGCTACTTGACGAGGAAGCCCGCGTCGACGGGGAGCTGCACCCCGGTCACATACCGAGCCGCGTCGGATGCCAACCAGACGACGGCGTTGCTGATGTCGACGGGGTCGACGGCGTCGACCGGAAGCGAGTTGAGCACGAGCTTGGCGAACCCCGCGTTCTCGGCCATGTACTTCTCGACCACCGCGTTCTCGACCATCGGTGTGTGCACTCCGGTGGGGTGCACCGTGTTCACGCGGATGCTGTGCGGCGCGAGGTCGACGGCCAGGTTGCGCATCAGCCCGACCACGCCGTGCTTGGCCGCCGTGTAGGCGTTCATCGCCAGGCTGTCGTTCGCGGCGGATTTCGACGCGGCGGTGGACGCGGTGAGCACGATGGCGCCGCCCCGCCCGGCCTCGACCATCGTGGGAGCAGCTGCCTCGACGGTGTTCCAGACGCCGGTGAGGTTGACGTCGACCGTGTCCTGCCAGAACCGGCGCCTCGCGGCGGGGTCCGTCGGCTCGTCGAGCGTCAACGCGTACACGCCCGCGTTCGCGCAGACGATATCGAGCCGTCCCAGTTCCTCCACGGCGCTCTCGACGGTCCCGCGCAGGGCGACCCCGTCGCGGACGTCGGCGACGCTCGCCACGATTCGTCGGTCAAGCTTCTCCACGAGCCGGACGGTGTCGTCCAGGTCGTCCCTGGTCGCCATCGGGATTTCAACCGTCGGGATCTGCTCGCAGATGTCGACGGCGATGATGTCGGCGCCTTCCTGGGCGAGTCGTACCGCGTGGCTGCGGCCCTGGCCCCGCGCGGCACCCGTGACGAACGCGACCTTCCCGTCCATTGCTCCCATGGTTCCTCCTTGATCGTGGGCGAGCTCTGCGCCGCTCGGACCCCGGCGCGTCCTGGCGGGCGAGAAGGGGACAACGACTGTCAGGTGGCGACCAGCGGCCCGTGACCGGCGAGCTCCCCGCCGTCGATCACGATTTCGGTTCCGCTGATGAAGGAGGACTCGTCGCTGGCGAGATAGACCACCAGGGACGAAACCTCGTCGGGATCAGCCTTACGCTTCATCGGGTTGAAGCCGCTGACGTCGAGGCCCTCGTTCATCGGGGTCGCGATGGTCCCGGGGCAGATGGCGTTGGCCCTGACCCCTCGGTCGGCGAGCTCGAGGGCCACGGACTTGGTCAGACCGCGAACGCCGAACTTCGAGGCCGTGTAGCCGTGCAGCTCGGAGATGCCCTCGATGCCCTGGGTCGAGGAGACATTGACGATCGACGACGGGGCGGCCTCGACGAGCGCACCGACCGCACTCTTGATGCCGAGGAACTGTCCGGTCAGGTTGATCGAGAGAATGCGGTTCCAGTCGTCGGCGGTGTAGTCGAACAGGCTGCCGACGGTGCAGATCCCGGCGTTGTTGACCAGAACGTCGAGCTTGCCGAACGTGGTGACGGCCAGTTCGACGGCGCGCGCCCAGTCCGCCTCACGGGTCACGTCCAGCTCGGCGAACCGGGCCGCGTCCCCGAGCTCGTCGGTGAGCGCGCGGCCTTCGTCTCCGAGCACATCCCCGGCGACGACACAGCCACCCTCGCGAACGACGGCTCGCGCGTGGGATGCGCCCATCCCTCGCGCGCCCCCGCTGATCAGCGCGACCTTGCCCTCGAGTCGTGTCATGGACGGTCTCCCTGGTGCTCGTCGGCCGGTCGGACGAGCGTGATCGCGGCGGACGGGCACAGCTCGGCAGCACGGCGGACTGCGGCCGCATCGGCGTCGCTAACGATGTCTTCGAGATGCGTCATCTCGCCGTTGTCGTCGACGTCGAAGACCGCGGGTGCGTAGTAGGTGCACTGCAGCGTGAAGACGCAGCGGTCCCGGTCCACGGCCACCTTCGCGACGGACTCGTGTTCCATGGTCACGCTCCGGGTGTCAGGTCCAGGAGGAGCTTGCGCGGAGCGCGGGTGAACACGCCTTCCTCGACCGGCACGAACCCATCCTGAAGGCGGATGTCCGAGGTACGGTCGAGCAGCACGTTGATCCCGACATCGACCTCCTGCTTCGCCAGCAGAGACCCGACGCAGAAGTGGCGACCGTGCACGAAGGCCAGTTGCTTGGAGGCCCCGGAGAACTCCCGGGAGGCGTCGACCTCGGGGCGGTGGATGTCGAACTCGTCGGGCCGGGCGAAGACTTCGGGATCGCGGTTGGCCGACGCGATCAGGCAGATCACGGTGCTGCCTTCGGGAATGGTGCCGCCGGCGATCTCGACGTCCGCGGCGACCTGCCGCATCACCATGTGCAGCGGCGGCGCCGTCCGCAGGGTCTCGGCCAGCGCCGCGGGTATCAGCGATCGGTCGCGCCGGACATCGGCGAGCTGGTCGGGGTGCTCGACCAGTTTCGTCACGAGGCTCGTCAGGACCTTGTCCGTGGTCTCCCCACCGGCGGTGAGGAGGAGGCTCGCGAACGACTTGATCTCCTCGTCGGACATCTGCACGCCGTCGACCTCGGCGGTGCACAGCGTCGAGAGCAGGTCGTCGCCGGGCTCTCGTCGCCGCGCGGCGATGACCGGCATCATGTAGTCGGCCATGGCGTCGCGCGCTCGGAGGCCCGCCTTCGCCACCGCCTCGTCGCCGGTCAGGTTGCCGAGGAAATCGATGATCGCGGTGTACCAGCCGCGAAAGGTCTCGAGGTCCTCGACCGGAAGGCCCATCATGTCGGCAGTGACATTGATCGGATACAGTCGGGCGAACTCGGCGGAGTACTCGCAGCTCCCGCGAGCCACGAAGTCCTCGACCAGACGGACCGCATTACTCTCGATGATCGAGGTCAGGCGACCCGTGATCGCCTTCGGTCGGAACGAGGGTGCAACGATCGCTCGCTTGGTGGCGTGCTCACGGCCGTCCATTTGCACGATGGTCCGTCCGTGCACCGGTTCGAGTTGCCATTCGTAGTTCCGGTTGGTGAACACCGGATCCTTGAACGCCCGGGCCACGTCCACGTAGCGGCTCAGCACATAGGCCTGGAGCTGTTCGTCGTGATACAGCGGCGCATCTTGGCGCATGAGGCTGTACGAGTGGTACGGATCCTGCTCGAACTCGGGGGTGAGGATACCGGGGATGTGGCAGGGCAGGGTCGGCATGATGCGCACCTTCTTGGGGGTCATGGGTCACCGACACGGGGCACGGGCCGTGGTCGACCCGTGCCCGGTCGACGAGTTCAGGCCGAGGCGCTCATGCCGACGCGGACACGCTGAACGGCAGCTGGATCTTCGGGGCGACCTCCTGGGCAATGAGGCGGAGAGACTGGAACCACGGCGACGGGTCGTCCATGTAGTCGTGGGTCTCGACCTGGAGCACGCCCCACCCTCCGGTGAACTCGTAGAGCTTGTTCAGCTTCTCGATCACCGTCTCGGGGGACCCGACGACCCAGACGTTGTCGCAGATCCATTCGAGGTCGACGTCGGAGGCCTTGCCTCCCACGTCGTTGATGAAGCCCTCGAGCAGGCCGAAGCGCTCCCAGATCGGCCAGAGGTAGCGCTCGAACGCGTACCCGAGCCCACCCTCCATCGCCAGCTTCTTCGCCTCCTTGTCGGTGTCGGCGACGAAGACCGACTGGGAGACGTGGTACTTCGAGCGATCGGGGGCGTGGCCGTTCTCCAGGGCGGCCTTCTCGTACGTGTTCCAGTGCGTCTTGAGGATCGAGGAGCCGGAGTAGATGGAGACCGGCATGAAACCGCGCTCACCGGCGAACCGGATCGAGGGGGAGTTGACTGACAGACCAGTCACCGCGATGTCGAGCTTGCCGCCCCAGGGGCTGTAGTCGGCCAGCTTGTGGTCGTCGTGGCCCAGGCCGTCGTCGATCTCCTCGGGGTAGCCGGCGTTCCAGAACTCGCCCTCGTAGAAGAAGGGCTCCCGCTTCCAGATTCTCTCCATGATCTCGAGGGACTCGCGGACCCGCCGCGGGTTGTCCTTGAGCTTGGCTTCGGTGATGCCGTGCAGATAGGACGCCTGGGGATAGGCTCCCGCGCCGATGCCCATGAAGTAGCGGCCTTCGAGGATCTGTGAGAGCCACCCCACCTGGATCGCCAGGTCGGCCGGGTGATGGTGGGGAAGCAGGTGGGCCATGGGAGCGAACTTGATGCGCTCGGTCTGCGGGGCCGCCGCGGCGATGACAAGCTCGGGGGTCGGAATGCACTCCCACTTCTGGGTGGCGTGCTCGGCGACCATGAACTCGGTGAAGCCGGCCTTGTCGGCCTCGCGTGCGTTCGCCAAGGCCCAGTCAAAGGTCTCGCGTGAGCTCCGCTCCGGGCGCATGTAGGGGATGTGGATGAGTCCGGACTCCATCGGTTTCTCTCCTCGTGACGGACGTCGTCGTGCTGGGACAGAGGTCAGGAACTGAAGAACGTTTCTTTGGCGTGCTCGGTGTCGAGGTACTCGTGGACCTCGCAGATGCGGCCATCAGCAGCCACGCGGAACCGAAAATGGCATTGCGGCTGGTAGATCCTGCCGTCCTTGAGCTCGGCATAGGAGTCGGCCTCGACCGCGACCAGGTCGTCCTCGGCGACCATGGAGGTCGGGGTGATCCGCAGCGGTGAGACATAGACGTCGGCGACCCCGCCGATCAGCTTGAGGAATGCCTCCTTCCCGTACGCCCCCGACATCCCGTCCAGTCGTCCCGACACCCACCACCGCATGTCGTCGGTCAGGGCGGCGACCGTCTTCTCGGGGTCGCCCTGCGAGAAGATGTCCAGGAAGCGGGCGACGACGGCCTTGTTCTCATCGGTGCTGGGCATGAGCGACTCTCTTCGATGGGTGTGTCATGACAATGTGCCGGTCTCGTCCTTGGTCGAGAACCGTGGGGCGACCTCTTCGGCGAATCGGATCAGTTCTTCGTTCTGGCGGCCGGGTTCGAGGTGGCCTTGGCCGAACATGAGGAAACATTCGTTGAACCCGAGCCGGTCGTATGCCTGCTCGATCTGGCGCGAGATGTCGTCCGGAGTGCCGATGAGGACGTTCGGGAACTGCTGACCATGGGGGATGAACCACTTGTCCCAGAACCAGCGGTGTTCGGCCTCGAGCTCTTGAGCCTCCTCTTTCGAGTTGGTGAGGATGAGGAAGCCGCCCCATGCCCCGACGTCCTCGCGCGCCACGTCGCGGCCGGCCTTCCTGGCGGTCTCGGTGTAGCGGTTCCACAGCGCTTCGCAGAAGTCGAGGTCGTTGGCGAAGACGACCTGCTTGCCGCCTTCACGGGCCCACATGTCCACGGTGCGCATGGAGTAGGCGAAGGCGCCGTACAGCTTGGGGTGTGGGGAGGTGTAGGGGCGCGGAGCGATCCCGATCTCGCGGACGATGCCGTTCTCGTCCTGGCCGGCGCCGAACTCGGCGTAGCCCGGATGGCCGGCCGATC
The DNA here is from genome assembly GCF_057180585.1 of Actinomycetospora sp. 2LY8.5. Taxonomy (NCBI): domain Bacteria; kingdom Bacillati; phylum Actinomycetota; class Actinomycetes; order Pseudonocardiales; family Pseudonocardiaceae; genus Actinomycetospora; species Actinomycetospora sp. 2LY8.5. Next base: position 17,052 of record NZ_JBXUHE010000003.1, read on the forward strand.
CTCCCTCGGGGGGATATTCCCAGTACTTGCCCTTGAAGGAGAACATGGAGTTCTCCCACGCCTTCTTCACGATCGAGACGGACTCTTCGAAGATCTCGCGGTTGATCGCATCCTGCTCGTTCTTGGCCTTCGCGTGCTGCACGTTGGTGGCGCCGACCCCGCGGATCGAGGCGTAGGCGTCCACCCAGCGGGCGTGGTAGCCGCGGGTGAAGCCGACGATGAGCCGGCCCCGCAGCATGTGGTCGAGGGTGGCGATCTCCTCCGCCACTCGCACCGGGTTGTGGGTGGGCAGCACGTAGCCGAGCAGCCCGGCCTTGAGACGCTTGGCGTGCAGTCCGACGTACGCCCCGAGCATCCCGGGGTGGTTGGTGATCTCGAAACCCTCGATCTGCAGGTGGTGCTCGGGGGAGCAGTAGGCGTCGTAACCGAGTTCGTCGGCGAGCTGGATGTAGCCCTTCATCTCCTCGAGGAAGCGCTGGTAGAGGTCGGAGCGCTGGCCGGCCATGCCGGCCTCGATCTCGGCACGGCGCCCGATCACGCCGGTCTGCATCAAGCTGAACTTCAACGGAGGGCACTCCTCGTGTCTCTGACGGTCCGGAAGGGGAGCCGGGGATCAGGCGACGGCGCTGTCGGCAGCCGGTCGTGTCCGGCGCGTCGGCTCCATCGCCGCGTCGAGGGAGTAGGCGGTGTCGACGGGGTTGTGCAGGTGGTCGACGGAGGTGACCCCGAGGTCCCTGAGCACCGCGGCGACGACCGCCGGATCGGCCGTCGAGCAGGCTGAGGCCGGGGCGGGGCCGATCGAGAAGCAGTCGGGGACGGGCCCCTCGTGGTGCCGTGTCGCGGCGAGGGCCTGTGCGACCGGAGGGCGGGCGACGGAGCGCACGTACACCACGACACCGCGCCCGGCGGCGGCGACGGCGGCGAGCGACCGGTCGAGGCGACCTGCGCAGTCACAGCTGCGGGCGCGGAAGATGTCGCCGAGCACGCATTCGGCGTGAACGTGGACCGGCGCGTGGGGTCCCCGGGGGTCGCCCACCACGAACGCGACGTGCTCGGCGTCGTCGAGGTGCCCGCGGAAGCCGATCAGGCGCCCGCTCCCCGAGTCCGTGGGCAGCTGCACGCTCGCGAGCCGCTCGACGGTGGTCTCGGTGGCACGCCGGTACCCCACGAGATCGTTGACGCCGATCATGGCCAGGCCGTGCTCGGCGGCGAAGTCGACCAGCTCCGCGCGCCGTGCCATCCGGCCCGGCTCGCGGGTGCTCACGATCTCGCAGAGCACACCCGCCGGGCGCAGCCCGGCCAAGCGGGTCAGGTCCACCGCGGCCTCGGTGCGACCGCGACGTTCCAGAACGCCGCCGGCCCGGGCCCCGAGCGGCACCACGTGGCCCGGCCGAGTGAGGTCCCCCGGCCCCGTGGAGGGCTCGGCGAGCAGCCGGGCGGTGCGCGCCCGGTCACGGGCCGAGATGCCGGTCCCGATCCCGTGGGCGGCATCGACGCTGACTCGGTAGGCGGCGCGGGAGTCCCCGGCGCCGTGGTGGGCGTGGGGCAAGGCCAGACGAGCGCAGTCGCCGACGGGCAACGCCACGCTCACGTAGCCGCTGGTGTGTCGCACGACGAAGGCCATCGTCGCCGCCGTGATCCACTCCGCGGCCACGATCAGGTCGCCCCCGGCCTCCCCACCCTCCCCGTCGACGACCACGACCGGTCGACCGGCCGTGAGCTCGACGAGGGCCTGTTCGATGGTCTCCATCCCTAGACCACCGCCAGCTGACGGAACCGACTGGCATGGAAGACCAGCGGAGCGCCGTCCGGGCTCGCAGCCAGGGCGTGGATGCGCAGCAGCACGATCGCGTGGTCCCCGGCGGGCACCTCGTCGTGGATCGAGCAGTCCAGCCACGCCACCGCGCCGTGCACCAGGAGCGCTCCTCCTGGGGTCCCGCTGAGCTCCAGCTCCGCGAAGCGATCGCCGCCCTTGGCGGCCAGCCGCGCCGCCGCTTCGTGCTGCGTCTCGCCGAGCACGCTGACCCCTAGTCGCGGCAAGGAGCGCAGGTGTGGCCAGGTTGTCGAGCTGTTCTGGACGCACACCGACACGAGCGGCGGGTCCACCGAGACCGAGGTGAACGAGCTCGCCGCGATGCCGATCGGGTTGCCGTGCTCGTCCGCGCAGAGCGAGGTCACTCCGCTCGGGAAGCAGCCGTAGGCACGGCGCAGCTGCACCGGATCGCCGGTGACTGACTCCAGCTCGAGCATGCGGCCCCTCTCCTTCGAGAACTGCCCGCCGTCGGCGCGAGCCCGGGTCGTCGACCGCAGGCGGCGTCGGTGTGAGCGGAGCCACGAAGCTATCTACACCAGTGTAAACTGTCAACGCCCTTGTAAACGACTGTCCGCGCTCGTCGACCCGGGTCAGTCCCCAGGGAGTGGATCATTGACCGTTTACACACATGTAGATAGCTTCCGGTGATAGCTCCCAGGGAGGTGGCGCGGGCCACTCCTCCCGCACGAACAGGAGGGACCGCCACATGACGACGACCACCCAGAAGTCCACCGAGCGGCTCGTGGCCGAGCTGGTCGAGATCGAGCAGGTGCACCGGCTGCTGTTCGACTACGCGTTCCACCTCGACATGAACCACCCCGACGAGATCGCGAAACTGTTCACCGAGGACTGCTACGTCGCGTACGGCCCGGATTTCGGCGCCGAAGGACGGGCGGCCTACCGCGAGACGCTCTCGGGCATCGGCAGCTTCTTCGCCGCTACGAGCCATCATGTGTCCAACATCGTCGTGGACCTCGGCCCCGACCTGGACACCGCGACGGTCCGCTCGGCGCTGTACGCATGGCACCGATACACCCGGGACCGCCCTGACGGGCACTTCTTCGGCCAGTACCACGACGAGCTGGTCAAGACCGCCGACGGCTGGCGCTTCGCCCGTCGTGAGCTGCGTGCAGCGGGTGTCGTGGACTTCCATGTCAAGCAGCAGCTTCCGATCGGCCGCGCGTGACGACCGTCGGGTCGGTCACCGCGACCCATGAACCCGACCCCGCGTCGGCGGACTACCACGACATCCGCATCGAGCACGCCGGACCGATCTCCTGGATCGTGCTGGCCCGCCCGGACAAGGCGAACGCGTTGTCGGGCGCGATGCTCGACGAGTTCTCGGATGCCCTCGACCGGCTCGCGCGCATCGGCGGGGCCGTGATCGGCATCCGCGGCGAGGGTCGTGGCTTCTGCGCCGGTTACGACATCGACCAGGTCGGTACTCCGAAGGCCGCTGACCCGGTCGCCGACCGCGATCGGCTGGCGCGCAACGTCGACCGCTACCTGGCGATCTGGGACCACCCCAAGCCGGTCATCGCCGCGGTGCACGGGTACTGCCTCGCCGGTGCCACACAGCTGTGCGTGTTCTGCGACCTGACCGTCGTCGCCCATGACGCCCACATCGGCGAACCAGCCCTTCCTCTCGGCGGTGGATACATCGCCCCGCTCTGGGCCCCCCTCGTCGGGCCGAAGCGCGCCAAGGAACTGGCCTTCCTCCCGGCCAACGCCATCGACGGAACGACGGCCGTCGAATGGGGTTGGGCCAACCGTGCCGTCCCTGCCGAGCAGGTGATCAGCACCGTCGAGGACCTCGCAGCGCGGATGGCCCGCATCCCCGGCGACGTCCTGCGGATCAAGAAGCTCTCGATCAACCGGACGATGGACGCCATGGGTGTGCGTACCGCGGCGGCACAGGTCCCCGAGATGGACGCCCTGCTGCACCTGTCGCCATCGGTCCTGCAACTGCGCGAGTGGATCGGCGAGGTCGGTCTCAAGGACGCCATCGCCGAGTTCCGGAAACCGACAGGAGGAGATGAATGAGCGCCGGCATCGAGTTCGTCAAGGACGGTCATGTCGCCCGCGTGACCCTGGACAATCCCACGGCGCTCAACGCCATCGATCCCGCCATGGACGAGGCGCTCGCCGCCGCCTGGGTCGACATCGACACCGACCCCGACATCTGGGTCGCGATCCTCTCGGCAACGGCCGGCAAGGCCTTCTGCGCCGGCGCGGACGTCTCAGGAGGCACCGCCCGCGACGGTCGCATGGCACTCGGGGGCGGCCTGACCGGTGTCGGTGGTCCGCAGTATCACCTGCGCACCCCGCTCATCGCCGCGGTCCACGGCTACGTCGTCGGAGGCGGTTTCGAGCTGGCGATGTGCGCTGACATCATCGTCGCCGCCGCCGACACCCAGTTCTTCATCCCCGAGGTCAAGGCCGGCATCGTCGGGGAGTCGGGCATCATCCATCGTGCGGTGCGCCACCTGCCCCATCACATCGCCATGGCGATGATCCTGACCGGGGAGCGACTGCCCGCCACGAAGGCCGAACAGTACGGTCTGGTCAACGAGGTCGTCGACCTCGGTGGGCTGGCCGAGGCCGCCGAGCGGTGGGCCGCGAAGATCACCGCCGGTGCCCCGCTGGCCGTTCAGGCGGCCAAGGACGCCGCCCGGCGAGGCCTCGGCATGTCGCTCGAGCAGGCCCTGACCACCCGCTACGAGCTCATCGAGGCCTACGCCGGAACCAAGGACCAGCTCGAAGGTCTGGCCGCGTTCGCCGAGAAGCGTCGACCGATCTGGACCGGTCGATAGCTCGACCGCGTGGTCTCCAGGCGGCATGCTCCACGTGTCGCTCACGGCGAAGGGCGGCGACCCGACGTCTCGGTACCCGACCCGCAGGAGGTGTCCCCGCGCGGGGAAGGGCTGTCGGCGGCTCAGGTCGGGTGACGGAAGCCGTCGAAGAAGATCGCCGCGAAGGTGTCGATGGTCTGGGCCGACGAGTACCTCCGGTCTCCGGGTTTGAACCAGCGATGCGTCCAGTTGATCATTCCGAACAACGTCTTCACGACGAGCGGTACGACCAGATCGCTACGGAACTCCCCATGTCGAATTCCCTCGGTGATGACCCCGGTGACCACCGACTCGAAACGCCTGGTCTTCCGGACCATCTCTTTGGCCCATGGCGTGGCCTGGAAGGCGACCTTGCCCATGTCTTCCTGGATGTAGACATAGACGTAGGGATAGTTCTCCTCGTACGACGTGATCTGCAGTTCGATCAACTTCCGCAACTTCTCGTGCGCGGAGAGGTCGAGTGCGGCGATGCGGGTGGCCGCGGCAAGATTCTCGTCGAGGACCTTGCTTGCGGTGGCCTGGAACACCTCCTGAAACAGCTCGTCCTTGCCCGCGAAATAGTAGTAGATCGCCGCTCGGTCCGTGCCGAAACGGGCAGCGATGTCGTTCAGCGTCGCGGCCTCGAAGCCTTTCTCCTTGAAGACGTCACCCGCAATCTGGAGGAGCTCACTGCGTTTTGCCTGGTAATGAGCGCTGCCTTCGACCTGCGCGTTACGTCGGCGCCTGGACAGGCCGCTGCCCGAGTTCGCCGGCGGTTGACGGTCGGGCGATGCCATGTCAGAAGACACTACCACCCGATTTGCCGGGAATAGATGTCGGCCGAGCGGTGCGGGCCCGACAAAAGGGTCGAATGCGCACTGGCCCCGTTCCGGCTGCGAGATGAGAGGCAGGAGCACCCGATGAGCATCGATCCCCGACCCGAGGGCCGCTTCACCACCGAGGTCACCACCATCGCCGACCTGCTCGTGCGGTCGGCGCGAGAGCACCCGCACCGCGACGCCCTGGTGTTCCCCACGGCCCGGTACCGCTACGACGAGCTCGACCGACGCGCACGTCACGTCGCCCGAGGGCTCTTCGCCCTGGGTGTACGTCCCGGCGATCGCGTGGGGCTGCTCGTCGCGAACTCCGTCGAGTACGTCGAGGCGTTCTTCGGTGTCGCCTACCTCGGTGCGGTCGTCGTGCCTCTGCACGCCCGCCACAAGGCGGCGGAGTTGGGCTACATCATCGAGAACGGTGATCTCACAGCTGTGATCACCACGGCCCACCGCGACGAGTACGTCGACTTCACCGACATCCTGCGGCGAGGCGTGCCCTCCCTCGCCGAGGCGCCCGACCCTGCGCGCCTCCACCCGAGGGAGGCGCCCCGCCTGCGATCCGTCGTCCTGCTCGCCGGCACCGGGCGGGCCGGCTGTCTGGATCGCGAACGCTTCGACGATCTCGCCGACACCGTCGAGCCCGACCTCGTCGAGCAGCTGCGCAGCCGGGTCCGGGTCCGTGACGTCGGGGCGATGCTCTACACCTCGGGTACCACCGCACATCCGAAGGGCTGCATGCTCTCCCACGAGGCCATGACCCGGGGCGCCGTGGAACGAGCCCGATACCGGCTCGGTCGCGGAGGCCACGACGTCACCTGGACGCCGGGTCCGCTGTTCCACATCGGCGCCCTCGCCCCGTTCCTCGGCGCCGTCGGCGCCGGAAGCACGGTCATCACCGACCACCACTACGACCCGGGGCGGGCTCTGACGCTGCTGGCGGCCGAACGGGCCACGGTGGCCTTTCCCTGGTTCCCGGCGATGATGCAGCCGTTGCTCGACCACCCCGAGTGGAACCCGGACGCCCTGTCCTCGCTGCGCTCGATGTTCCTCATCGGGCCGAGCGTGCTCCTCGAGCGGGTGCAGCAGGAACTGCCCGCGTGTGAGCTCGTCGCGGCCTGCGGGATGACCGAGACCGCCGGCATCTACGCGATCAGCGACCGGGCCGACTCCACGGACCTCCGCGCCACAGCCCAGGGACGGCCCTGCCCCGGCATCGAGCTCCGCATCATCGACGTCGACACCGGCGAGGACCTCGGTCCGGGCCGCACCGGGGAGATACTCGTGCGCGGCTACAACGTCATGGAGGGCTACCACAAGGCACCCGAGCTGACCCGACAGGCGATCGACGCCGACGGCTGGCTGCACACCGGCGATCTCTACAGCCTCACCCCGGAGAGGCAGGTCGCCTTCCACGGGCGGCTCAAGGACATGCTCAAGGTCGGTGGTGAGAACGTCGCGGCCGTGGAGATCGAGTCGTTCCTGGCCCGCCACCCCGCGGTCGTGACTGTCGAGGTCGTCGGACGTCCGGACCCCCGCCTCGACGAGGTGCCGGTCGCCTTCGTCGAGCTCCGGGACGGGCACACGGTGACCGAGGCCGAACTGATCGAGTTCTGCACCGGTCAGATCGCCCGCTACAAGATCCCCCGCGCGGTGCACTTCGTGGCACGCAACGACTGGCCGATGTCGGCAACGAAGATCAACAAGCGCGAGCTGCGCGCTCGGCTGGCCGCGCTCCCTCCGGAGATGCCAGCACGATGACCCATACGCAGGACGACGCCGACCTCGCCTCCGTCGCCGTGGCCGACGCCCACGAGGAAGCGCGTCGGCTCCTCGTGGGAGTACCGGAAGGGGACGACCTCGACGACGTCGCCGCCGCGCTGATCCGTGTGGCCGTCCACGCCTCGGTGACCGCGCTCGACCCCTCCGGCATCGACACCGGCATCCGAGGGGCGCTCGACGCCGGGGCGAGTGCGGCCCAGGTCCACGAGACGCTCGTCCTGGTCTCCGGGCTCGGGGTCCACACCCTCATGGAGGGCTCCCACCGCGTCGTGCAGGCCCTGCGCGAACGAGGCGAGGCCGTCGACGGGCCGCTCAGCGAGGAACAGGAGGCACTGCGCGCACGCCTCCGCGGCGGCGATGGCTTCTGGGACGACTTCGAGGGAGAGGTCCCCGACTTCCTCGACTCGCTGCTCCGCCTCTCGCCCGAAGCCTACGAAGCGTTCTTCGCCTACTGCGTGCTGCCGTGGCGGTCCGGCGCGGTCCGGGGACGAGTCAAGGAACTCGTGTCGATGGCGACCGACGCGACGCCGACGCACCGGTACCTGCCCGGGATGCGCCTCCACCTGGCCAACGCCGTCCGGCTCGGCGCCGGGCGGCGGGCGGTCATGCATGCGCTCGACATCGCGGCGCACGCACCGACCCATCCCGGCATCTCGTCGCGCCGGGGCTGAGCCCGCTCCCAGCGGCCGACGGACAGACCACGCCGACCCGGACCTTGGCACAGCTTGCACTACAGCTATACGGCACGTTCGAGGTGAATTGCTCCACCAGGTGACGTAGCGCCCCCGACCGGCACAAAGTGACCCTTGACACTTCACGTCGGGACTGCGACTGTGCACTGACAGTACAAGACCTGGGGTGCCGGGCCCGTCGGGGTGTCATTGAGCCGCGCGGATTTCGCACGGCTCGAACCCTTCGTGACCGTCCGCGCCGGAGTGCGAGGAGCCACGTCGTGACGGATGTCCATGACGCGATACTCAGCGCGGGAGGCGGAGCCGCTCCTCGGCGCTCGGAGGGCGTCCGGGGACGGCGCTCGCTCGACGGCCTTCGTCGAAGCCTCGTTCCACGGCGTCCGAGCCACGAACGAGTGCGCGTCGGCGAAGGTCGACGCCGCCCGCCCTCCGTGCCGTCTCGCTGTGTGCTGCGCGCGGTCGAGGAGGCGGACGTGCCCGGGAGCCTGAGGCGGCGAGTTCGCTCCAGGGCGCCCGTGATCGCGGCCGGCCGTCGCGAGTTGGCCGACCGCGACATCGGGAGCGATTCCGGCGTCGCAGGCCTGGCCTGACGAGGGCTCGCGTACCGACTGGTCGACACCGCGCCTGCGATCGGGTTCGAGTGTTTCGCCGGCTCACGATCTCGACCGGACGTGGATGATCGACGATGAGCGCCGCGCGGCTGCAGCCGCGCGCTGAGGAGAGTGGACTCGGACGGGGTGGGATCCGCGATCTCGGCGCCCATCGTTCGCCTCTGCAGCCCACGGACGGCGTGCTCGAGCTGCCCAGGACTCCAGCGGCCTCGTCCACACGACGAAAGCTCCCCGATTCGCAGGCGAAAAGGGTCACTTCCCGGTCAGAACCAACAAAAGGAGGGGTCGTGAGCGATCATGCGGTGAGAGGTGGTATCGCCCGTGACGATGCGGACGGATCATCGAAGGGAACTGTTCGGCGCGTGGTGTGGTCGGCGACAGCCGGAACCTTCGTCGAATACTACGACTTTGCTGTCTACGGAGCTCTCGCTTCGGTCTTGGCGAATGTCTTCTTTCCCTCCGAGGATCCGGTCGTCGGGCTCCTCAGCACCTTCGCGGTGTTCGCCATAGCATTCGTTGCCCGACCGCTCGGTGGGATCATCTGGGGGCCACTTGGGGATCGAATCGGTCGCAGACGTACCCTCTCGACGATCATCCTCGTGATGTCCGTCGCGACCGTTGGAATCGGTCTGATACCGAGTTACGCGACCATCGGCGTCCTCGCGCCGACACTCCTCGTCGTAGCTCGCCTCGCACAGGGCCTGTCTGCGGGAGGGGAGGTCGCCGGCGCTGCGATCTTCGTGGGCGAGCACGCGCCCCCGGCTCGTCGTGGTTATCTCGTCAGCTGGATCAATGTCGCCACGACGGCGGCGCTCCTGGCCGGCATTCTTGTGGCAGCTGGTCTGCAGGCCATCTTGGGTGAGGAGCAGGTGGCTTCGTGGGGTTGGCGAGTCCCATTCCTCTTGGCTGGCCCGGTCGGGCTGGTCGGTCTCTACATACGCCTGAGGGTCGACGAGACGCCCAGTTTTCAGAGCGTGCGGGCCAGGAACGACAGCGCTCACATTCCGCTGCTGGCGGCGCTACGTCACACCGACAACTATAAGCAGATGGGTGTGGCGGCCGCGTATTATATGCCGACCCTCGTCAGCTTCTATCTTCTCTTGACCTTCATGCCGACGTTCTTGGTCAGGCAGGCCGGTTTTGGCGCCGCGACCTCGCTCGTCGCAATCACCGCAGCTGCAGTGATACAAATCGTTTTGATCCCAGTTTTCGGGCGAGTCTCGGATCGTTGGGGACGACGGATCCTGCTGAGAATCACGAGTCTTGGCTTCTTGGTTCTCGCGTTGCCGAGCTTTCTCTTGCTTGACAGCGGTGGCTTCGGGATGGCAATTCTCGGCCTCGTGTTGCTCGCGATCCCGACTGCGGCCGCGCTTGCCAACAACCTGGCCCCGGCGCTCGAGAGATTTCCCACCAACATTCGCTACACGGCGAGCGCCGCCGTGCTCGGGGTCGCCGTAGCGATCTTCGGTGGGACAGCTCCATACGTCTCGACGTGGATATCGGAAGCATCCGGGTACTCGTATGCGCCGGCGTTGTACTTGATCGTGACCATCCTGCCGTCCTTGGTTGTTTCCTTCTTCGTCCGCGAGACGGTCGGTGAACGCCTTCCGGACTAAGAACTCGTTTCAGAAAGACCTCATGAGGCCGGCGTGTCTGTCGAGCAGGTGACGAGGGCTCGGCCAAGCCTCCGGCGTGTTTGAAGATCTTGTCCCGGACTCGCTGTGGGAGCGGGTCGCGCCGCTGCTGCCAGCCCGACCGCCGCGGCGCTACCGCTTCCCCGGCAGACGCCCCGTCGAGGACCGGGTCGCGCTGGCTGGGATCGTGTTCGTGCTCAAGACCGGCATCACCGGGAACAAGCCGCCCGCCGCGGTGATCGGCTGCTCAGGGGTGACCTGCTGGCGGCGGAGGCGTGACTGGACCGAGGCCGGCGTGTGGCCCGCACTGCACGAACTGCTGCTCGCCGAACTCCGTGCCGCCGGGGCCCTCGACCTCGAGCACGCCGCGGTCGACGCCTCCCATGTGCACGCCCTCGAAGGGGGACCACGTCGGGCCCTCGCCGGTCAACCGCGGCCACTCCGTCTCCAAGCACCACCTGATCGTCGACGGCCACGGCCTGCCGCTCGCGGTCACCTTGACCGGCGGGCACCGTCACGACGTCACCCACCTCATGGCGCTGCTCGACGCCGTCCCCCCGATCCGGGGAACGCGCGGGCGGCCCCGGCGCAAGTCCCGCGAGCTCTACGCCGACCGCGGCTACGACTTCGACAAGTACCGACGGCTGCTGCGCCAGCGCGGCATCCGCCCCCGCATCGCCCGCCGCGGCGTCGCGCACGGCTCCGGGCTCGGGCAGGTCCGCTGGGTCGTCGAGCGCGCCTTCGCCTGGCTACACGGCTTCAAACGCCTGCGCACCCGCTACGAACGCCGCGGCGACATCCACCTCGGCCTGCTCCAACTCGCCTACGCCGTGATCTGCCACCGCCAACTGATCAGATCATTCTGAAACGTGTTCTCAGGTTCCGCCGGCCGGTCGTGGGACCGCACGCCCGTGCCCTCGCTTGGTGCCGAGGGCCGTGCGACACCTCCGGTCCGCGGCGCCAGCGGAGCGGCGGCGGTCGAAAGTGAGCCTTGACACTCCGTGCCGGGGACTGCCACTGTGCACTCACAGTGTAGAAGTTGACTGACGATACAGGGGAATCACTCGGCTCGCCTTTTCATGAGAAGCCACGCTCTCAGCTCACCAGCGCGCCATCTGTGTCTGGCGCTTTCTCGAGGTCGAGAGCTGCGAGGACACTTTCGACCCCGCCTGAGAGTTCGAGGTCGTCATGGCGATCGACTCGCCGAGCAGCTCGCGGGCGGAGTCAAGAATCCGGTCGCGGGCGTGCGGCCGGAAGAAATGTACCAGGTGGCGAACGTCAAGGAGGCAGTGACGACATGATCCGAAGCCGTGCCGCCGTACTTCACTCAGCTCCGGGCGAGTGGAAGATCGAAGAGGTCGAGGTATCCGACCCGGGGCCGGGCGAGATCCAGATCAAGATGGCGGCGGCGGGTCTCTGTCACTCCGACGACCACGTCACCACCGGTGATCTACCCCTCGGAACCTATCCAGTCGTCGGCGGACACGAGGGCGCCGGAGTGGTCACCGCGGTTGGTCCGGGGGTCGTCGACTTCGCCGTCGGCGACCCGGTGGCGATACTCTGTGTCGCCGGCTGTGGGCGCTGCCGATGGTGTGCCATGGGTGCACAGAATCTCTGCGACCTCAACGCCGCGCTGCTCGATGGTGGCGCTCCCGAGGACCCGAACCGGTATCGCATGCGCATCGGTGACGAGCCCGTCGGTCAGTTCGTCGCGGTCTCGTCCTTCTCCGAGTACACGACCGTCTCGACGGCGTCGGCCATGCGCGTCCCCTCGGACATCCCGCTCGACGTTGCCGCGCTCGTGAGTTGCGGGGTTACCACGGGCTGGGGTGCAGCGGTGAACTCGGCGGAGGTTCGACCGGGCCACACCGCCATCGTTGTCGGTATCGGTGGTGTGGGGGTGAACGCTGTGCAAGGGGCAATGCACGCCGGCGCCTCCCGGATCATTGCGGTCGACCCGGTGCCGTTCAAGCGGGAGAGCGCTCTCGAGTTCGGTGCCACGGACGCGATGGCGTCTCTCGAAAAGGCCGCCGAACTCGCCAAGCAGGTCACCAACGGCCAAGGTGCGGATGCCGCGATCGTGACGGTCGGAGTGGTGAGTCCGGATGTCGTGACGGGCGCGGTGGCGTCGATCCGCAAAGGCGGGGTAGTGGCCGTCGTCGGACTGGGCAAGTTGCTCGACCGGACGCCGCTCGGAATCTCGCTGGCCGAGATGACCTTCTACCAGAAGAGGCTCGTGGGCTCGCTCTACGGCAACGCGTCCCCGCGGTACAGCGTCACGCGGCTGTTCGACCTCTATCGCTCTGGTCAGCTCCGTCTCGACGAGTTGATCACTCGTCGGTACACGCTCGATCAGGTCAACGACGGCTACGCGGACATGCACGCCGGGCGAAATCTGCGTGGAGTGATCACTTTCCCATGAGTCCATCGCTGTGCAGTGCGACGTGGTTGACCTTCGGGAGGGAGGACAGATGGTGGACCGAGCGGCTCTTTTCGAGAGCCGAACGCTGACCGGGATGCTGCTACGGCAAGCGGAGCGCACGGCCGACGCTGTCGCACTGACGATCGTCGGGGAGGACCTCACCTACGCCGACCTGGTCGCGAAATCGAACGCCGTCACGCGTGGTCTCGCTGAGCTCGGTGTAGGCCACGGTGACGTCGTTGCGATGCTGACGGAGAACTGCGCTGATCAGATTCTCGTGCAGTTCGCCACCGCTCGGTTGCGAGCGATCGAGGTAATGATCAACACGGCCTATCACGGGGCATTCCTCTCTCATCAGCTTCGGGTGAGCGGCGCAACGGCGATCCTGGTTGACGCCGCGTTGTTGGCCAACCTCGTCGAGGTGATCCATGAGCTGCCCGAACTCCGTCACGTGATCGTGCGCGGAACGCCGACAACGGAACCTCCGCGGGGAGTCGCCCTGACGGAAGCGGGAGCGCTGCGCTCGCACGCGGAGTCGGCTCTCACGCTGGAGGATCCCTTGTGGTCTGATCCGTCGACGATCACCTTCACCTCGGGGACGACTGGTCCGTCGAAGGGCGCGACCATGACCCAGAACTACATGTGCAATTTCGCCGAGATTGAGGCCTCGATCTGGTACCGCAGTCCACGGGACGTCTTCTACTCATGCGGGCCACTGTTCCATCTCGCCGCGAAGGGAATCGGCGTTCTCGGAGCCATGCGTCGTGGCGTGCGGTGCGTGCAGGACGAACGCCTGAGCGTCTCGCGCTTCTGGGGGCGGATCCGCGAGGAGGGCTGCAACGCGACGTTGATGCTCGGCTCGGTGGCGATGCTCCTATGGACGCGGGAACCCTCGGAGCAGGAGGGCATTGACACCGTCGTTGGTGTACCCGCGCCGCCGCCGTCGCTGCAGCCCGCGATGGAGCAGCGCTGGAAGTGCCGGTTCGAGAGCGTCTACGGCATGACGGAGGCGGCGCCGCTGTCGGTGACCGGACCAGAGGTGCCGCTCCGTCCCGGCTCGTCGGGCAAGGTGGTGCGTAAGTATTTCGACGTCCGCATCTTCGACGACGACGACTTCGAACTCCCGCGCGGCGAGGTGGGCGAGGTCGTCGTGCGCCCCGTGCAGCCGCATTCGATTTTCGAGGGCTACTGGCGGGAACCCGAGGCGACCGCGTCCAAGTTCCGCAACCTCTGGTTCCACACCGGCGATCTCGGCAGGATCGACGACGACGACTACTTCTACTTCGAAGACCGCAAGGACGACTATCTGCGCAGGCGCGGTGAGAACATCTCTTCGTATGAGGTGGAGACCGCCATCGTCAAGCACCCGGCCGTCTTGCAGGTGGGCGTCGTCGGCGTGCAGAGCGAACTGGGCGAGCAGGAGGTCAAGGCCAGTATGGTGCTTCGTCCAGGCGCCGAGCTCGGCGAGCTCGAGCTGGTCGAGCACTGCATTCGGCGTCTGCCCTATTTCGCGGTTCCTCGGTACATCGAGTTCGTGAGCGAGTTGCCATTTACCCCGAGCGGGAAGATGCAGAGGGACAAGCTACGTGCGACAGGGGTGGCCGGGTGCTGGGATCGGGAGGCGGCGGGGTTCCGGCTCAGCGGTAAGCAACAGGCGACCCGGACGGCAGGCAGCCTCTCGTGAGCACGGAAACAGGAGCAGGGCCGCTGGCGGGAATCCGTGTGGTGGAGGTCGGGTCGATCGGACCGGGTCCTTTCTGCGCCATGTTGCTGGCAGACCTGGGTGCCGACGTCCTGCGCCTTGACCGCATCGCGGACGCGGGCCCCGTCGGCCCGAGTGACGATTACGCACATGAGCTCACCAATCGTGGCAGACCGTCGGTGGCGCTCGACCTCAAGCATGTGCGCGGTCCTGAGGTCGTTCTCGACCTCGTGGAACGGGCCGACGTCCTCATCGAAGGGTTCCGCCCCGGCGTGGCCGAGAGGTTGGGAATCGGGCCCGGACCCTGCGCGGCACGCAACCCCCGTGTCGTCTACGGGAGGATGACCGGGTACGGCCAGGACGGCCCTGACGCGATGCGAGTCGGGCACGACCTGAACTACCTCGCCGCCAACGGCGTCCTGTCGATGATCGGACGGCGCGACCAACCGCCGACGCCGCCGCTCAATCTCGTCGGTGACAATGGCGGGGGTGGGCTCATCCTCGCCCTCGGGATCCTTGCGGCCCTGGTCGAACGGGCCGGGTCGGGTCGTGGCCAGGTCATCGACGCAGCGATGATCGACGGTGCTGCCGTGCTCGCCACCCCGTTCTTCGGCTGGTGGCAATCGGGGGAGTGGTCCCCCGAGCGTGGCACGAACATGATCGATAGCGGTGCGCCGTACTACGACGTCTATGAGACGGCGGACGGGCGATGGCTCAGCGTGGCGGCGGTCGAACCGAGGTTCTACGCCGAGCTGCTCGCCGTTCTCGACATCGCCCCCGAATCCCTGCCCCTACAGAACGACCGCGACCGGTGGCCCGAGGTCAAGGAAAGGTTCGCCGCGGCGGTGCGCTCCCGGGACCTCGACGAATGGGTGGCCAGATGTGAGGGGCGGGACGCGTGCATGGCGGCGGTGCTCACCCCCGACGAGATCGAGAAAGACGCCCACCTAGCCGCGCGCGAGACGTTCGTCCGGTTCGACGACGTCGTGCAACCTGCGCCCGCGCCGAGGTTCAGCCGCACCCCCGCAAGCGTACGTCGGGGGCCGGCCCGGCCGGGGGAGGACACCCGCGAGGCCTTGACCGCATGGGGATGCCCCACCGTGCGGATCGATGCCTGGCTGGACGCCGAGGTGATCGCCGAGAGGAGCTGGACGTGACGGCCGCCGGATGCCCCGCACACGATGATTTCGACCTGCGCGCCGAATCGTACCGTCGTGATCCCGGCGCGGTCTGGCGTGAGATGAGGGTGGAGTGCCCCGTGGCGCGGACAGAGCGCCACGGCGGGGGCTGGATGTTGTCGACCTACGACGACATCATCTCGGTGGCGCTCGATCCCGCCACGTTCTCCTCCCGCGTCGGCGAGGTCACCGGGCCCGTGCCCGAGCCGGGGCGCGAGCTCGAGCTGCCGCCGGTCAACGCCGATCCGCCGGCCCACGCGACGCACCGCAAGCGGCTCATGCCGTTCTTCTCCAAGCAGGCGGTCGAGGAGCTGCGGCCGCTCACGCGCGCGACCGCCCGTCGTCTCGTCGACGCGATCATTGCCGGCGGGGAGTTCGTCGACGCCGTCGACGCCTTTGCCCGGACGATCCCGGTCGTGGTCACGAGCGACATGCTGGGCCTCCCCGAGGAGGACCAGGACCAGTTCCGGGCGTGGACCCTGCGCATGCTCGCCGACGGGGCGCAGGACGACGCGGTCAGGGCCGACGCGGTGCGTTCCATCCGCGACTACCTCAGCGATCTGCTCGCCCGTCCGCACGAGCCGCACGCCCAGGGCATCGTGCCCTACCTGCGCACGCACCAGACCGCCGATCCGTGCCTGGCCGACGAGACGGTGCTCGGGATGGTCTTTCTCATGATCATTGCGGGGATCGACACCACATGGAGCGCGCTCGGGACGAGCCTCTGGCATCTCGCCGTCAACCCCGACGACCGGGCGCGCCTCGTCAGGTCACCCGATCTCATCCCCAACGCCGTGGAGGAGCTACTCCGGGTCTACGCGCCCGTCACGATCGGTCGCGTGGTCACCCACCCCGTCGAGCTGGGTGGCCGTCGGCTGGGGCCGGGGGAACGTGTGGTGATCCCCTGGGCTGCCGCGAACCGCGACCCTGCCCACCACGATCATCCTGACGAGGTCCGGGTGGGCTCCGGCCGTGTCCGCCATCTGGCGTTCGGTGCTGGCATCCATCGATGCCTCGGAGCGGGTCTCGCCCGCATGGAGCTGTGCGTCGCGCTGGAGGAGTGGCTCGCCCGGATTCCCGAGTTCGAGCTGTGCTCGGGCTCGACCCAGTGGTCATCGGGCAACACGCGTGGCCCCGAGGCGCTACCGCTGCGGATCACCGCGACCGGTGATGGCGGGTGAGCGCGAGCGGGCAGGCGCGGAGGGAGGTCGACCTCAACCTCTGGCTCGGGCGCGAGGACACACCGGAGTTCACCGACCCGAGCCTCACGCGTGTTGCAGTGCAACTCGCGCGGTTCCAGAACGCGTTCACCGGTGCACGGCCGCCCGCAGAACTCGCGGAATCCCTGGCGGACACCTTGGCCCGCGTGAGCGACGAGCTCGAGAACTGGCAGGTCGACGAAACGGCGCAGGCGGTGGGCCGCCAGTTCGGTCATCCCACGCGCGGGCAGGTCTTCGCTCCGGCCATCACGGTGGATCGTCATGACGAGGTCGGCGTGGACGGGCGGGTGACCTTCGGGCGCTTCTACCTCGGCAGCAACGGCGCCGCTCACGGCGGCGCGATCGGCTTGCTGTTCGACGACGTACTCGGCCAGGTCGCCAATTGCGCCGGCCATGGGCGTGCCCGAACGGCGTCCTTACGACTGGACTTCCGGCGCGTCGCGCCGATCGGACGCGTGCTTCGGGTGCGCGCCAGGTGCGTGCGAGTGGAGGGCCGCAAGTCCTACATCGACGGCGCGCTCCTCGACAAGGACGAGGTGCTGGCCGAGGCGAGCGGCCTGTTCATCCGGCTCGAGCCGCATCACCGCTGACCCGACCGCCACTGATACCAGGAGAAGAGAGCGAGGAACCGGTCGTGGATGGAGACGTACTGTGGACGCCCCCGCCCGACGCGCGGGAGACGACCAGGATGGGACGGCTGCTGTCGCTCATCGAGAAGAGGTACGGGGTCGAGCTCGCCGACTACGACGCTCTCTGGCGGTGGTCGGTGGACAACCTCGAGGCCTTCTACGCAGAGCTGGTCGAGTTCTGCGGTGTCCGTTTCGACAGCCCACCCACCGAGGTGGTGACGACCCGTCGGGTTCCCGACGCGGTGTGGTTCCCCGGAGCGACGCTGAACTACGCCGAGCACGTCCTGCGGTGCATGCCGGAGGACGTGGTGATCCAGGCCGTCTCCGAGGCACGCGGGGACAGCGCGGTCACGGCGGGGCAGCTGCGCGCTTCGGTGGGGCGCATCCGCCGAGGGCTGATCGAGCTGGGCGTGGGTCGGGGCGATCGGGTCGCGGGCTACTTGCCGCACATTCCCGAGACGGTGGCCGCGTTCCTGGCGACGGCGAGTCTCGGCGCCATCTGGTCGGTCTGTCCGCCCGAGTTCGGCGTCAGCAGCGTCGTGGACCGGCTCAGCCAGGTCGAGCCGAAGGTCCTGCTCGCGATCGACGGTTACCGGTTCGGTGGCACGGACTTCGACCGCCGAGAACAGGTCGGAGAGGTGCTGGCCGCTCTGCCCAGCGTCGAGAAGGCCGTCTTCCTGCCACACCTGGATGCGGCCGCGGCGACACCGCCGGGCATGCTGCGCTGGCACGACGTCTTCAGCGTCGACGGCCCGGTTGACTTCGAGTCGGTCCCGTTCGACCACCCGCTCTACGTGCTGTTCACCTCCGGCACGACGG
Organism: Actinomycetospora sp. 2LY8.5; assembly: GCF_057180585.1. Classification (NCBI taxonomy): domain Bacteria; kingdom Bacillati; phylum Actinomycetota; class Actinomycetes; order Pseudonocardiales; family Pseudonocardiaceae; genus Actinomycetospora; species Actinomycetospora sp. 2LY8.5. The sequence continues at coordinate 35,218 of NZ_JBXUHE010000003.1, forward strand.
GGCTACCCAAGGCAGTGCCGCACTCGCACGGCGGGCCGCTGCTCGAGCACCACAAGTGGCTCACGCTGCAGGCCGACCTTGGACCTGGCGATCGGTTCTTCTGGTTCACGACCACGGGCTGGGTGGTGTGGAACATCGCCGTCTCCGCGCTCACGACGGGTGCCTCGATCGTCGTGATGGACGGCAGCCCCACCGCCTTCGGACTCGACCGGCAGTGGCAGCTCGTCCAAGATCTACGCATCACGCATCTCGGTGCCTCCACCGCCTTCGTGCTCGCCTGCCGGGACGCGGGTCTCCGACCCGGCACACAGTTCGACCTCTCGTCACTGCGGGTCGGCATGGTGGGCGGGTCGCCGTTCCCTCCCGACGGTTGGGAATGGTGGTACCGGGAGGTCCGGGAGGACATGCTGGTCGGTTGCTCCAGCGGCGGCACCGACGTCGCGGGCACATTCATCGGCGGCTCGCCCCTGGTCCCGGTCTACTCCGGCCGGCAGGCGTGTGTGTACCTGGGCGTCCGCGTCGAGTCCTGGGACGAGAGCGGCCGGGCCGTGGTCGGCGAGCCTGGCGAGCTGGTGGTCACCACTCCGTTGCCTTCCATGCCCAAGGCGTTGTGGGGCGACCCGGACGGCGCGCGGCTGCGCGAAACGTACTACAAGGCCTTCGCCGACGTCTGGGACCAGCAGGACTGGGTCATCTTCTACGACAACGGCTCGTGCTCGGTGATCGGGCGTTCGGACGCCACGCTCAACCGAGCGGGCGTGCGGCTGGGTCCCTCGGAGTACTACGCCATCCTCGAAGCTCTGCCCGAGATTCGCGAGTCACTGGTTGTGCACGTGCAGGGCGCGACCAGCAAGGACGGCGAGCTCTGGCTCTTCCTCGTGCTGGACGAAGGTGTTGCACTGGACGATCGTCTCCTTGCGGTCGTGCGGCAGAGCCTGGGCACCCGCCTGTCGCCGCGCCACGTGCCGGATGTCGTACACGCCGTGTCGGACCTGCCCAAGACGCTCACCGGCAAGCGCCTCGAGGTGCCGGTGCGCCGCATTCTGGAAGGTGCCGATCCGGACACTGTGACCAGCCGCGGAACGTTGGCCAATCCCGCGGCGCTGCGGGAGTTCGTCGCGCTCGCCGATGCTCGCCGGGCCGCCGCGAGCGCGGGTGCCTGAGCCGCCGACGGGCCCTCCTATTGCACTGAGGGAACAAGCTTTGTACTGTCAGAGCAGGACGTGCTGTAGCTCCGCAACGGCGATCGGTGGTTGGCGTGCGGCTCTCGGGTGGGGACGTGGTCGAGCTTCTCGCCGCGCCGACCGGTGTAGTGGTCATTGGTGCCTCGGCTGACCAGCGCAAGCTGGCCGGCCGGCCGGCCGACTACTTGGCCAAGTTCGGGTACCGCGGCGCGCTGTACGCAGTCAACGCTCGCACGGATGTTCCCGGGATCAAGACCGTGCGAACCGTTCGCGACCTGCCTGCCGGTCAGGCCGACGTCGCCGTCGTCGCAGTACCCGCGCACGGCGTGGTCGACGCGCTCCGGGAGGCGGAGGACATCGGGATCAAGCTGGCGGTGGTCATCGGCAGCGGCTTCGAGGATCGGCACAGTGCAGCGCGTCATGAGTTGGACGAGTTCGTCGCTTCGACGCGACTGCGACTGATCGGGCCGAACTGCGTCGGCACCCTCAACGTCCAGAACGCCGCCTACCTGACCTTTTCGAGCGTGCTGCGGCAGCAGACTCCGCGCCCGGGTCGGGTTGGTCTGGTCACCCAGAGCGGCGCACTGGGCAACAGCCTGCTCCAGACCCTCATCCGTCGTCACGTCGGACTGCACCAGTGGTTCAGTACGGGTGATGAGGTGGATGTAGGTGCCATCGAGCTCGCCGAAGGCCTGCTCCGGCACGACGAGGTGGATGTGGTCGGGCTCTTCCTCGAGGGTGTGACCGATCCGGCATGGTTGCCACGCCTCGACGTCGCTCTGCGCGACACCGGCAAGCCGCTGTTCGTCCTCAAGGCGGCCCAGAGCGCGAGCGGGCGCAAGGCTGCGGCCGGGCATACCGGCCGAGTGGTCGGTTCGTCGGCGGCCTCCGATGCCATCCTCTCCGAGATGGGCGCGCGCGTCGTGCGCACCCTCAGCGAGCTGGGCGACGCGATCGTTGTCGCGAGTACGACGCCCTCGCTGCTGCGCAAGAGCCGGCCTTCGGTCGCCCTCGTCTCGGTGTCCGGTGCTGCGGGTGTGATCGGGGCGGACAGGGCGGCGGCGGACGACCACGTCGCGCTCGCCGAGCTCGACCCCGCCGCCGTCGAGCTCGACCCCCGCCTGGAGGCCGCCAATCCGCTCGACGTGCCCTTCGTCGACGAGACGACCGTGTTCGCCGACACCGTGCGCACGATCAGCTCGCTGCCCAGCGTCGACACCGTCGTTGCGGTGGAGTCCTCGCTCGCTCATGATCGACCTGAGCTCGTGCGACGCCTGACCTCCGCGGCACTGCCCCTCCCGGTGGTCCTCACCTCGCTCTCGGAGGAGGACCCAGTGCCAACCGAGCTCACCGAGGCGCTCGCCGAGTCGGGCATCGCCTACATCCCCTCCGTCGACCGCGCCATCACGGCGGTCGGCTGGTGCGGCGTGCGACTCCGACACGCGGACCGCCGCCCGGCCACGATCGTCAGCCGAGACGGCAGCGGTCCCGACGGCGGGCTCCGAGGCCTGGAGTCCGTCGCGGGTCTGCTGCCCGCCACGACGCCCTGGGCTCGGTGGCTGGGGGTCGGCGATCTCGCCGCGGCCGAGTCGGCCACCGACGAGCTGGGCGGGGTCCCGGTGGTCGTCAAGGCCGCGGGCCGCTCGATCGAGCACCGTAGCGAGCTCGGTGCGGTGAAGCTGGTGCGTCGTCGCGGTGACCTCGCCGCCGCGTTCACCGGTGTGCAGGCGGTCGCGGCCGCTCACGAGGACACGGTGATCGTGCAGCGGTTCGCCGCCCCGGGATTCGAGGTGCTGCTCTCGGTCGTCGACGATCCCGAGTACGGTGCGGTCGCGTTCGTCCGTCCCGGCGGCACGCTGGCCGAGTTGCTGAGTGGCCAGGCTGTGCTGTGGCACAGCTGGGACACCACCCGCCGCCTCGAGGTCCTGACGCGCTCCGTGGTCGGCATGCTGCTCTCGTCGTACCGGGGCGGTGCTGCCTACGACGTCGGCGCGCTCGCCCGTCTCGTCGACGACTCCTTGGCTCTCGTGCAGCGCGGGGATCTGGCCTTCGTCGAGATGAATCCCGTCCTGGTTCACGAGAAGGGGCTCACCCTGGTAGACGCCGTCGGACGTGCCCGATGCGCCGACGGACACGCCGACGGAAAGGACGTACGTTGACTGCCGATGCCCCCGCATTCGACCTGGTCGCCGACATCTCCGATGCGGAGATCGAGCGTGTCCGCGCCCTCGAGGGAACAGCGATTCGTGTCGAGCAGTGGAACCACGAGGCCTCGTGGGACGCGGTGCGGCACTACGCCTGGGGGTTGGGTGACGACAACCCGCTCTTCTCCGATCCCGAGTACGCCGAAGCCACGCCCTACGGCACCTTGATCGCGCCGCCGACCTTTCCGTTCACTGCGTTCGACGGTGCGATCGGGGCGGGTCTGCCTGGTGTCCAGCCGATCTACGCGGGAACGGGCTGGACCTTCCACCGTCGGCTCCGGAGGGGTGAGCGGCTGGTCGCGTCGGCGAGGTTCGGCCCCGTCGTGCGCAAGTCGGGACGCAACGCGGCCGACTTGCTGATCCAGTCGGCGCTGTGCGAGTACCGGACCGGAAACGGCGAGCTGGTCGCCGAGTCGGTCGCGCGCACGTTCCGGGTGCCGCGTCGCGCGGCGGCCACTGGACTGGCCTTCGAGGGCAGGGACGAGACGCCGTGGTCGGACGACGCGCTGGACGCGATTCGGGCCGAGGCGGTCGCCGAGTACCGCCGAGGTGCGGCGCCGCTCGTCGACGTCTCGGTCGGCGACGCGGTGCCCACGGTCGTCAAGGGTCCCATCGGCCGTATCGACATGACCGCGTACTACGCGGGTTGCCCCGGCAGCCCTGGATACAAGTCCGTCGAGCTCGCCTGGAAGTACCGCGACTGGGCGTGGACCGATCCCAGCAAGCTTCCGTCGAACTATGACCCGTCCTACTTCCAGGAACGCGTGCTCCCCAGCATCGGGCATCAGGACGCCGCTGCCGCGCGTGAGCTCGGAATGCCCGGCGCCTACAACAACGGACCGCAGCGCGTCGGCTGGTTCGCGCACTGCGTGACGAACTGGATGGGTGACGGTGCCTTCCTGGAGAAGCTCGACGTGCGGCTGCGGCTGCCCGAGGTGTTCGGCGACGTCGTCCGGATCCACGGGGCGGTGACGGCGGTCGATGGGCCTCGTGTCCTGCTCTCGCTCGACGCGAGCAACCAGCTCGGCGAACAGACGGCCACGGCCACCGCCACCGTTCTCCGTGACGACTACGGACGTGACGCGAGCGCCCGATGAAGGCGGTACAGGTCGTCGCGGGCGAGGTTGGCGTCGAGATCGTCGACGTGCCGGAGCCCGAGCCGAAGCCCGACGAGGTACTGCTGCGCGTCACGGCGGCCGGGCTGTGCGGCACCGACGTGGCGGCGGCCTTCCGGCCCGAGGCCGGACTGACCCGGCGCGGGGGGACGACACTCGGTCACGAGCCGGCAGGCACCGTGGTCGCGGTGGGCGACGCGGCCGTCGGCTGGCGGGTGGGCGACCGCGTCGCGGTCTCGTCGATCCGAACCTGCGGTCGATGCTCGCAGTGCAGCCGGGGGATGAGCGAGATCTGCGCCAAGGCGACGATCATCGGCCTGCACCACGACGGGGCGCTGGCCGAGCTCATGGTCGCTCCGGCCGCCAACCTGGTCGCACTTCCCGACCAGGTGTCCGATCAGGTCGGGGCCATCCTCACGGACGCTGTCGCGACGCCGTATCACGCGCTCTTCGCCCGGGGTGGGCTGCAGCCTGGCGAGAGCGTGGCGATCTTCGGGGCCGGCGGACTCGGGCAGCACGCCGTACAGCTCGCCCGCGGGGCCGCGGCAGGTCTCGTCGTCGCGGTCGACACGCGCCGCGAGCAGCGTGCCCACGCCGAGGAACTGGGTGCCGACCACGCACTCGACGCCGGGGAGCCGCGCGTGCCCGACATGATCCGCGAGCTCAACGGCAGTCGTGGTGTGGATCTTGCGGCGGTGTTCGTAGGCTCCTCAGCGGCCGTGAACGTGGCGTTCCGTTCGGTGGCGAAGGGCGGACGTCTGATCGTCGTCGGGCTGACCGACGACGACGTCGTGCTGCCACCCTCGGGTGCGCTCGCGCGACGTGAGGTGTCCGTGATCGGTTCGGGAGGCTTCCGAATGGACGAGCTCGAACGGTTGGTGCAGCTCGCGGCCGGGGGAAGACTGAGGCTGGAGGCCTCGATCTCCCACATGTTCTCCCTCGATCAGGTCGACGCGGCTCTGGCTCTACTGCGAGACGGTGCGGACGGCGTGCGACGTGTGGTCGTATGTTCGTGAGGAGGTGGTCGCGGTGAGCGGGATCAGCACTCGCGCCACGACCACGAAGCCCGCCGACGACATCAAGGCGAGGATCGAGCAGTTCCGGCTCGGCGGACGTCCCGACGTCGCAGTGCTGTACCCCGACGTGTGCTTCGCCTCGTTGGAGGCTGTCGGGGACGTGCCTGTCTCGCTGCTGGTGGAGGCGGTGCTGGACTCATGGCGGCGCGAAGAGCGCTTGACGACTTCCGGTGGTTCCGGAGCCGACGCACCGTTCCCCTTGGCCTCCCTCGTGGTCTCGCGCGACGGCACGGCCGCGTTCCACCCGGAGCTGTCCAACCGCGAACCGGTGGAGATTCAGGTCTGGGCCGACGGTCGCGTGGTCGTCGAGATCGAGTTCCAGGGCGTGGACGTGACGACTGTGACGAGCGCGTGGGCCGACACCGCACGACGCGTGCTCGGCGCCTGGGCGGACTCGTTCGGCCTCCGCGTGCTCGATGTGATCAACGATCGAGCGCGTTCGCTCGCTGATGTATGGAACGCGACCTTTGCCCTGGATGTGGGGGGCTCATCGATCGCCGACGTCGTGGTGATGGGGGAGCGGGCGGTACGCACGGCCGAGTTGTCCATGACCGGATGGGGCGGCGAGCAGGACGTTCAGCGGTTGCTCGCGGACGGCGACCCCCACGCCGTGCTCGGCTGGAAGCCCTCAGCGGTGCTGGAGTTCTGGAGTGGCCCACCGACACCGCGGGAGTCGGATCTGTTCGCCGCGGACATATGCGCTCTGGCGAACTCGACGCGGGGCGGGGCCATCGTGATCGGGGTGGCCACACGGGCGTCGGGTCTGCCGTACCTCACACCGTTCCCGGCCGGCCACCACGTCTCCGCGCTGACCGCCGTGGTGCAGGATCAGGTGTATCCGCTGCCCGAGCGCGTCGATGTTCGATTCCTCTCGGGACACTCCGTCGAGGATGAGGACCGTGGAATCATTGTCGTACGGATTCCCCCACAGGATCATCTCCTGCGGCCGTTCCTGCTCACACCGTGCACCCCGACCGGCCCGGAGGGTCACGGGAACACCGGTTTGTGGGTCGCGATGGTGGAACGGGAAGGCGCCGAGACCGTGACGCGGAGCGTGGCCGCGCTGCACGCCGCGATCGCGGCCGGAACCGCACTGCTGCGTGGCGACGCTAGAACGTGGGCGGAGTGATCACCCAGATCGCGACGAGGTCCTCCTCGCCCACGCTTTCCCAGGAATGCGGGATCGTGCTGGGGAAATAGATGGAATCACGCGCGTTCAACACGTACTCGCGGCCGCGGAAATCGAACTTCATCGCACCGGAGATGACGACCCCTGCTTCCTCGCCTTCGTGCACGTGAGGGTGGCCCCCGCTGTGCTCACCCGGCGCCGCCTCGACCCAGATGATCTCCATGCGCTTCTGGAGGTTCGGGGAGAGTAACTCGTTGGCGATCTGGGTGCCCGGGTAGACGATTCGGCGTCGCGCCCCGGCGCGCATCACCGAGATCTCGCTGTCCCCGTTGGTGAGGCTGTGGTCGGTCGAACTCTCCAGCAGCGCGCCCACGGAGAAGTCCAGCGCGGCCACGAGCGATTTCAGACTGGACAGAGTGGGATTGGCGACGCCTCGCTCGACCTGGCTGACGAAGCTCGTCGACACACCGGCCAGCTCCGCGAGTTTGGCCAGACTCATTCCCTTGGCCTGCCGGCGTTCGCGGATGATGGCACCGAGTTCGGCGGCGTCCAGCCCGCTTTCGCCGTGCGCCATAGCGCGAAGACTAGCCGCTGGCGTCACGCCGTCCAAACCGGCCGGCCGAGGGGGCGGCGCGGGTTCGGTGCGGCCGTCATGAAGCGCTGTCCCCAGTCCGGATCACGCCCTGTCTGGATCATCCTGCACGTCGATCGCGGGACGCGCTCTCAGGGATGCAGTGCATCTCAGGGGCCGTCCAGTCCCAGCGCGGCGACCGGGCAGCTCCCGATCGCCAGCCGGACGCGCTCCAGGTCCTCGTCCGGGACCTCCTTTCGGAGCAACACGACCCGTTCGTCGTCCTCGTCGAGGTCGAAGTAGTCCTCGGCCTCGAAGACGCAGTTCCCGTAGCCCTCGCACAGCTCGAGGTCCACTCGGAGATGGCGCATCGGCGATCACGTCCCCTCAGAGAGAGACCTACACTAGCAGTACCAACACGTGCATCCTCAGTACAGAGAAGAGATCCGCCTCGTCGGGCACCAGCGATGCGGCGCGGGCGCTCCGAGCAGGGGACAATCGTTCCGGCCCCACGACTCGGTCCGCCCAGGCGGGCGACACCGGCCCTCGCTGTGACACTTGACACCCAGAGGTTCGGATGGTGTCATGCACTGACAGTGCAAATACGTCGTCGAGGGAGCACTCTGTGACTGTGCCGATTGTGTCACCGGACCGGCACTCGCCCCGTCAGCGGCACTCCAAGGCGCTCGACGTGGCTCGGCGTGGGCTGCGGATGGTGCGCGATCACACGAACGACCAGGCCTCGGACGTGTACGAGCAGCCGACCGATCGGTACCTCGATGAGGAGCGGTTCGCGCGGGAGAAGGAGCTGCTGTTCCGTCGACGGCCGGTGTTCGCCGGGCTCAGTGTCGAATGGCCGACCCCGGGCTCCTACAAGACGCTCAACCTTCCGGGCTGCCCCGTGGTGATCGCCCGCCAGGCCGACGGGAGCCTCCGTGCGTTCGTCAACGTCTGCCTCCATCGCGGGGCCAACGTGGCCCACGACGCGGGTTCGGCACGCACCTTCGTCTGCAAGTTCCATGGCTGGGCCTACGCTCTCGACGGGACGCTCACCAAGGTTCGCGGCGGCGACAACTTCGGCCGACTCGACCCCACGTGCAGTGGGCTGCCGGCGGTGCCGGTGGCTGAGAAGTACGGCATGGTCTTCGTGCGCGGCACGAAGGTGGCTGACGGCGGCGAGCCGATCGATGTCGACGAATTCCTCTGCGGGCTGGCGCCGCAGTTCGCCGAGTGGGGATTCGACTCCGGGCTCGAGGCCCCGGCGATCCATCCGCCGGTGGTCACCGGGTCCAACTGGAAGCTGGCGGTCGACGGCTATCTCGAGCCGTACCACTTCGCGTCGCTGCACAAGACCACGGTGGCGCGCTACAACAACTCCAATCAGGCGACGTTCGACACCTATGGGCCCCATGTGCTGAGTGGGTTCCTGGGGCGCAGGGTCAGCGAGCTCGCCGGTCGGCCTGAGCAGGATTGGCCGGTGATGCGCCACGTGCAGCTAATCTACACTATATTTCCGAACGTCATCCTCTCGGTGATGCAGGACCACGTCGAGTACTCGCTCCTTCTGCCGGGCCGCGGCGTCGCGGAGAACATCATGCACCACAACTACTTCGCCTACAGCGACTGGGTCGCGGAGGACATCCACGAGAAGCGGTTCAACAACACGCAATGGATTCTCACTGCCGAGGACATCCCCATGGCGGAGGAGGCCCACGAGAATATCGCGGAGGGGGCTCTGTCGCACTTCTATTTCGGTCGCAACGAGCCTGCGTTGCAGCATTTCCATAAGATGGTAGAAATCGAGCTCGCCACGGCCACGTCGAACGCCTGAGGTCATACCCGCGCGCCGCTGTCATTCAGCGTCCGGTGCGCTCCATATTCAGCGACAGGGGAGAAGTCACGGTGTCGACCATGCCTGATCACGACCACGTCGTTCCTCCACTGAACTACAGCGACAAACTGTACTTCGGGCCCACGACGAACGACCTGCACGAAGGCATTGACACGAATAGGATGCGCGAGGATCGGGCCGCGCGCATGCGCGGGATCATGCGCGCGGCGAATGTCCCGGCGATCTTGGTCACCGGTGCCGAGAACGTCCGCTACCTGTGCGGCTTCCACTGGTCGGAGTTTCAGCTCCAGGCGGGATACGCCCTGTTCTTCGTCGATCACGCACCGGTCGTGTGGGCGCCCGCCGGGTCCTACCATCAGATGCCCGACCAGTCGCCCTGGGTGACGGAGTGGCGCATCGCCCGCTCCTGGCTCGAAGGCCCGGTCCCGAACTCGGCCGCGGAGGCGGAGTCGAAGCTGTTCGCCGAGGGGATCGCCGCGGAGCTGGCCGAACGCGGCCTCGGGCAGGAAGTTCTGGCCGTCAGTGAGTTCGGCCCCCGCGCGCTGGCGGCGCTGCACGCCTACGGGATCACCACGGTCGACGGGCTCCCGCTGCTCATGGAAAGCGCTCGCATCAAGACCCGCGACGAGATCAACTGTTTGAAGATGGTCGCATCGATCAGCTCGTCGGGCTTCCAACGTGCGCTCGAGGTCCTGCGTCCCGGGGTGCTCCAGTCTGCAGTGGCCAAGGAGGTCAAGCGAGCCGTCGAGGACGCAGGCTCGGAGTTCGGAGCGTCGAAGGTCATGTCGGGCCCGCTCGCGTTCGAACGGGGCATCAGCAGCAGCGACCGACGGGTCGAGTGGGGCGACCTCGCTTATGTCCTCACCTGCGGAAGCTCCTATCTGGGCTACACTGCCTGCCTCTATCGTCAGTTCATCGTCGGCCGCAAGCCGACCAGCGCCGAGGCGGGTTGGTACGACACGCTGCGCGACCGACTGGATTCGGTCATCGGCGAGCTGCGGCCGGGACGGTCCACTGCCGATGCCGCGAAGCATTTCGCGCCGGCGAGCAAGTGGGGATACGCCGACGAGGCCGAACTGCTCACCATCGAGTTCGGTCATGGCATCGGACTCGTCAACGCCGGGTCGCGATTCGTGCACTACAACCCGCCGATCATCAACCGGCAATGGTCATTCGACCACCCCGAGGAGATCGAACCCGGCATGGTCATCGCTGTCGAAGGCATCGAGGGCGAGCACCGCAAGGCCGGTGTCCGCCTCGAGACGATGGTCGTGATCACCGACGACGGCCCGGAGGCTCTGGACTTCTACCCGCGACACGAGATCATCGGTGCTGGTGTCTTCTGACGCGACGGCCCGGGCGCCGCACTGGTCGGATGCCGCGCCCGAGACCGTCGCTCCGGGTGTGTACAGGCTCCCTCTCCCGCTGCCGGATGAGCTCGCTGCGGTCAACGTCTACGTCCTGGACGGCCGCGAGGGGCTGACGCTCATCGACGCGGGCCAGGCGCTACGGCGGTGCCGGACGCGGCTGACCACCTCCCTGCAGGAGCTCGGCGCGGGCCTGGCCGACGTTCGGAGCTTTCTCGTCACCCACGCGCACCGCGACCATTACACCCTGGCGGTGCAGCTCCGGGAGGAGTTCGGTACGTCCGTCCGGCTCGGCATACGAGAGGCGGCGTCGTTGACCGCGGCCGGGGATCCCGGCTGGCACGCCTTCACTTCCCAGCTCGCGATCCTGCGACGCTCAGGGGCGGAGGCGTTGGCGGAGGAGATCGCGACGGAGGCCCGCAACGGCGGGATGGACTCATCGCTGTGGCGGCCGCCGGACAGCTGGGTGATCGACGACGAGGTGATCGACGCGGGCGACCGACGGCTTCGCGCGGTGTCCACGCCGGGGCACACCCAAGGTCATCTCGTCTACCATGACGAGGACGCTGGCCTCCTGTTCGCAGGTGATCACGTCCTGCCCCACATCACCCCGTCGATCGGTCTCGAGCCGGTCCCCGGGCGGTCGCCCCTGGCCGACTTCCTCGGGTCGTTGCGCCGGGTACGCCGGATGCCGGATGCCAAGCTCCTTCCCGCGCACGGACCGGTCGCGCCCTCCAGCCATGTGCGCGTCGACGAGCTGCTCGACCATCACGATGATCGACTTGCTCGGACACTCGCCGCGGTGTGCGGGGGTGACGACCATGCGTTCGCGGTCGCCCGGCGGCTGCGATGGACCTCGCGTCACATCGAGTTCGCGACGCTACCCGCCTTCCACCGGATGCTCGCCGTCATCGAGACCGTCGCGCATCTGCAGGTGCTGGTGGAGCAACGACGGGTGGAGGAGCAGATCGTGGACGGGATCGTGCGCTTCGTCCCGACGGCGGAGGTGAGCTGGTGAGCCGAGCTCTCCTGGCAGGGGTCCGGGTGCTCGACCTGTCGACGTTCTCGCCGGTGCGGTTCGGCACAACCGTGCTCGCCGACCTCGGGGCCGACGTCATCCAGGTGGACCGGCCCGCCGCTGCGTTCCGTGAAGACGTCCCCCTGCTCACGTCGACCGAGCATCCCCGATGGATGTGGCACAGCCGGAACAAGCGCAGTCTGGGGCTCGATCTCCGCCGCGACGGCGCCCGTGAGCTGCTCCTGCGTCTCCTGCCGCGGACCGATGTGGTCATCGAAGGCTTCGCCGTCGGCGTCGCGGCCCGCCTCGGCGTCGACTACACAACCCTCTCGAGGGCCAAGCCGGACCTCGTGTACGCCTCGGTCACCGGTTTCGGTCAGTCCGGTCCGAACGCGGCGATGCCGGGACACGAGATGAGCTACCAGGCGATGGGGGGAATCACGGCTTCGATGGCCGCGGCGGGTGTGCCCGCCATCCTCCCGCTTCCCGTGAGCGACTCGGTGGCGAGCCTCTACGCCGTCGTGGGTGTCCTCGCCGCGCTTCAACGGCGGGACGCGACCGGGCGCGGCGCCTACCTCGACATCGCCATCCAGGACGCCGTGATCTCACTCCTCGGCTACCCGGCGCAGTACCTGTGGCGTCAGGGCATCGAGGATCCCACGGAGATCGACGAATTCGGTGGCTCCCCGACGAGCTCTCCGTACTCGACGTCGGACGGAAAGGTGGTCGTTCTCGGAGCGGTGGAGCCGTGGGTGTGGCGCCGCTTCTGCAAGTACGTCGAGCGGCCCGACCTGATCGATTTCAGGGCGGACCGCGAGAGCCGCGAGTCGGTACGGCATGCACTCGTGACACTGTTCGGCGAGCGGACACGGGAGGAGTGGATGGCGGCGAGCGCCGCCCACGATCTCGCCCTCACCCCGGCGCTGAGCCTTCCCGAGCTGCTCGCGGACGAGCACGTGCGCCATCGCGGACTCGTCGACGACGTCGCACATCCCTCCCTGGGTGCTGTGCCGCAGGTCGGTACACCGGTGCACGTCGACGGCAGCCCGACCGTCGCGGAGTCGTTCGCCGTGCCTGGCAGCCACACCCGGGAGCTGCTCGCCGAGCTCGACCTCGAGTCGGCGATGCAGGAGTCGCTGTATGCGTCCGGCGCCGTCTTCGGTGATGGACCGCCCCCGTCAGGATGACGACGGCCGTGGGACCCGACGCGGCGGTGTCCCCTGCCACCCCCGCTCCTTGGATCGAGGGACGGGAGTGTGCCCGCCCGGCTCGACCTCGGTCACCACGCCTGTGCGCCGTAGAGGGCCGCGACCGGGCAGATGTCGATGGCCTGCTCGACGATCGCCTCGTCGCCCGGCTCGGGCTGGTCACGGAGGACGACGACGGTTCCGCTGGCGCTGTCCTGGTCGAAGTATTTCTCGGCGACCTCGACGCAATTGCCCGCGCCGATGCACCGCTCGTGGTGCGCCCCGATGCGGCTGGTGCTCATCAGTTCTCCTCCGACTGTTCCGCGGACGTTTGCTCGTCTCTACTGAGGACCGTAGATCGTCAAGCCGATGTCGTGCGGCCGTCGGCCGCGACCGTGGCGATCTCGTCGGGGGCGTTCCCGTTGCTGAGCGAGTAGCGCTTCAGCGCCACCGCGCACACCGTCGAGACCGCGGCCGTGAGGATGAGGTAGAGCGCGACGACGCTGAACGACTCGAATTGGGCGTACAGCCACGTCGCGATCATCGGGGTCAGAGCTCCGCCCAGCACCACACCCACCTGCACGCCGATACCTGCACCGCTGTAGCGAAGCTCAGCGCTGAACAGGTCGGTGAAGAACGCGGCCTGCGGCCCGAAGCTGGCGGAGAAGAGAATCAGGCCGACGCACAGCGCGAAGGCGATCAGTGCCGGCTCCGCGGTGTTGACGAGAAGGAAGGCGGGAAAGACCCACGCTCCGGTGAGAACGACGCCGGCGATGAACGTCTGCCGATGTCCGTACCGATCCGACAGCGCAGCGAAGAGAACAAGCGCTGGGATCATCACAGCGGCGGCGAGCGCTGTAGCGCCAGTGATCGTGGCCTTCGAGACGCCCAGGACCGTCGAGCCGTAGGAAAGCATGTACGCGGAGTAGAAGTAGAACCCGGAGCCGAGGACGGTTGCCGTCCCCGCGAGCAGTGCCACCGTCGCCGTGTTGCGACGGAACACGGTCGAGACGGGCGACGTCGGCGCACCGCCCTTTTCCTGCACCTGCTGAACGGCGACCGGTTCGCTCATCCGGAACTTGACGTAGAAGGCCACTCCCGCCAGGACGATGCTCAGCAAGAAGGGAACTCTCCAGCCCCACGACAGGAACTCCTGCTCTGTCGTACCCACTGTGACGACGAGGAAGACCCCATTGGCCAGGAGGAGGCCGAGTGGGGTGCCCAGAGCGCCGAGGCTCCCGTAGAGACCCATCCGTCCCTTCGGAGCGTTCTCGGTGGCGACGAGGTTGGCACCAGCCCACATACCTCCGATCGCCACCCCCTGCAGGATGCGCAGCGTGACGAGCAGGACCGGTGCCACGGCACCGATACTGCCGGCCGTGGGCAGCAGGCCGATCACTGTCGTTCCTACGCCCATCAGCAGCATCGCAGGCACCAACGCCCGCTTCCTGCCGTACCTGTCGCCGAGGTGGCCGAAGACAACGGCACCAAGGGGCCGAGCGAGAATACCCACTGCGAAGGTGCTGAACGCCAGGAGTGTCCCGATCAACGGAGTCTGGCTCGGGAAGAAGAGCGTGTTGAAGACCAGAGCTGCAGCCGTGCTGTAGATGAAGAAGTCGTACCACTCCAGCGTAGGTCCGAACACGCAGGCAACCATGAGCTTCCGGAGCGGTGTCCGAGAGGTCGTGCCAGGGACCGTACTCGTCATCGTGCTGCCTCCAGGGATGACGTTGTGGTGTCTCGAGTCAGAGCGTGGTGGCAGCGCCGGCGCACCTGTTGTCGAGTGTCCCGATGCGATTGGTGGCCACCGATCCTCCCGGCGTCGGTCACGGAAGGGGATTGCGCAACGAGTCAGGACAGAAGGACCGGCATCTCCTCGACCCCATAGATCAGTGCATTCTTGAACCTGAGTTCCTCGCGGTCCACCGCGAGGCGCAGGTCGGGGAATCGGGTGAACAAGCGAGCGAACACCGCTTGGAGCTCGACCCGTGCCAGCGGCTGGCCGAGGCACTGATGGACCCCGTAGCCGAAGGCAAGGTGTCCCCGCGCGTCGCGGTGGATGTCGAACTGCTCCGGCTCGGGGAAGATCTCTGGGTCGTGATTGGCCGCCTGGATGGGTGCGATCACACCGTCGCCGGCATGGATGCACTTTCCACCGATCTCGATGTCATCGGTCGACAGTCGAAAGGCGACGTGGTGGGCGACGCTGAGGTATCGCAGCAGCTCCTCGACGACCTTCGGCGCCAGGTCGGGATCGGCCTTGAGCTCGGCGAGCTGCTCCGGGTTGTCCAGGAGCAGCAGCGTGCCGAGGGAGATCATGTTCGCGGTGGTGTCGAAGCCGCCGACGAGGAGCAGGTGGAGCATGTGCTGCAGCTCGGGCCGAGAGAGTCCACCGGTCTGCATCTGCTCACGAATCAGGCGACTGACCAGGTCGGTGCCGAGGTTGTGCTGGCGCTCCTCGATGAGACGGTCGAAGTAGTCGAGCGCATCCGCACCCGCTTTGGCCGCGACTTCCGGGGTGCTGTCGAGGCTCATCCATGTGTTGACGCGATCCAGGAAGAACTCACTGTGGTCACGGGGTAGGTCGAGGAGTTCCGTGATCACGTTGGCCGGGATGGGTTGGGCCAGCGCGGTCACCAGGTCGACGGGCCCATCGACCGCCTCGATCTCGTTGAACACCCGGTCGAGGAGATCATCGAGGTAGGGACGGAGCTTCCGGACCTGTTTGATCATGAAGTCGGCCGCGAGCATGGAGCGGTGCTCGTCGTGACGAGGAGGATCCAGCCTCGGGAGGGATTTCTGGCCACTGCGCTGCGCGACCACCGTGGCGCTCGACTGGGGAAAGCCCTCCCTGGACGTGTCGGAGGAAAGTCGCGCGTCGCCGAGCAGCTGGCGGATGTCGCCGTACCGAGTGGCCAGCCAGGCGCTGGCACCATTCCAGAGCGTCACCTCGGTGATCGGTTTGTTCGCACGCAGCTCGGCGAACGCCGGCGGAGGCGACAAAGGGCAGGTGCGAGGGAAAGGCCACGATGGCTGCTCCGTCGCGTCGCTCGTCATTGAAGCCTCCGTCCGTCGTCGGCGTGGGCCGAATCGCTTCGATTGATGCTAACTGATCGCATAGATCAAGAACAGGGTCATCTTCAGTAGCCCTTGCCCGTCGTCCACCCGCCATCGACGAGAAGGGTCGCGCCGTTGATGAAGCGGGCCGCGTCGCTGCAGAGGAAGACCACCGGTCCGGCGATGTCGTCGGGAACGCCCCAACCGCGCACGGGGGTGTTCGCCACGATCAGGTCGCTGAACTCCGGGGCGGAGAAGTAGTGGCTGTTCAGCGGGGTCTCGATGATTCCGGGAGCCACGGCGTTGCAGCGCACCCCTGTCGGGCCGAGCTCGAGGGCTGCTGATTTGGTGAGCATCGCCAGGCCGGCCTTCGAGACGTTGTAGGCCACGCGGTCGCCGAAGGCGAGGTCGCTGGCCGTCGACGTGGTGTTGACGATCGTGCCGTGTGCGCTGCGGCGGAGAAGCTCGGCGGAGGCCTGGATGAGCAGGTACGGCGCCGTGAGGTTGATCGCGAGGGTGCGCTGCCAGTCCTCCAACGGATGCTCGACGAGAGGGTGAACCGATCGGACGCCGGCGTTGTTCACGAGGATGTCGAGACCGCCGAAGTGGGCAGCGACCCTCGCTGGAAGGCCCTGCACGACAGTCTGATCCTCCAGATCGGCCGGGAACGCCGCGGCTGACGCGTCGAGCTCGGAGGCCAGCGATGTGAGCGCGTTACCCGGCAGGTCGACCAGTGCCACCTGGGCGCCGGCGCTGCAGAGTTGTCGGGCGATCGATGCCCCCAACCCACCCGCTGCGCCCGTCAGGAGGGCCACCCGACCGTGCAGTTCGTCCGCCATCAGGTCTGCTCCGCCGGCACGGGCCGTACTGCGTCGAGCTCGACGCCGTCGAGCACCTGCTTCCTGAAGCGGTTCACCCGCGTCCCGGCGTTGATCCCGGCCACGGCCACGAGTCGTCCTCGCACGCCGTACCCGACCATGAGTGTGTCTCCGTCCGACTCCAGGACGACGAGATCGTCGTAGCCGCTCGTGGATCCGATGCTCTGGATGCGCATGCCGAACTGGTCTGACCAGAAGTAGGGAGCGCTGGAGAACCCGCCCGGGTCGTGCACACCCAGAAGGCGACGAGCGGCGTACGTGCCCTGTTCGATGGCGTTGGTCCAGTGCTCGATCCGCATCCGTCGCCCGTAGAGCGGGTTCCACCACGAGGCGACGTCGCCGGCTGCGACGGCGAAGGAGACGCCGTCGACCGCACAGGTGGCGTCGCACCGCACTCCGGGGTCCAGGACGACTCCCGAGCCCTCCAGCCACTCCGTGGCCGGTGAGGATCCCGTGGCGAAGAGGACGAGCGAGGTCGGCAGTCGTGTCCCGTCGGAGAGGACGACGGCCTCGACTGCGCCGTCGGCGCCGAGGTCGAGATGCTCCATCCCCACCCCGCATCGCAGGTCGACGCCCCGCCCTCGATGCAGGCCGGCGACGTGGTCGGCGAACAGCGGTCCGAACACCCGCTCCAAGGGTCGCTTCTCGACCTCGACCACGACGACGTTCTTGCCGAGTGCGAGTGCTACTGCAGCGACCTCCAAGCCGATGAAACCTGCCCCGATGATGACGATGGCGTCGGAGTCGTCGAGCTCGTGACGCAGGGCGGAGGCGTCGCTCATGGTCCGGAGCGTGTGCACACCTCGCGGACGCTCGAGCAACGGCACGGGCCGCGCTCTGGCCCCGCTGGCGATCACCAGCCCGTCGAAGTGGAGCTCTCGACCGCCACGGCCGTCGCGCGCGTGGACGACGCGGCGCGCGGCGTCCAACCGCTCCGCGGCGATGCCGGAGGCGCGATCGAGCTCGAGATCATCGGGCCATCGGACCGCGACCGTCTCACCGTCGTACGTGCCGTTGAGCAGACCCTTGGAGACCTCCGGGCGACGGTACGGCCCGTCGTGCTCAGCATCGAGGACACGGATGGGGCCGTCATGGCCCAGGCGTCGGAGCTCCCGAGCCGACGCCAGTCCGGCTTGCGAAGCGCCGACCACGAGGATCTCCCGGATCGTTGCGGCCTGCTCCGTTGCCTGCACGGTCTCTCCTCGGTGCTCTCTGCGACGCGGCATGACGATCTGTCGCCGCCCTGGGCAGCGCCGTTCGGCCTAGGCATCGGGGCGCAGCAGGGCGATCAGCTCGCCGACGTGCTCCACATCCTCGAGTCGATCGACCAGCGCGATGACCTGGGCGGCCCGCGCCGGCCCGAGGTACAGGCCGACGTGCTCGAGGAAGCGCTCCCGGACCAGGTCGGTCTCGGCGTGCAGGACGCCGGAGACGTCCTCGTCGAGGATCGACTGTGTCCCGTCCTGCCACTCGACGACCACGGATACGGAGCCGTCGGTGGGCGCCAGCTCGACCCGTTCGGCGAGGTCGACGACTTCGTCGTCGGCGAACGAGCTGCGGAAGTAGTCGGGGTCGTCGACGGCTCGGCCCAACAACGCCGCCGCAGCGGTGAAACGAGCCGACATCTGAGCGGTGAGCATGTTGGGGTAAGGCGGGCCCGCGGAGACTCCGGGGCTGTTGAGTCCGTTCGTCCCGGAGCTGGGGCGGCGGACGATGAGTCGACGGACCGCAGCGGGGTCGACGTTCTTCGGCGCGGAGTCGACGATGAGCGCCAAGGTCTCCTGGTTCTGCAGGCACGCGGCGAAGCGCTTGGTGCCTACGCCCACGACGGTGAGCTGGTGGGCCTGGGCGATCGCGCCAGGGTCCCCGTCGGACCCCGCGTAGGTGGCGAAGAAGCCGAACTCGCCATCGAGTGCACCGGTGGCGGTGGTGGCGCCCGCGAGGGCGAGTCGCGCCGCGAGCAGTCCGTTGCGGGCCGACACACCGGCGTGGATATAGGGCTCCATGGTGCCCTCGAGGATGCCCTGGGTGGATCCCGCGGCCATGTTGGAGCCGAGCGCGACGGCGGCCTCGACGGCCTGGAGATCTCCTCGCCAGACGGCTGTCGACGCGACCGCAGCCCCGATCGGACCCATGACGCCGATCGGCCGGAAACGGCGGCGGACGATCTCGGTAGGTGCGGCCGCGCCGATACGGCCGACCGCCTCATAACCGGCGATGATTCCGAGCAGGAGAGACAGCCCGCTCGCGGCGGTCATCTCCGCCGCAGCCAGGGCCGCGGGGATGACGTACGTCCCGGGATGGCTGCCGCCATGCAGTCCTCCCGGCCCGCAGTCCTCCTGCAGGCTGCTGTGCCCGGCCACACCGTTGACGAACGCGGCGTCGGGACCGGTGAGTCGCTCAGCACGCCCGAGGACCAGGCACCCGTCGTTCGTCGGCGAGAAGACGCGGCTGGCGACCTCGACACTCGGCGCGCGCCGAGCGCTGATCGAGTTCCGGATCGCGTGCAGCAGCCGCAGCTTGGCGTACTCGAGCACCTGATCGGGAACGGCGCCGGCCGCGATCTCGTGCAGACGCGCCGCGAGCTCGCCTGTCATGCGACACGACCGCGGGCGATCGGAGGTCGCGGTCACCACAGCTCCTCCGGTGCCGTGCCGGCCCGAGCGAGCACCAGGCGGGAGACCCGGTAATCGGGCAGCGTCACGACCTTTCCCTCGACCACGGCCGCTGGTTCACCTCGCGCGATGGCGTCGTCATAAGCACGGCACACGACCTCGGCGCGCGCCACCTCCTCGTCGGTCGGGGTGAACGCGTCGTTGATGAGCGGGAGATGAGCCGGGGAGACCGCAATGCAGGCCGTGAAGCCGGAGTCGGCCCAGGAGCGCACGAACCGAGCGATCTTCTCGTGGTCCTTGTAGTCGGGGATCAGGGTCCCCCCGGTGGCGAAGAGTCCGTTGGCGGCGGCCGCCAGCGCGATCTTGGTACGGACGTAGTCCGTGGTCGGTGGGTAGAGTCCGTCGCCCTCATCGGTGAACGGGCGGGCGCCGACGTCGGCGGCGAAGTCGACGTAACCGAAGTGCAGCCCCACGACGTCCGGGACGGCTGCGATCCGCCGGAGGTCCAGGACCGCACCCGCAGTCTCGATCATGACGTGCAGCTCCCGCGAGCGCCCGGCCGACGCCAGGATGCCCCTGACCTCGGCGAGTTCCTCGGCGTCCTGCACCTTCGGGTAACAGACGAGGAAGTCCCCGTCGGCGGCGCCGAGGGCCTCGAGGTCCGGACGTCCCCACTCTGTGGCCAGGTTGTTGACGCGCACGATCACGTGCCGGTCACCGAAATAGCTCGGCTCGCGGAGAGCCTCGACGATGCGGGTCCGCGCTTCGGGCTTCGTGCTCGGCGTTGCGGAGTCCTCGAGGTCGAGCATGATCGCGTCGGCGGAGCTGTCGGGTATCTTGGCCCAGAATTTCGGATTGAGGATCGGAACCTCGAGGAGGCTCCTCATGCGGGCGAAGCGGCGGCGGGCGTCCGTCGTCGACGCCGGAACTGTCCGGGTCATCGTCACGCCTGCAGCTTGAGGAATTCGGAGAGGACTGCGATGAACTCCTCGGGCTGTTCCCGGGGGACGTAGTGGCCGGTCTCGAACCAGCGCACGGCCGCGTTCGGCATGACCGCGAGCATCTTGTCGACCACCTCCTCGTCGAGCACGTTGCTGCGCCGCCCGACCAGGAGCTGCGTGGGCATCGTGAGCCGCTCGGACATCTGCCAGAGGTACTCGACGTCGGGGAGACTCACGGAGCCGGTGATCCATTGGACGTCCGGATCGGCCTTCGGGACGAGTTTGCCGGCCCAGTTCCGTCGGAGCTGGTAGCGCACGTGGAGATCGATGAAGTCCGCGCGCCACTCGGGGTGGAACCCGAGGTAGAACTCGCGTGCCTCGTCCTCGTCGCGGAAGCCACGGAGGTTGGTGGTCGCACGGATGAAATCGCGCATCGCCACGGCACCCGAGGCGCTGTTGGCCGGCCCGGCGTCGGAGAGGGAGAGGCTGGCGACGGTCTCCGGGCGCTCGCCGGCCACGGCGATGGCCACGCGCACGCCCGCTGAGTGCCCGACGAGATGGACCGGCCCCAGACCGAGGGCAGCGATCAGTCCGTGCACGTCGCCGGCCATCGAGCGGACTCGATACCCTGACGCGGACCAGTCGCTGTCCCCGTGACCGCGCAAGTCCATGGCGATCACGTGGTAGCTGTCCGCGAGTTCGGCCGCGATCGGATCCCAGGTGTGGCACTGGACGTTGAGTCCGTGCAGGAGGATCACCGGCGGCGCCGCGGGAGAGCCCCACTCCGTGTAGTGGATGCGAAGCCCTGCGAGCTCCAGCCAGCCGTCCTCGAACCACTGCCGCGACATGGTCGTCCTCCGCTATCTATACGATTCATGCGCACCATAGACATGAGCTCGTCACCGACGCCACCCTCGGGCCGGCGGACGCGGGCTCGGGATCAGCGTCCGCCGTCGCCCGGCGGGACCCCCTCGGGCGGCCCCGTCGTCGTGGCGGTCGCGCGAGGACGAGGAGGTCTTGATGGAGTCACACCCGAGCTGGAGCACGGTGGACGTGGCGCACGATCACGGAGTCACGTGGCTCAAGCTCCACACCGACGGGGGTCCCCTCGTCTGGGGTGCTCGGCCGCACCGTGACCTGACGGAGGTCTTCCACTGGGTGGCCACCGACAGGGCGACCCGGGTGGTCGTCCTGACAGGCACGGGCGACAGCTTCTGCAGCGAGATCGACGTCTCGGGCTTCGCCGAGATGGCCTGGGACGAGATCTGGTGGGAGGGCCGTCGCATGCTGGCGAACCTCGACGCCATCGACGTGCCGGTGATCAGCGCGGTGAACGGTCCAGCTCTGATCCACTCCGAGATTCCGGTGATGGGCGACATCGTGCTGGCGGCTGAGCACGCCGAGTTCGCCGACCGTGCCCACTTCGCCGTCCGCGACACGGTGCCCGGCGACGGCGTCAACATCATCTGGGGCGAGCTCCTCGGCCCCACCCGTGCCAAGTACTTCCTCCTGACCGGGCAGGTCATCGGCGCCCGGGAGGCGCTGAGCCTCGGGGTGGTCAACGAGGTCCTCGCACCGCAGGAGCTCCAGGCGCGCGCGGCGGAGCTCGCTCACGGCCTCGCGGAGCGGACCTTGCCGATCCTCCGGTACACCAAGGCCGCGATCTCGATGGGGTTCCGCCGAGGAGTGCGGGAGCAGGTCGGTTACGGCCTCGGCATCCAGGGCTCGGGTCACTGGTCGCTCGGCGGCCTGAGGCCGTCCCGGTACTCAGCAGCCGACACCCCATCCGGCCGGGATTGAGGATGCGGGGGCACTTCCCCGGGGAGCGACTCCCTGCCCCACCGCCGTCTCGTGTCGAACGCGTGGCCGTTGACACATCCGAAGCCGCGGTGCCAGCATCCCCTCGAACGATACGCATAAATGAGATGGATCACGAGATCCTGACTGCTCCTCGGTCCACAGGCTGGGGCGGCAGCTGGCGGGCGCCGTCTTCGTGATCCCCGAACACCACGAGGAGTGGAGCGCCGATGAGCGGACGTGTCGAGGGCAAGGTTGCGGTGGTCACCGGGGCGGCTCGAGGGCAGGGGCGCAGTCACGCGATCCGCTTGGCCGAAGAGGGTGCCGACATCATCGCGATCGACGCGTGTCGTGACTTCTCGGCCATCAAGTACGAGATGGCGACCGACGACGATCTTGAGCAGACGGTCAAGGAGGTCGAGTCCCTCGACCGTCGGATCGTCACGGCCAAGATCGACGTTCGCGACGCTTCGGGCCTCAAGGCCGCGATCGACGACGGAGTCGGCCGGCTCGGTCGACTCGATGTCGTCGTCGCCAACGCGGGCGTCTGTACCTGGCAGAACTGGGACGAGACCTCTGCCGAGGCGTGGCAGGAGGTCATCGACATCAACCTCACCGGCGTCTGGAACACGATGGTCGCCGGAGCTCCGCACCTGATCAACGCCAGCGGTGGCTCGATCATCGCCACGAGCTCGACGGCGGGGCTCAAGGGCACCCCGTTCCTCGGGCCCTACGTCGCGGCGAAGCACGGCGTCGTCGGCATCGTCAACATGATGGCGAACGAGCTCGCCAAGCACTCCATCCGGGCGAACACGGTGCACCCGACGGGCGTGAACACCAAGTTCGTGACCGCGGGGATGGGCGACATGAACTTCCTGATCGAACGCGATCCGGCGCTGGGGCCGATGTTCGTCAATGCCCTCCCCGTGGAGCTGCTCGAAGCGCGCGACATCAGCAACGCCGTGCTCTTCCTGGCGTCGGACGAGTCGCGGTACGTCACCGGCCTCCAGCTCAAGGTCGACGCCGGCAACTGCAACCGGTGAGCCCGGCCCCTGTCACGAGCCCGACCTCGACGAGGAGATGTCATGACTCTGTCCGCCCCTGACCCGAGCACGGTCGCCGTGCCCCTGCATCCCGGCGAGTTCTCGATCGGCGGCCAGTGGGTGTCCGCCGCGACCGAGTCGACCGTGCCCGTCGTCTCGCCCGTGACCGAACAGGTCATCGCCGAGGTCGCGGACCCCTCGCCGGCGGATGCCGACCGGGCCGTGAGCGCCGCTCGACGAGCCTTCGACGCGGGGCCGTGGCCCCGGATGAGCCCCGGCGAGCGGGCGCGAGCCGTGACGCGGCTCTGCGAGGCCTTCGAGAAGCGGATGAGCGATCTCGACCTGGCCTGGGCGGTCGAGTCCGGTGCTCCGCTCTCGCACTGCGAGATGATGAACGGGGGCGCCGCGACCGCTGTGTGGCGACACGCGATCGACATCGCACCCGACCTCGCTTGGGAGGAGAGCCGCGGCGACGCCCTGGTGCGTCGGGAGCCGACGGGCCCGGTCCTGGCGATCCTCACCTACAACGGGCCTGTCGTCCTCATGGGGATGAAGGTCATTCCGGCTCTCCTGGCCGGATGCCCCGTCGTCGTCAAGCACGCGCCCGAGTCGCAGCTGACGTCGCGACTGCTCGCCGAGGCGGCACACGAGGCCGACCTCCCCGAAGGTGTGCTGAGCTTCCTGGCCGCGGGCACTGATGCGACCCGTCATCTCGTCGGTCACCGTGGCATCGACCTCGTCACCGTGACCGGCGGCACCGCCATCGGGGTCGACATCGTCAAGCGCACCGCCGACCGGCTGGCCCGAACGGTCCTCGAGCTCGGGGGGAAGTCACCGGCGATCATCGGTGAGGACGTCGACATGGACTCGGTCATGGAGTCCCTGGCCGAGGGCGCCAGCTCGTTCCTCGGGCAGATCTGCGTGAGCCTGTCGCGAATCCTCGCGCCGCGGAGCCGCTACGACGAGGTCGTCGACCGCCTCGCCTCGTACTATACCGGGCTCCGGATCGGGGACCCGCTCGACCGCTCCGTGCAGAGAGGCCCACTGGCGGTGGAGCGGGCGCGCATCCGCGCCGAGGCCGCTGTCGAGGGGGCGTTGGCCCAGGGAGCAAGAGTGGTCGTCGGGGGTCGGAGGCCCCCTCACCTTGACCGCGGATGGTACTACGAGCCGACCCTGCTCGCCGACGTCACCAACGACATGGCGGTGGCCCAGGAGGAGATCTTTGCGCCGGTCACCACCGTGATCGCGTACGACGGCGTCGAGGACGCCGTGCGGATCGCCAACGACACCGCCTTCGGGCTCGCCGCGTCGGTCTACTCGGGGTCCAACGACACCGCGCTCGACATCGCTCGCCGAATCCGGTCCGGCACCGTCGCGGTCAACACGGCCGGCATGTCGTTGACCCAGCCATTCGGCGGCGTCCGGGCCTCGGGGTGGGGTCGCGAGTGCGGGGCGGAGGGGATTCTCGAGTTCACCGACATCAAGCAGATCCTCGTCGCCGGCGGCGCCAGCTTCCTCCAGAGCTAGACCAGGCCCCCGTCCGGACGCTCGGAGCGCCTCGTCCGGAGCGTCCGGACGGCGCTCGGACCGGAGGACCACGTCGAGGATGACCACGACACCCGTGCCCGACCACGAAGCGGCGGCCGCGCGTCTGCTCGCGGGCCACTCGGGGGCCGTCGTGCTCTCGGCGATGTCGCCTCAGCAGCCCGACGACCTGCTCGCCGCTCTGATCGAACGGGCTCGGCACACCGATGTCGGGCTGACCATCCTGTTCGCCGACCTGGACGGCCGGCTCGGCTTCCTCGACGAGCGCGGCGAGCTGGATCTCCGCGAGGGACGGCTGCGACTGGTCTCGATCGCCGGCGGAGTGCCTCGACGCCTCGGTCCGTTCGTCGACTACGTCCCGCAGTCGTTGTGGGACGTCGACCGCCTCATCGGCTCGGGTCGGCTGCCTGTCGACGTCCTGGTGGCCCGAGTGACCAGTCAGGCGGTGCTCGCAAAGTCCGGCCTGCTCGGCGACATGATCGGATACACGCCGACGGCACTCGGTACGGGGTGCCGCGTAGGCCTCGAGGTCGTTGCGGGTGTGTCGCGCGCGACCGGCCCGGCCGTGCCGTTCGACCGGGCGGAGACCATCGTCACCGGCCGTCCACCCCCTCCCCGTCCGCGCCGAACCCCGACACCGGAGCAGGCCGCGGTCGGTCGGACGGTGGCCCAGCTGATCCCCGACGGAGCAACGCTCCAGGTGGGGCTCGGTGCCGTCCCGGAGGCGGTGGCGCCGTTCCTCCGGGACAAGGCTGATCTCGGCCTGCACTCGGGCATTCTCACGCCACTCCTTCGCGAACTGATCGTGGCCGGCGCGGTCAACGGTCGCCGCAAGACCCGCGACCCCGGCGTCCACGTGGCCACGGGCGTCCTCGACGACGGGAACGAGGCGTATGCCCGGCTGTCGTTGCGCGCGGTGAACGAGACACACGCTCCCGCATCGTTGCTGGCCCTCGAGAACCTGTGGGCCGTCAACTCGGCGTTCGAGATCGACCTGGCCGGTCAGGCGAACGCGGAGTTCGTCGACGGTGTACGCGTGGCCTCCGGCGGGGGTCAGGCGGATTTCGTCCGCGGTGCACACGCGAGCCCGGGCGGTGCCGCCGTGCTCGCCCTGCCCGCGCGATCACGGCGCGGACGACCTCGCATCGTGCCGGCGCTCCCGGCCCCGCACGTCCCCACCTCGCCGGGCACCGAGATCGACCTCGTGGTGACCGAGCACGGAACTGCTGACCTGCGTGGCCGTACCGCAAGGGAACGGGCGGAGGCGATCATCGGCGTGGCACATCCCGACGACCGCGAGGAGCTGCGACGAGCGACGCATGAGCGACCGACCTGAGGCGCCGAAGCCCTCCCGGTACGGGCGGGGGAGGGCCTCGACGCGTTGGGGGACGATGGCGGCGCCGGTACCGGCCCGTCAGCCGACTCGGTTCTGCTCGAGCAGCCGACGAGCGATCAGCAACTGCTGAACCTCGTTCGTGCCCTCGCCCAGGATGAGCAGGGGAGCGTCGCGGTAGAGCCGTTCGACGACGAACTCCTGGGAGTAGCCGTATCCGCCGTGGATGCGCATCGCTTCGAGCACGCACTCCTGTGCGGTCTCCGTGGCGAACAGCTTCGCCATCCCGGCGTCGAGGTCCGCGCGTTGGCCGCTGGCCTTCCGCTCCGCGGCGCTCATGACCATCAGCTCGGCGGCGCGAATCCTCGTGCCCATCTGGGCGATCTTGAGTTGGATCGCTTGGTGCTCGCTGATGGGCTTTCCGAAGGTCTCTCGCTGCTGGGCGTAGCGCACGGCCGCGTCGAACGCCGCGGTGGCCAGCCCGACGGCGCGCGCGCCCACGTTCACCCGACCCAGCTCCACGGCCGCCATGAACTGCTTGAAACCCCGCCCCAAGCCGTCCTCGCCCCCGAGTACTGCGGACCGCGGTACCGAGAACCCGTCGAAGACCAGCTCAGTGGACTCGACACCCTTGTAGCCGAGCTTCTTGAGCTGCGGTGGAACGGTCAGCCCCGGCTGGTCGGCGACCGCGGGGTCCTTCTCCACGATGAAGGCGGACATGCCGCGGTGCCTCGGTTCGGCGGCCGGGTCGGTGACGGCCAGCAGCATGATCATGCTCGCGCGGAGGCCGTTCGTCGCCCACATCTTCTGTCCATCGATCCGGAACCCGTCCTCGACCTCCGTCGCCCGTGTCCGGATCGACTGCACATCCGATCCGGCGTGCGGCTCGGTCATCGAGTAGGCGGCGCGGAGATCCCCGGTGGCCATGCGCGGGAGGTAGTGCTCCCGCTGCTCAGCCGTGCCGAATCGCTCGATCATCCACGCGGCCATGAAGTGGGTGTTGACCACCCCGGCCAGAGAGATCCAGCCCCGCGACAGCTCCTTGATCACCAGTGCGTAGGTGACCAGGTCGAGGCCCAGACCGCCGTACTCCTCGGGAATGGTGATCCCGAAGAGACCTAGCTCGTGAAGGGTGTCGACCATCTCCTGCGGGAACTCGTCGGCGTGATCGAACCTCGACGCATCCGGCAGGACGTCGCGATCGACGAAGTCCCGGATGACCTTGACGAGGTCCCGCTGCTCTCCGGTGAGTTGCATTCTCGTCCTCTTCAGGTAGCGGGGCGGACTAGTCCGAAGCCTCGTGGGTGTGGATGCACGCGCCCGGGCACATGGCCACGGCGTCCTGCACGGCCCCTTCGTGCTCGGCGGCGACCTGGACCCCCTGATCGGCCCCTCCGTCGGGCACCGGCTCCCCGTTCGCGTCGCGCACGGTCGCCAGGCCCGTCTCCGTCAGGACGAAGACGGTCTCGGCGACGTCCTGGCAGTACCCGGCTCCGGTGCACGCGGGTTGATCGATACGCACCTTCATGTCCCGCCTCCGATATGAGTGCGGACGAGGCTGCAGAACACTCGGCCGTCACGGATGTCGACCGTGTACACGGGAACCCGTCCGCGCACGGCGTCGCCGACGCTGCGGCCGGTGTCGAGCCTGAACTCATAGGCGTGCCACGGGCACTGCACCACGAGTCCGTCGTGGTCGTAGACGTACTCGTCGGGCCCGGACGACACCATCGTGCCGGTGATCCGTCCCCGACAGAGCGGACCTCCTTGGTGCGGACAGCGGTTCCCGATCGCGTAGATGCCGGCGGAGGTCCGCACGATCCCGACATCGCGGCCCTCGACGCTCACGAGGCGGATCTGGTTGAGCGGGAAGTCCTCGGTCGCACCGACCAGGTGCCAGGTGGCCGGATCGGCCTGCGCTCCGGCCGTCACGAGCTCGCTCCGGCCACCACCGGTACGGAGAGGGCCGCGCCGGCGTTCTCGTCCAGGCGCGCCGGCCAGCCGAGGCCGAGGACACGCTCGACGTCCTCGACGGTGTCGCCACCGTGCGGCTGGTGTGACCCGAACACGACCCGACCGAGCAGCTCGGTCGTGAAGCTGCGCTCCCAGACGGCCGTATCGGCAGCCTCCGCCACCGGCCAGGTGCTGAACCACATGTTGTTCAGCACGCGTCGGCTCGGGGGCTCCGCCACCCACGGCACGTCGTGGCGGAAGGTGCGCCATTCGCGGTCCAGACGCCACAGCACCGAGGGCAGCCACGTGAAGCCGAAGCCGGTGAACAGCAGCCGGAGCTCCGGGTGACGCACCAGGGCCCCCTCGAAGGTGAGGCTGGCGATGTTCGACTCGGCCAGGTGCGGCATGAGAGTCATCCGAGAGAGGGCGGAGGTGTGCACACCACCTGACAGCGGAGGCGCCCCGAGGTAGTGGCCCTCGACCCCCGAGAAGTGGACGACCAGGGGGAGCCCGGTCTCCACGCAGGCTTCGTACACGGGGTCCCAGGTCGGGGCCCCGAGCATCGGCCCGGCGAGGGGAAGAGCCACCGCACCCGGGTCCCCTTCGGCGACCCGGGTGCGCACCTCCTCGGCCGACCAGACCGGGTCCTGGGGAGAGACGACCACGACAGGACGATCGGTCGCCGCGGCCGCAGTCTGCTCGGCCCATCCGTTGAGGGCGTGGAGGAAGGCCTTGACCGCGACGTGGTCGGACCAGCCGTTGACGGTCAGTGCCTGGTGGGGAAGGAGGAGCCGCGACGAGCCATCGGTGGGAACGGGCTCGACCGGGGCGACCGGGTCGTGGCGGCTCCGGTCGGACACCCGCACGTGGTTCGCGCCCAGTGTCACCGCGCCGAGCCATTCGTCCCGCTCGAAGTGTTTGCGCCACGACAACGACATGTGGTCGAACAGATCCTCGTAGCGACGTACCGTGATGTGTGAGTCGACGTCGAACACCATGTCGAGATCCTTCCTCGCCGCCGCCGCGGGGGAGAGTTACTTGAGGGAGCGGAGAACGGAACTTCCGAAGACGTCGACGGCATTCTCGTAGCAGACCCGGGATCGCATTTCCGCCGGAATGCGGCGGATCACGAAATCCGGATCGTCTGTGTCGTAGTGGGGGTAGTCCGAGCTGAACAGCAGCATCCGGTCGATGTTCGGCACGTCGAAGAGCGACCGGACCTCGGCGGGCGTATCCGGCTCGTCGAGAGGCTGGGTGGTGAACGTGACGTGCTCGGCGACGTACTCGCTCGGACGACGTCGCACAGCCGGGCTGGCCTCGGGGTCGAGGGCCCAGAGATGGTCCATCCGGGCGAGAAGGCTGGCGAGCCAGCTGAAGCCCCACTCAACCATGACCAGCTTGAGCTGCGGGAACCGTTCCAAGGTGCCCTGCGTGACCATGTCCACGACGTTCGCGGCGCCGACCTGGGTGAGCACGACGTGCCGCTCGCCGTAGGACCGCGGAACCCCACCGGCCGGCCCCTGGGACGAGACGTAACAGCCCTCGTTCCCGCTCTGGTGATACGCGATCGGCAGCCCCGTCTCGCACGCGGCCTCGTAGATCGGGTCGAACCACCGCGAGCCCAGCATCTGCTCGTTGAGCAACAGCTGGATCGCCACGACCCCAGGCGTGGCCGCGTGCCGTCGGATCTCCGCTGCCGCGGCGACAGGGTCCTGCGACGAGACGGTGACGGCGAGCGCGAAACGGGAGTCGTAGTCGACCCAGTCCTGCAGGAAGTAGTCGTTCGTCGCGCGGCAGAACACCGCCGCGGCCTCGGGATCACTCCACACCGTGGTGCCGTAGGGCTCCTGGGGAAGCAGCAGGGCAGCGGCGATCCCGAAGGGGTGGATGTGGGTCTCGAGGGTGTGATCGCGGTCGGAGCCCGCGGGACCACCGTTGTCCGAGACGGCGTCGAGGCGATAGGTGCGATTCGGGTGGTTGTACCGGTCACGTGCCCGGGCGTACATCCGTGCGCCGCGCTCGTCGAAGCGGCGACGCCACGTCGAGGAGAGGTACGGATACAGCGACGTCACGTCCTTGACGAGCGGATGGACGTCGCAGTCGACGATCGGCAACCGGTCGGTCGTGGCGATGGTGGTCATGGTGGCTCCTGAAGTCCGATCGGCAGCCTGCGGGACGAAGGACGCGCCCGATGCCGCGGTGACGGATGGGTCAGTTCGCGCCGTCCGAGAGCAGGGGATGCATGACGATCGGCATCACCTCCGTGGTCCCTCCGTCGACGGCGAGCACCGATCCGGTGACGTACCGGGAGTCGTCGCTCGCGAAGAACAACGCGGAGTTCGCGACGTCCCAGGCCGTGCCCTCGGTGCCGAGGAGGCTCGCCTTCGCGCGCAGGCGACGACGGTTGACGTCGCCGTCCCACCCTCCACCCGAGTAGCCCAGTCCCATCGGGACGGCGACGTGGCCGGGCGCGACCACGTTGGCGCGGATGCCCTCGCGGCCATGCGTGAACGCGAGGGCCTTCGCCAGCCCGATCATGCCGGCCTTGGCTGCCGAGTAGGCCGGTCCGGCGCCCCCGCGGATCCCCGCCACCGAACTGATCATGATGATCGACCCCTGGCCGGCTTCGCCCATCCCGGGAATCACGGCATCGGTCATGAGCTTGGCGCCCCGCAGGTTGACGTCCATGACGTCGATCCAGGTCCCGTCGCTGGAGGATCCCTCGTCCGGAGCGATCGCCGCGTTGTTGACGAGGACGTCCACGGCTCCGAACCGCTCCGAGACCTCCTCGACGGCACGCGCACACGCGGCGGGATCGGTGATGTCTGCTGTGACCGTGACGGCGCGGTCATCCCGGCCGATGGCACGCAGGGTGTGCTCGGCCCGGTCGCCGTCCCGGTCGAGCACCGCGACCGCGGCGCCCTCGGCGGCGAAGGTGATCGCCATCGCAGCACCCGTGCCGGGCATCGCGCCGGCGGAGCCGGCGCCGGTCACGACGGCGACGCGCCCTTCCAGCCGTCCTCGGCGGGCGAGATGCGGTACCTCGAGCGCGCCGTCGCGCTCTTGCTCCCGGTTCACGCCCGTCCGCTCAGATCGTCCGGGTCGAGGCGAGCTCCGCGAGGTCCTCACCGGACTTGCCGAGGTAGTCGCCGTAGACCCGCTCGTTGTCCTCACCCAGCGCGGGCGCGGTGCGCCACACCTCTCCGGGGTGGTTGGTCATCCGGGGAACGACCCCCTGCATCCGGAGCGGCCCCAGATCCGGGTCCTCGATCTCGACGATGTTGTCGCGCTCGCGGAAGGTGTCGTCCTTGAGGATGTCCTCGACGGTGTAGATCGTCGAGGCCACGACCTCCAGCCTGCCCATGACCTCGAGGCACTCCGCGAGCGTGCGGTGTGCGATCCAGTCCGCCAGCAGGCCGTCGAGGTGTTCGCGACGTTCGACCTGCTGTGCCGGGGTCGCGTACAGAGTGACGTCCTCGCCGACCAACTCGGCGACGTTGCGGACCGACCGGGGTGTGCCAGAGGTGACGGTGATCCAGCGATCGTCGACCGTCCGGAAGGTGTTGATGACAGCGGCGGGAGCCGCCGCGAGCCGGTTGCCCACACGCTCCGGCACCTCGCCCAGCTGGTCGTAGAACACGACCTGCCACTCGATGAGTCGGAACAGCCCGTCGTAGAGGGCGAGGTCGATCCACTCGCCGTCGAACTGCGGATCGTGAGCGCGACGGTACAGCGCCGCCTGGATGGCGAACGCGCCCATCAGACCCGTCACCGAGTCGCCGTGTGAGAAGCCGGTGTGGACGGGAGGGCCGTCGGCGAAGCCGGTGATGTTCACGACGCCGCTCATCGCCTCGCCCACCTTGCCGAAGCCCGGCTGATTGCGCCGGCTCGAGGTTGCCCCGTAGCCCGTCACCTGCAGCATGATGATCTTGGCGTTGACGTTCTGGAGGGAGCGGTAGTCCAGGCCCCACTTCTCGAGGGTGGCCACCCGGAAGTTGGTGATCACGACGTCCGCCCAGGCCGCGAGCTCGCGGGCCAGTGAACGTCCTTCCTCCGTACGGAGGTTCAGCGTCACCGAGCGCTTGTTGCGTGCGGAGACCTTCCACCACAGGTGGGCGCCGTTCCGCGCGGGCCCGGCGTTGCGCTGCGGGTCCCCTGCGCCTGGGTCCTCGACATGGACGACCTCGGCCCCGAGGTCCGCCAGGAGGGTGCCGGCGAGCGGTCCCGCGATGACGTGCGCGAACTCGACGACCTTCAATCCGGCGAGTGCGCCCTGTCGGACGTCCATGAGCCTCCCTCGAACGCTGCTTCTATACGAACCATACATATAGATAGGGCGCCCGACAAGGACGTGTCAGGCCATCGGGCCCGCCTTCGCCACGGGGAAGTAGTTCTGACCGACGCCGCTGGCCCGGGTCGGGACCATGACGGAGCGGTGCCACGACATGACCTCGTCGCCGTCCTGGTTCAGGCCCCGCGAGCGCATCGAGACGATGCCGACCTCCGGTCGGGAGCTGCTGGATCGCACCTCGGTGCACAGGCTCTCGGCGTAGAGGGTGTCGCCGACGTGGACCGGATGCGTCAGGCGGAGGTCGGTGAGCCCGAGGTTCGCCACGGCGTTCTGGCTCATGTCCAGGACGGTCAGGCCGAGGACGAGCGCGATCGTCAAGCCCGAGTTCACGAGGATGCGCCCGTCGGAGACCGGGTTCTGGCGAGCGAGGTCCGCGTTGAAGTGGTTCTGGTTGGTGTTGCAGGTGAGCAGCGTCATCCACGTGCAGTCGGCTTCGCTGATGGTTCGACCGAGGGGGTGCTGGTAGACGTCGCCCTCGGCGAAGTCGTCGAGGTAGCGCCCGAGCTCCGCCTTGTGGATCACCATGGCAATCAATATTACCATGCGCATAGATCCGAGCTACTCCCAGTGGATGCGACTCGCCGGGAAGTGGGGCGCGATCTCTCGGATCTTCTGCGTGTAGTAGCTCATGTGAGCCCTCATCAGGTTCTCGGCCGCCTCGGCGTCCCCGCGGAGGATCGCTTCTCCGATCTCGCGGTGCTCGAGCTTGATGCTCGGGTCGGTGGTCTGCTGGGCGAAGCCGGCACCGACCACGCGCGTGGTGTAGAGGTCCTTGAGCGACGTGGCGACGAGGTCCAGGACCCGGTTGCCGGTCATCGTCGCGAGGACGTAGTGGAACTCGTTGGCTGCGTCGATGTAGCCGGACTCACCTCCCTCGGCCTCGGCGTCGAGCGCGGCCCTCAGGCGGTTCGTGGACTCCTCCGACCGGTGCTCCGCCGCGAGACGAGCCACGTTGGGCTCGAGGATCAGGCGGGTCTCGACGAGCTCCTCCATCGTGGCGCCGCGAAGACTCAGATAGAGCGACAGGGTGCGGCCCACGGCTCGCGGATCGACGGCGATCATCACGGGGCCGCCCTTCGGTCCGGACCGAAGGCTGATCATCCCGTGCACCTCGAGCAGGCGTAGCGCCTCTCGCACGGACCCGCGTCCGACCTGGAACCTCTCGGCCATGCTCGCCTCGTTCGGGAGGCGGTCACCGGGCGCGAGGCCACCGTTGATGATGTCCTCGACGAGGGTGCTCGCGATGCGCTCCGACGTCTTCGACCCGCGGCTGAACCCGCCCGACGACGGCACCATGCGGGCGAACGGAGAACTGCTCGCCTCCTGGTTCACGCTCACGGCACAGGCCCCCTTCCCGGCTGTTGGTCCATATCAACCCTACAGACGGAGGATGCTGGATCGGTCACGACATCCATCACGTCGTCGGTGATCGCGAATCGGTGGGGCCGGGAACGGTTGCCGGCATCGGGCGCGGACGTCCGGGACGTCGCCGGGGGGCCGGTGTGGGTGCGCACAGCTGATCGCCTGGCTACTTCATGGGTATCCCGGCCGAGTCGGCTCCCGGCCCGGCTCGCGATCGGCCAGGGCGGCCGAGCCTCGCCGCGGGTGGTCGTGCCGCCATCTGCCTGCCGAGGGTCGCGGCCGGGGTCACGGGCTGGCCGCCTCCGCCGCCCGCCCCGTGCCGTACCGGCTCCAGTCGAATCCCGCGCCCGGCTCGCCCCACACGACGACGAACTCGGCGGGCTCGGTCCCGTCGTTGCGCACGCCGTGGTCGACGCCTGCCGGCGCGAGCAGCGCGTCGCCGGCGACCATCTCGACGCGGCGCTCGCCGAGGGTCATCGTCGCCCGACCCGACACGAGCAGGTAGAGCTCGTCGAGGGCGTGGTCGTGGCCGTGGACATGGTTGCCCTCGGTCGCGCCGGGCGGGAAGACCCACCGGTGCACGGCGACCGGCAGCCGCGTCTGGGTGCGGAAGTACCACTGCGCCTGCACCGGCGCTTCCCCCTCGTGCAGCAGGTAGGGGAAGGCGCCGTCGTCGGCGCGCTCGATGCTCGCTTCGTTCATGGGGACCAGCGTGCGGCGTACGTGCTCGCCGCCTCTACCCCCGCGAGGTCCGCCCCGCCCTCGCCGGCCTTCCCGAGGATCTCTGTCCGTGCCCGCACCGGGTTGACCGTGCCGCGGCGGCATGCCCTTCGATTGCCCGGGAGTCACCGACCCGGCAGGAGGAATGACCGATGAACGGCGGCGAGGCCACCGAGAAGCCGGCCCCGACCAGCGGCGGGCCGACCCACGAGCCGCCGGAGGGCGCCTCGACCACCGGCACCTGGAACGGCGTCGAGTACGAGGCGACCGCGCGCTGGCTCGTGCTGCGCAAGGAGGAGAAGCCCACCGCGGAGGTGTTCTCGGTCGCCTACGTCGCGGGCTCCGGCGAGGAGCGGCCGGTGACCTTCGTCTTCAACGGCGGTCCGGGCGCGTCGTCGGCGTACCTGCACGTCGGCGCGCTCGGCCCGCTGCGCGTCGACGTCCCCGGCGACGGCACGATGCCCGCCCCGCCGCCGCGGCTCGTCACCAACGAGGACTCGTGGCTCGCGTTCACCGACCTCGTGTTCGTCGACCCCGTCGGCACCGGGTTCAGCCGCATGATCGAGAAGGAGGGCAAGGACGGCGAGGCGAAGGACGCCGACCCCCACGCCTACTTCGGCACCGACAGCGACCTCGCGGCGATGTCGGAGTTCATCGGGCGGTGGCTGTCCGAGAACGGGCGCTGGAGCTCGCCGGTGCTCCTCGCCGGCGAGAGCTACGGCGGCTACCGCGTCGGTCGGCTCACGCGCGTGCTGCAGGAGAGCGCCGGGATCGGGATCGCCGGGTCGATCCTGATCTCGCCGGCCCTCGAGTTCGCCGGGCTCGCGGTCGGGGCGCTGGGTGGCGGCGACTACGACGTGGTGCCGTGGGTCGACGTCCTGCCGACGATGGTGCTCGCCGCCCACCATCACGGACGTTCCCGGGCGTTCGCGCCGGAGACCCCGCTCGCCGAGGTCCGCCGCACGGCCGAGGAGTTCGCGACCGGCGAGTACGCCGTGTTCCTCACCCGTGGCGCCTCGATGCCGGTCGAGGAGCGCGAGCGCGTGATGCAGCGCCTCGCCGACCTTCTCGGCATGTCGCTCGCCTTCGTCACGCGCATGGCCGGGCGGGTGCGGGTCGCCACGTTCACCCGCGAGCTGCTCCGCGACGAGGGCCGGGTGATCGGCCGCTACGACGCGACGGTGACGACCACCGACCCGTTCCCGGACCGCGAGGTCTTCACCGGTGGCGACCCCACGCTCACCGGCATCGGCCCGGTGTTCACCGCCGGGGTCAACCGCGTCCTGCGCTCGGAGATCGGCGTCGACACCGACCGCGAGTACAAGCTCCTCAACACCGACGTGGTGATGAGCTGGAAGAACGATGCCTCGGTCGTCTACCTCCAGCCGATCCCCGGCGCGACCGACGACTTCCGGTACGGCATGGCGCTCAACCCGCACACGCGCGCGTTCATCACCCACGGCCGCCACGACCTGCAGACGCCGTACTTCGCGACCGACCGCCTGTGCAACCTCATGCGCCTCGACCCGGGCACGGCCGAGCGCC
Organism: Actinomycetospora sp. 2LY8.5; assembly: GCF_057180585.1. Taxonomy (NCBI): domain Bacteria; kingdom Bacillati; phylum Actinomycetota; class Actinomycetes; order Pseudonocardiales; family Pseudonocardiaceae; genus Actinomycetospora; species Actinomycetospora sp. 2LY8.5. Next base: position 71,061 of record NZ_JBXUHE010000003.1, read on the forward strand.
TCACGGTGCATCACTTCGAGGGCGGGCACATGTTCTACGCCTGGACCGAGAGCCGGCGCGAGTTCACGGCGGCGATCGCGCGGTTCGTGGCCGAGGCGGCGCCGGAGCGGTGAGGACGCGGTCGCGGGCCTCGGTAATCGTTGACAGGTCACCTACCCTTCTCGCATTTTGGTGACGTGTCAACTAGAGTCGCGGGTGTGACGCGGACCCGGTGGCTCGACGACCGCCAGCAGCGCGCGTGGCGCGGCCACCTCGCGATGCAGGCGCGGGTGCATGCCCGGCTCAACCGGCGTCTCCAGGCCGATTCGGGGCTGTCGCTGGCCGACTTCGACGTGCTCGTCGCGCTGAGCGAGAGGCAGCACGGGCCCCTGCGCGTCCAGGAGCTCGCCGACCACCTGCAGTGGGAGAAGAGCCGCCTGTCCCACCAGCTCTCGCGGATGGAGCGCCGCGGCCTGCTCGAGCGCCAGGACTGCCCGGACGATGCCCGCGGGGCCTTCGTCGTGCTGAGCGCCGCCGGTCGTCGCACCATCGAGGCGGCGGCGCCGGCGCACGTCGAGGTGGTCCGGTCGCTCGTGTTCGACGGCCTCGACGACGCGCAGGTGCAGGCCTGGGCGGAGATCGCCGACGCGGTGCTCGCGCAGGTCGAGGGCCGACCTACGGGCTGATCGCCGCGCGGTCGCCGGGGTATCCGACGTCGGACAGCGGCCCTAGACCACGTGGTCCTCCCGCGTCGACGCGACGAAGAGCTCGTCGGGCGTGAGGAGCCGCGACGTCAGCCCCTGCTGGTGGGCGTAGCGCAGGAACGTCGTCAGCACGTGCCGGTTGGGCTCGAGGCCGTAGGGCCAGAAGTCGCGTCCGAGCAGGCCCCGGACGCCGGCGATGTCGTCGTAGAGCCACGGCAGCATCGTCGGATTCGCCGCGACCTCGTCGAGCCGGTTCTCGGTCACTGCCTTGGCGCGGGTGAAGGCGTCGAGCAGCGAGCGCGCGAGCCACGGCAGGCGTGCGTGGACGTCGGCGCGCAGCACGATCACGTGCATGATCGGGAAGATCCCGGTCTCCGCGGCGTAGCGCTCCTCGGCGGCGCGGGGGTCGGCGAACAGGCGGGCGACGGCCGGGTCGCCCTCGCGCAACGGCCGCGGGGTGCGGGGCGCGTAGAGCGCGTCGACCTCCCCGCTGACGAGCATGTCGGCGAGCGTGCGATCCGACGCGATCGGGGCGACGTCGATCTCCGGGGGGAGGGCCAGCGCCTGCTTCTCGACGCGGCCGGGTGCGTGCATGCCGCCGGTGCGGTAGCGCACCGACGCCACCGGCACGCGGTGGTGGTCGGCCAGGATCCCGCGGATCCACACGCACGCCGTCAGCTGGTACTCGGGCACGCCGACGATGCGCCCGGCCAGGTCGGCGGGCTCGCGGATCCCGGCGCCGGTGTGGACGTAGATGCCGTGGTGGCGGAACGCCCGCGACGGGAAGACGGGGATGGCGACGAGCGACTCGTCGCCGGTCGCGAGCCGCGTGACGTACGAGGCGAGCGACATCTCCGCCGCGTCGAACTCGCCGTGGCGCAGCATGCGGAAGAAGGTCTCCTCGACCGGGAGGCGCAGGTAGGTGAGGTCGACGCCGTCAACCGCGACGGTGCCGTCCTCGAGCGCGCGGGTGCGGTCGTAGTCCCAGCAGGCGAGGGTGATCGGGACGCGGGGCACGGGACTCCTCACCGACTCGTCATCTCGATGCCGGCGGGACCAGTCCCGGCGGCAGCCCGTACATCGGATCCTGGATGACGTCGACGACCGCGGGGAGGTCCTGGTCGAGGGCGGCCTGCAGGGCGGGGGCGAGCTCCTCGTCGCGCTCGACGCGCACCCCGAAGCCGCCCAGCGACCGCGCGAACGCCGCGAGGTCGGCGTTGTCGTAGAACACCCCGAGGTAGCGCTCCTCGTGCGCGAGCCGCTGCCGGTCGCGGGTGTTCCCGTAGGCGTTGTTGTTCATGACGACGTTCACGACGGGCAGCCGCTCGCGCACGCAGGTCTCGAGATCCTGGGCGACCATCCAGAAGCTGCCGTCGCCGCTGACGCACATCGCCCGCCGCGCGGGGTCGGCGAGGGTCAGGCCCATGGCGGCGGGCAGGCCCCAGGCCATCGCGCCACCGGCGGAGCCGAAGAACCGCCCGGGCTCGGGCAGGCGCAGGTAGCGGTGGGTCCACGGCCCGAAGCTCGGCGCGTCCTGCACGAGCACGAGGTCGTCGCGCTTCACCAGCGGCGCCAGGGCGGCGACGGCGGCGCGGCTGCTGACCCCGCCGCGGGGGTCGTCGGTGTCGAGTACCGGGGAGTCGGGCGCGGTCGCGGTCTCGTACTCGGCGCGCAACCGTCCTCGCCGCTCGATGCGGTCGCCGGGGGCCTCGGGGAGTGCGGCGGTGAGTGCTCGCGCGGTGGCCGCGGCGTCGGCGACGAGCCCGACCTCCGGCACGTACACCCGCCCGAGCTCGACGGGATCGACGTCGACGTGGACGAGGCGGACGTCGTCGGCGAGCAGCGTCCAGCGCCGGGTGCTGAACTCCGAGAACCGGCAGCCCAGCGCCACGACGACGTCGGCCTCGGCGGCCGCGCGCCAGGTGACGTCGTGGACGCCGTAGCCCAGCGACCCGAGGTAGGCAGGATGGTCGTGGGACACCGCGCCCTGGCGCAGCCAGGTGGTGACGAGGGTCGCGCCGGCGCGGTCGGCGAGCGTGGTGAGGACCTCGGGGGCCCCGGCGGCGCCGCCGCCCGCGATCACCAGCGGTCGGGCGGCCCGCGCGAGGAGGGCGGCCGCCGCGGCGACCCCGCCGGGATCCGGTGCGGGCGGGCAGGCGCGGAAACGAGCGGCCGGCTCGGCGTCGACCGTGTCCTGCAGGACGTCGAGGGGGAGCGACACGACCACCGGCCCGGGCCGCCCGGTGACGGCGGTGCGCACGGCGCGCTGGAGCAGCTCGGGGATGCGGTCGGCGCGCCGGACCTCCACCGCCCACTTGCTCATCGGGCGGAAGGTCGCCACGACGTCGGCCTCCTCGAACGCCCGGCGCTCGACGATGCGGTCGGCGACCTGGCCGACGAGCAGCAGCATCGGCACCGACTCGTCGTAGGCGTTCTGCACGGCGATCGCCGCGTTCGCCGCCCCGGGCCCGCGGGACACCAGGCAGGCACCCAGCCCGCCGCCCCGGGAGAGGCCGTCGGCGAGGAACCCGGCGACCTGCTCGTGGCGCGTGGCCAGGTAGCGGACGTCGTCGCGGCGGGCCATCGCGTCGATCACCTCCATCACCGTCGTGCCGGGGACGCCGGCCACGACGTCGACGCCCTCGGCGGCCAGGCAGGCGACGACGAGGTCGGCGCCGGTGCGGGGGGTGGTCGAGGCGGTGCGCCCTGTGACGGTTGACACGGCGCGAGCCTGGCAGACACTCTTCTTCACCGCAGAGAAGACTTCTGCTGAACGGGAGTGGTCACCGTGTCCGTCCACGTCATCGGGGTCATCGGGCTCGTGCTGGTCTTCGTGATCGGCACGCTGCGCCCGGTCAACATCGGTGTCCTCGCCCTCATCGCCACGTTCCTCGTCGGGACCCTGGTGGCGCACGAGAGCGTCGACGACGTCCTGTCCGGCTTCCCGCCCGACCTGTTCGTGCTGCTGGTCGGCGTGACCTACCTCTTCGGGCTGGTCACGGTGAACGGCACGCTGTCCTGGCTGCTCGACCGCGCCTGCGGGCTGCTCGGCGACCGGCCGGCGCTCGTGCCCTGGCTGATCTTCCTGTTCGCGGCGATCCCGACCATGGCCGGCGCCCTCGGCCCGGCCGGTGTGGCCATGCTCGCCCCGCTGTGCATGGGGCTGGGGGAGCGCTACGGCATCGACCGCCGGCTGTCCGCGCTCATGGTCATCCACGGCTCGTCGGCCGGGAACTTCTCGCCGCTCAACGGGCTCGCCGTGATCGTCAACCGGGCGGCCGGAGCCGCCGGCCTGGACGTCGCCCCGGCCCAGCTCTTCTTCGGCAACCTGATCGCGAACCTGGTGCTCGGCGCCGCCGCGTACCTCCTGTTCGGCGGGCTGCGGCTGCGTCGGCGGCCGGCCGATGCGCCCGGCGAGCTCCCGGCCGGCGGCGCACCGACCACCGTCGACGCGCCGTCCTCGCCGCCCGCGGGGACGCCGGTGCCGGCCGGGTCGTCGGGCACCACGGTCGCGGCGCCGGTGACCACCACCACGACGACAGCGATCGAACCCCGCACCGCGCTGCGCGCCGACCAGTGGATCTCGCTGGTCGTGGTCGTCGGGGTGGCCGTCGGCGCCCTGGTGTTCGGCGCCGAGATCGGCTTCCTCGCGCTGCTCGGCGCGGCGTTGCTGCACCTGGCGTTCCCGGAGCGGGTCAAGGGCGCCGACAAGCGCATCGTCTGGACCGTCGTGCTGCTGATCTGCGGCGTCGTCACCTACGTCGAGGCGCTCGAGCGCTACGGCACCATCGACGCCGTCGGCCGCGGTATCTCCGGTCTCGGTGTGCCGCTGCTCGTGGCGTTCCTGCTGTGCCTGGTCGGCGCAGCCACCTCGGCGTTCGCGTCCAGCGCCGGCCTGCTCGGCGTGCTCATCCCGCTGGCCGCGCCGTTCCTGGTCAGCGGGCAGGTCGGCGCCGCCGGCGTGATCGTCGCGCTCGCGGTCTCCGCGACCGTCGTCGACTCGACGCCGTTCTCCTCGGTCGGCGCCCTGACGCTCGCCAACGCCCCGGAGGAGGGCCGGGCGCAGGTGTTCCGGACCCTGCTGGCCTGGGGGCTCACCCTCATCCTCGTCGCCCCGGTGCTGTGCTGGGTGGCGTTCATCCTGCCGGCCTCATGAGTCACCCCTGCCGATCGTCTTCTGCACACCAGACAGTCCGTAGGCTCGCGGGATGGACCCGGCCGCGCCGGTACCCGAGTTCGGGTCGACGCCGCAGTACCCGATCGACTCGGTGGACAACGCGCTCAAGGTGCTGCTGCTGCTGGGCAGCAGGCCGCGGTTGCGGCTGACCGACGTCAGCCAGTACCTCGGGGTCGCCACCTCGACCGCGCACCGGCTGCTCGCGATGCTGCAGTACCGCGGTTTCGTGCGGCAGGACGCCGCGACGCGCAGCTACGTGCCCGGCCCGTCGCTCGACGACGTCGCGCTGGGCATCCTGCGCCGGCAGGACGTGCGCACCCAGGCTCGCCCGGTCCTGGAGAAGCTCAACGCGACGCTCGAGGAGACCGTGCACCTCGGCCGTCTCGAGGGCGACCAGGTGCACTTCATCGACTCGCTGGAGAGCAGCCGGGCGCTGCGGGTCGGCGGGCGTCTCGGCCGATCGGTGCCGGCGCACTGCACGTCGAACGGCAAGGCGATGCTGGCGACGCTGACCGACGCCGAGGTGCGGGCGCTCTACCCGTCCGAGGAGCTCGAGCGCATGACGGAGCACTCGATCGGCACGCGCACCGAGCTGCTCGAACACCTCGCCGCGATCCGCCGGGACGGCTACGCGACCAGCCGGGAGGAGAGCGAGGACGGGGTCGGTTCGATCGCCGTCGCGCTCGCCGGCGCGCGGACGCCGCGGCACGCCGTCAACGCGTCGGGACCCGTCAGCCGCCTCGGTGAACCGCGGTGGTCGACGATGCTCGAGGCCGTGCGCGACGCCGCCCGCGAGATCGACGACCTCCTGCTCTGACCCCGCGTCTTGACGTGCCCGCAGTGGTCCCGCACTCTCTCCCTGAAGGAGAAGCTATCTGCTGAGCAGAATCGGGAGCTCCGGATGCGGGATCAGGGCGCCGTCCTCGAGGACGTCCGGCAGGGGATGATCCCCGCGCACATCTACAACGACGACGAGATCTTCGCCCTCGAGAAGGAGCGGGTCTTCGGGCGCTCGTGGATGTTCCTGGCGCACGAGTCGGAGATCCCGCGCGCGGGCGACTACGTCGTGCGCCGGGTCGTCGACGACTCGTTCATCGTCAGCCGTGACGAGTCCGGCGCCGTGCGGGCGATGTTCAACATGTGCCTGCACCGCGGGATGCAGGTCTGCCGCGCCGAGATGGGCAACGCGTCGCACTTCCGCTGCCCCTACCACGGGTGGTCGTACAAGAACGACGGTCGCCTGGTCGGCCTGCCGTTCCACGCCGAGGCCTACGGCGGCGAGGAGGGGTTCCGGCGCAAGGGCCAGACGCTGCTGCCGGCCCCGTCGCTCGACACCTACAACGGCCTGATCTTCGTCAGCCTCGACCCGGCGGCGCCGCCGTTGCGCGAGTACCTCGGCGACTTCACGTTCTACCTGGACTTCTACACGCGGCAGAGCCCCGAGGGCATCGAGCTCGTCGGGCCGCAGCGCTGGCGGGTGAAGGCGAACTGGAAGATCGGCGCGGAGAACTTCGCCGGCGACAGCTACCACACGCCGCACACGCACTCGAGCGTCGTGGAGATCGGGCTCTTCCGGGAGCCGAAGGCCTCGAAGCGCAAGGAGGGCGCGCTCTACTGGGCGGGCCGCGGCGGCGGGACGACCTACAAGCTGCCGCCCGGCACCCTCGACGAGCGCCTGCGCTACGTCGGTTACCCCGACGAGATGATCGCGCGGATGCGCGCGACGTGGAGCGACGCTCACCGGGCGATGGTCGGCGACGACGGATTCATGGTGTCGGCGGCGTCGGCGTTCCCGAACCTCTCGCTGGTGCACAACTGGCCGAAGGTCGAAGACGCTGGAGACGGAGCGTCCGACGACGTCGTCCCCTTCATCTCGCTGCGCCAGTGGCAGCCGGTGTCGGCCGACGAGACCGAGGTGCTGTCGTGGTTCGCGGTGGACCGGAACGCGCCGCCGCGGTTCAAGGAGCTGTCCTACAAGGCCTACCTGATGTGCTTCGGCTCGACGGGAATGTTCGAGCAGGACGACGTCGAGAACTGGGTGTCGATCACGTCGACGGCCGCGGGCTCGATGGCGCGGCGCCTGCGCCTCAACAGCCGGATGGGCCTGCTCGCCGACGACAAGCCCGTCTCGCCGCCGCTCGCCCACTTCTCCGGGCCGGGTGTCGCGTACGTCGGGTTCGGCGAGTACAACCAGCGCGCGATGCTGCGGGCCTGGGCCGACGCGCTCGACGCCCCGGCGCCGGGCCCCGGCACGGTGAATCTCGGCTCTGGGGACGTCGGGGGGACGCCGTGACCGCGCCGGCCCCGCGCACGATCGCCCGCTGCCTCTCGTTCGGCGACCCGCGCCACCTCGAGGCCCACCAGTTCCTCGTCGACGAGGCCGCGCTGCTCGACACCCAGGACTACGACACCTGGATGTCGCTGATGACCGCCGACGTCCGCTACCTCATGCCCGTGCGGGTCTCGACGGCGCGCAGCGCGGGCTTCGACACCGCCCCGGGGATGGCGCACTTCGACGAGGACCACTACTCGCTGTCGCGGCGCGTGGCGCGGTTCGCCACCGAGCACGCCTGGACCGAGGACCCGCCCTCGCGCCTGCGCCACCACGTCGGCAACGTGCGGACGTTCCCCGTGGACGGCACGGAGGACGAGGTGATCGTGGAGTCCGCGGTGCTGCTCTTCCGCAGCCGCGGCGACGTCCGTGAGCCCTCGCTGATCTCGGCCGGCCGCGAGGACCTGCTGCGCCGCGACCCCACGGGCACCGCGCCGTCGGCGGGGCACTGGATGCTCGCCCGGCGCACCGTGTCCGTCGACGAGTCCGTGCTGCGGACCCAGAACCTGGCGATCTTCCTGTGAGCGGCGGGGACGAGGGCATCACCCTGGGCAACGAGTTCGCCGAGGTGCGCGTGCGCAAGGTCGAGACGCGCAACGGTGCCCGGCTGCTGATCTCCTCGCCGCGGTCGGGGCAGTGGGTGGCGCTGTGCCCGCTGGAGCTCGAGGCGCTGACCTGGCAGTCCGACGACGTGTTCTCGGCGATGATCGGCAACCCGTACGGGCCGCTCCCGGTGAGCGATGACTGACTGGCTCGCCGGACGCCGCGCCCTCGTGGTCGGCGCGGGGTCGGGCATCGGGCGGGCCGTGGTCGACGCGTTCCACGTCGAGGGTGCCCGGGTCGCGGCGCTGGAGAAGGACCCCGACAAGGCGGCGGCGCTGCGGGACGGCGGTGTCCCCGTCGTCACCGGCGACGCCACCACCCGGGCGGACAACGAGCGCGCCGTCGCCGCCACGGTCGAGGCGTTCGGTGGCCTGGACCTGTTCGTCAGCTGCGTCGGGATCTTCGACTTCTACCGCGGTCTGGGCGACATCGACGCGGACGTGCTCGACGCCGCCTTCGACGAGGTGTTCGCCGTCAACGTCAAGAGCCACCTGCACGGCGTGCGGGCGGCGCTGGACCAGCTCCGCGCGCACCGCGGCACGGTCGTGCTCACTGCCTCGACGTCGTCGTTCCACCCCGGGCGCGGCGGCGTCCTCTACGTCGGCTCGAAGTTCGCGGTGCGCGGGCTCGTCACCGCGCTCGCGCACGAGCTCGCCCCCGAGGTCCGGGTGAACGCCGTGGCCCCCGGCGGCACCGTGCACACCGACCTGCGCGGCGCGGCGAGCCTCGGGCAGGCCGACCGGCGCCTGGCCGACACGCCGGACCGGGCCGCCGAGCTCGCCGCCCGTGTGCCGCTGCAGGTGGCGCTCACCGCGCAGGACCACGCCTGGAGCTACGTCGCGCTCGCCTCGGAGCGCTCGCGGGGCATCACCGGCGACGTCGTGCACCCCGACGGTGGGATCGGGGTCAAGGGATGACGCTCAGCGAGCAGCGCGCGCTGATCGCCACCGCGTGCCGCGTCCTCGCCCACCGCGGGCTCGCGCCGGGGGTGCTCGGGCACGTCAGCCTGCGCGTCCCTCGTGGTGACGGAGCCGACCGTTGCCTCGTGCGCTGCCGCGGCCCGCAGGAGCGCGGGCTGGCGTTCACCACGCTCGCCGACGTGCGGCTGGTGACCCTCGACGGGGAGCTCGCCGACGGCCCCGACCAGGGCTGGACCGTGCCGAACGAGCTGCCGCTGCACACCGAGGTGCTGCGCGCGCGGCCCGACGTCCACGCCGTCGTGCACGCCCACCCACCCGACACGGTCGCCGCCGACCTCGCCGGCCTGACACTGCGCCCGATCGTCGGCGCCTTCGACATCCCCGGCGCCCACCTCGCCGCCGGGGGAGTGCCGGTGTACCCGCGCGCGGTGCTCGTGCGCAACCGCGCGCTCTCGGGCGAGATGGTCGCGGCCCTCGGCGACCGGCCCGTCGTCCTGCTGCGCGGCCACGGCCTGACCGCGACCGGCGCCTCGGTCGAGGAGGCCGTGCTGCGCGCCCGCAGCGTCGACGCGCTCGCGGCGATGACGCTCGCCGTCGCCCGCGCCGGCGGCATCCCGCGCGACCTGCCGCCGGAGGATCTCGCCGAGCTCCCCGACCTCGGCGGCGGCTTCACCCACGACACCGCCTGGCGTCACGAGGTGGCGAGCCTGCCCCCGGTCTCCTGATCGCCGCCGCTCCAGCGCCGCCGGCGTGCGGCGTCGAGCGTGCGCATCTCGCGGCGCATCGTGGCGAGGTTGTTCTCGAGGTGCTCGCGCACCGCGTCGCGCACGCGCTGCGGGTCCCGCGAGCGGGCCGCGTCGACGATCTCGTCGTGCGCGTGCGCGCGGTGCTCGGCGAACGACTCGGGCGCCTCGACCGGGTCGAAGACGAGCCGGGTGTAGCGCTCGGAGGCGTCCCAGAGCGGGGCGAGCATCCGCCGGTCCCACTCGCTCGCGGCCGGCTCGATCATCGCGGCGTGGAACGCGCGGTGCGGCGCCCAGAACGCCTCCTGCAGCACCTCGCCGAACGTCTCGCGCACCAGGGCGTCCAGGGACGCGATCTGCTCGTCGGTGCGGTCGGGCGCCGAGAGCGCGGCCAGCTCGGGCTCGACCAGGATCCGCAGCCGGTAGATGGCACACAGGTCGTCGGGGTCGAGCGGGGTCACGATCGCGCTGCGCGAGGGGCTCAGCGTGATCAGGCCCTGGGCCTCGAGCTGGCGCAGTGCCTCGCGCACCGGCACGTGGCTCACCCCGAGCTGCGCGGTGAGCGCCGGGACCGTGAACGGGCGCCCCGGCGGCAGCTCCCCGGACAGGATCGAGCGGCGGATCTCGTGCAGCACGAGGTCGACCGCCGACGCCTTGCGCGACGCCACCGAGCGCACGCCCCCGTCCACGGCCACCCCCATCTGGTCCGGCACGTGCGGCAGCATAGCCGCATTGACATCTTATAACTTAGCGCTCTAGCGTTCGCTCGTGGCACAGGTCACGCCGACGTGGCCGGGAAGCGGAGGTGCTCCGAATGACGTCACCGTCCACCGTCACAACTTCTGCGGCGGAATGTTCGCTCGACCGCCCCGGCACGACCGACGCCGCCCGCGCCCTGCGGGCCGACCTGGTCGGACGGGCGCGCGAGATCGTCCCGGTGCTGGCCCGCCACGCGGCGCGCACCGAGGAGGACCGCCGGGTCGCGGACGAGAGCATCGCGCTGATCGACGAGGCGGGCCTCTTCTCGATCATGAAGCCGCGACGCCTCGGCGGCCTCGAGACCGACATCCGCACGAAGCTCGAGGTGTCCCGCGAGCTCGCCCGCGGGTGCGGGTCGACCGCGTGGGTCACGACGCTGATGAACGTCTGCGCGTTCTTCGCGGGCCTCTTCCCCGACCAGGCGCAGCGCGACCTGTGGGAGGCCGGGGCGAGCGGAGCGACGGGGGGCGGTGGATCGCCGGGCGCGCGCGTCGCCGGTGTGCTCGCGCCGTCGGCGGAGGCGACGAAGGTCGACGGCGGCTACCGGGTGACCGGGACGTGGGGCTGGGCGTCGGGCTGCCTGCACGCGCAGTGGGCCGTGGTCGGGTTCCCGGTGCCCGCCGGGGCGAGCGAAGTGACGGGATGGGCGGACGAGCACGGCGAGGTCGTCGACCAGGGCCTGGCGCTGGTGCCGATGACCGACCTGACCATCGAGGACACGTGGTTCGTCGCGGGCATGCGCGGCACCGGCTCGAACACCCTGGTCGCGCGCGACGTCCTCGTTCCCGAGCACCGGGTCATCTCCATCCCGGCCGCCATCGGCGGGCGCTACGGCACCGAGCACACCGACGAGGCGCTCTACCGCTCGGCGTTCATCCCGGTCGCCGCGCTCGTGCTCGCCGGCCCGCAGCTCGGCCTCGCCCAGGCCGCGCTCGACCTCGTCATCGAGAAGGCACCGAAGCGCTCGGTCTCCTACACCTTCTACGACGTCCAGACCGAGGCCCCGACCTTCCAGCTCGCCGTGGCCAAGGCGGCCTCGCTGGTCGACGCGGCCCACCTGTTCGCCTATCGCGCCGCCGCCGACATCGACCAGGCGGCCGCCGACGGCGTGTACCCCGACTACGTGGCCCGGGCCCGCGTGCGGATGGACACCGGCGCCGCGATCGAGAACGCGCGCGAGGCGATCCGGACGCTCGTCTCGGCCCACGGCGCCGGCTCCTTCGCCGAGGCGAGCCCCCTGCAGCGGATCTGGCGCGACTCCGAGGTCGCCTCGCGTCACGCGGTCATCAGCCCGGCGATCTCCACCGAGGTGTACGGGCGGGCCCTGCTCGGCCTCACCGACGGCGTCACCGCGCTCGTTTGATCGACGCCGAGGAGATGCGCAGGCCGGCGCTCCTGCGTCGCGCCGTCCTGCGATCTCCGGCACGCCACGGACCACTGAGAGAGGACGTCTTACGTGCGCATCGCCAACCACTCCGGCCGGCTGGTCCTGCTGGAACCGGGATCGAGCCCCCACGAGCCGCCCACCGGGTTCCGGGGCATCGACGTGGAGCGGGCCTCCGACGGCCGCTTCGCCGCCGACCCGCAGGCCGTCTACGACCGGTGGGACGAGTTCCGCGCGTGGGCCGGGTCCGCGTCGCTCGCGGCCGCGACGTCGATCGCCCCCGGAGACCTGGGGCCCGTCGCCCCCCGCCCCCCGCAGGTCTTCGCCGTGGGCCTGAACTATCGCGACCACGCCGAGGAGTCCGGGTTCGAGCTGCCGTCCGAGCCGCTCGTGTTCACCAAGTACGCCTCGAGCTTCGCGGGCCCCCGCGGCGACATCCGCCTGTCCCCGGGCCAGGTCGACTGGGAGGTCGAGCTCGTCGCCGTCGTCGGCAGGGGCGGACGCGACGTCCCGGCCGCGCAGGGCTGGGAGCACGTCGCCGGCCTCACCGTCGGCCAGGACGTCTCGGACCGCGTCACGCAGTTCGCGGCGCCGCCCGCGCAGTTCGGGATGGGCAAGTCGTACCCCGGCTTCTCGCCGACGGGTCCGCAGCTCGTCACCGTCGACGAGCTGCGGGCCGCGGGCCTCGACCCCGACGACCTCGAGCTGGGCTGCCTCGTCAACGGCGAGAGCGTCCAGAAGAGCCGGACCGGCGCCATGGTCTTCACGGTGCCCGAGCTGATCGCCCGGGTCTCCGCGATCGTCACGCTGCTGCCCGGCGACGTCGTGTTCACCGGGACCCCGGCCGGCATCGGTGCCGGGCGGACTCCGCCGCGGTTCCTCGGGCCCGGCGACGAACTGGTCACGTGGTGTGCCGGGATCGGCCAGATGCAGCACCGGTTCGTGTCATGACCGGGTACCTCGAGGCCGCGGACCGCGCCGACACCTTCGTCCCGCACTCCTTCGACGAGCACCTCGTCGACCTCGGCGAGATCCGCATGAACTACGCGACCGCCGGCGACCCCTCGTCGCCCGCGCTGCTGCTGATCCCGGGGCAGTCGGAGTCGTGGTGGGGCTACGAGCCGGTGATGCCGCTGCTCGCCGAGCACTTCCGGGTCCACGCCGTCGACCTGCGCGGGCAGGGCCGCTCCACCTGGACCCCGGGCCGCTACACGATCGACAACTTCGGCAACGACCTCGTCCGCTTCATCGACCTCGTCATCGGCCGCCCGACGCTGGTCAGCGGGATGTCGTCCGGCGGGGTCCTGTCGGCCTGGCTGTCGGCGTTCGCGAAGCCCGGCCAGGTCCGGGCCGCGGTGTGGGAGGACCCGCCGATCTTCGCGAGCCAGACGACGCCGGCGATCGGGCCGGGCATCCGACAGGCCATCGGGCCCGTGTTCACCGCATGGAACACCTGGCTCGGCGACCAGTGGACGGTCGGTGACCTCCAGGGCCTGATGCGCGCGATGCCCACCGCCCTGCCGCCGGAGATCCTGCGCGCGATGGGGTCGATGATCCCGCCGCCCGCCCCGGACGCCGACCCGCCGCCGGGCCAGAACCTGCGCGAGTACGACCCCGAGTGGGGCCGCGCGTTCGTCAGCGGCGCCGCCACGGCGTCGTGCGACCACGAGAGCCTGCTGCGCCGCGTCCGCGTGCCGGTGCTGTTCACCCACCACTTCCGGACCGTCGACGAGCGGACCGGCCGTCTCGTCGGCGCGTCCACCGACGACCAGGCCCGTCGAGCCTGCGAGCTCGTCGCCGAGGCCGGGCAGCGCATCGAGTACCGCTCGTTCCCGGAGGCGCCCCACTCGATGCACGAGCACGAGCCGAAGCAGTACGTCGAGGCCGTCCTCGACTTCGTCGCGACCCTCGACCGACCGGAGACCCCGTCATGACCGTCGACCACCGTCAGAGCCCCATCATCCCGCCGAAGCTGCACCACGCGACGTTCCTGACCCTGAAGCTGGACGAGATGGTCCGCTGGTACGGGCTGGTCTGCGGGCTCTACCCGGTGCACTACGCCGAGTCCGCGGCGTGGCTGACCAACGACGAGGCCAACCACCGGATCGCGCTGATCAAGCACCCCGCGGTGCACCCGCCGGTGAACAAGCCGACCAGCGCGGGCCTGCACCACACGGCGTTCGAGTACGACCGGTTCGACCAGTGGCTCGACAACTACGAGCGGCTGCGCGACCACGGCATCACGCCCTTCATGTGCCTCGACCACGGCATCACGATGTCGATGTACTACGCCGACCCCGAGGGCAACGGCGTGGAGATCCAGTTCGACGCGTTCGGCGACTGGGCCGTGTCCAAGGAGTGGATCTGGGCCTCGCGCGAGTTCGCCGAGAACCCGATCGGCGAGTGGTTCGACCCGGAGCAGCTCCTCGAGGCCCGCGCGCAGGGCGTGTCGCAGGACGACATCCACGAGGGGGCCCGGGCCGGCAAGTACAAGCCGGAGAACCCGCCCACCGACCTCCTGCTGCCCGAGGTCTACTGACCACGATGGAGTCCGTGCCCCCTGATCGGTGCCAGGTCCTCGTCGCCGGCGGCGGGCCGGTCGGGCTCGCCACCGCCGTCGAGCTCGGCCGGCGCGGGATCGACGTCGTCGTCGTCGAACCGCGCCGCGAGGTCTCACACAGCCGCCCGCGCGGCAAGACCGTCAACGTCCGCACGATGGAGCACCTGCGGCGCTGGGGGATCGCGGACCGGCTACGGGAGCGGGCCCCGCTGCCGGTGGCGTGGTCGCAGGACGTCGTGTTCTGCACCTCCCTGGCCGGGCACGAGCTCTCCCGCTTCCACGGGGTGCTCGGCCTGGCGCCGGCGGAGGGGTGCTGCGCCGAGCCCGGGCAGCAGGCGCCCCAGTACGTGCTCGAGGAGCTGCTGCGCGAGGTCGTCGGCGAGCTCGACACCTGCACGCTGCTCACCGGGCAGCGGGTGGTCGCGCTGACGCAGGAGGAGCAGGCCGTCCGCGTCGAGGTGGCCGACGACCCCGGCTCCCCGCGCACGATCGTCGCCGATCACGTCGTCGGCTGCGACGGGTCGCGCAGCAGGGTGCGCGAGCAGATCGGCGCCGACTACCTCGGCGAGCACGCGCTGCGCCCGAACTTCGGGATGGTGGTGCGTGCGCCCGGCCTGTGGCCGCACGTGCGGCACGGCCCCGCGGTGCAGTACTGGACGGTCAACCCCGTCGCCCCGGCGCTGATGGGCCCGCTCGACCGGGACGGGACGTGGTGGGTGATCGCGTTCGGCGTCGAGCGCGAGGCCGGGCACACGCGGGCCGGTGAGATCGTCGACGCGATCGCGGGCGTCCCCGTCGACGCCGAGATCCTGTCCACCGACCCGTGGACGGCACGCATGCAGCTCGTCGACACCGCGCGACGGGGGCGGGTGTTCCTCGCCGGGGACGCCGCGCACCTCAACCCGCCCTTCGGCGGGCACGGGCTCAACACGGGCGTCGGCGACGGGGTCGACCTCGGCTGGAAGCTGGCGGCGGTGCTGCGGGGCTGGGGCGGGCCCGGGCTGCTCGAGAGCTACGAGGCCGAGCGCCGGCCCGTGCAGGAGCGGGTGATCCGTGCCGCCGAGGACAACATGAAGACGCTCTCGACCGACCTGCTCGACGACGACCTCGATCGCGACGACGCCCGCGGCGACCGCGCGCGGGAGGCGGCGCACCGGCGGATCCAGGAGACCAAGGCGGCCGAGTTCCACGCGCTCGACCTGGTGCTCGACGTCGTCCACGACCGCTCACCGGTGATCGCCGAGGGGGCCGGCGACCGCCTGCCGCACGCCTGGCTCGCCCCCGGTCACTCGCTCTACGACGACCTCGGCCCCGAGCTGACGCTGGTGGTGCCCCCGGGGGCCGACGCCACGGCGTTCGCCATCGCCGCAGGTGACCGGGGGGTGGACCTGCGGGTGCTCCACCGACCCGGGGCGGACGACCTCCTCCTCGTCCGCCCCGACCAGCACGTCGCGTGGCGAGGCCAGGCCGTCCCCGACGACGCGGCCGGCGTCGTCGCGCGAGCGTGCGGCGTGACGGTGCTCGGCGGATCACCGCCGCGGGGTGAGGCCTACCGGCCCAACGTCTCCCGCGGCGAGCACCCGTAGGCCTGGCGGTAGGCGGCCGAGAACCGGCCCGCGTTCGAGAAGCCCCACCGGGCGGCCACGTCGGCGACGGTGACGGCGCCGGCGGGGTCGGCGGCCAGCAGGTCGCGGTGCGCGCGCTCCATGCGCACCTGGCGCAGGTACGCCAGCGGCGTCTCGCCGCGGTGCCGGCGGAACGCCGCCTGCAGGCCGCGCGGGCCCATCCGGGCGGCGTCGGCGACCTCGGTGACGGTGATGTCCTCGTCGGCGTGGGCGTCGATGTACGCCATCGCCCGCCGCACCGTCGCGGGCTCGCCGGAGTCCCGACCGGTGGGTGCCGGGGCGAGGGTGCTGTTCGGGAACACGACGAGCGCACCGGCGACGAGCCGGTGCACGGCCTCCTGGCGCAGCAGCGGGAGCGCCATCAGGTCGTCGTGCGCGAGCAGGTCGCGGTCGACGTGGTCGACGAGCCGCGCCCAGTAGCGGGCGTGGCCGGTCGAGCGCGGGGTCATCGTGTCGAACCGGACGTCGTGGGCATGGAGGCCGCTCTGCTCGGCACCGACCCGTGCGACCTCGCCGAGGTCGAGGGACGTCACCCGCAGGTAGCCGGCCCAGCGGGAGGCGTAGCGCGCCCAGTGCGGGGCCAGGACGACGCCGGTCGCGGCCTCGTGACCGCGCCCCTCACGCACGTCGACCTGTCCGTCGAGGGCCTCGACCGCGATGAGCGCGGTGGTGGGTTCGGCCTGCGCCTCCATCCGGGCGGCGTGGCGCATGTGGCCGACGCTCATCGTCTCGACCGACGCCGTCTCCAGGGTGAACTCGAAGCCCTCGCACCGGATCGGGCCGGTGCGGAAGCGTGTGTACGCCTGCTGGTGCTCGACGGCCTCGTCCGGGTCGGTGGTGTGCACCCGGTGGCGCTGGACGGCTCCGTGGGAGACGGTCATCGCCCGCTCTCTCCCTCCCGAGGGTCCACACCGGTCGGGTGCCCATCACCCGGGCAGCTCACCCGTGTCCTTCGTTCAGCGTCCACCGACTGCGTCGATCTCCGGACGCAGCGTGCGTACCCACCGCACGAGCCCCCCCGTCACGGTCTCGTCGGCGCGTCGTCCTCCAGCAGCAGGCCCCGGCGCTCCGGGTACACGCATCGTGGTGGTCACGGGGAGGGGACGACCGGCTCGGGCTCCGGGTCGGGCTCGGGCACGGTGGGACGCGGCCGGGAGACGATGATCTGGGCGATGCCGACCGCGAGGACGGCGATGGTCAGCAGCCTTTCGACCGGTGGCAACGGGCGGTACCAGCCGTAGACCTGGGTCGCGAGGGCCACCACCTGGGCACCGAGCGGCAGCAGGATCGCGGGGAACCCGGTGATCTCCCGCGACGGGTGGGCTCCCGACGGCGGTCGGGTCGCGCCGACGGCGAACGCGAGCGCGCCCGCGCTCCACAGGAAGTCGTAGGGCCCGTCGTGGGACACCACGTCGGTCGCGGTGAGGCTGTAGGCGGAGTCGGCGACGGTGAGGCAGATCAGCCCGAGACCGACCCACGGCCAGCTGCCGTGCAGGCGCCAGGACATCAGCGGCAGGGTGCCGAGCAGCCCGCCGAGCAACAGGATGTCGCCGAGGGGGTAGGCGACGGTGATGACCTGGCCCAGGGGATCGATCGGCGCGCTCGCGGCCACCGGCACGATCACCACCAGGACGCCCGGGGTCGCCACGATGAGGACGAGCACGAAGCCGTCGAGCCAGCGGTGCCAGGGCACGTCCATCACCCGGGCGCGCACCATGCACACGAGACCGGCCATGAACAGCGGGTACGTCGCGAGGTAGAGCGGGTCGGTGGGGTTCGGCGTCGGCACGTCGCCGCCACCGGAGTAGAGCACGCTCCACGTGATCTCGGCGGCGGCGAAGACCAGCAGCGCGGCGGCGAAGCACCACCACGCGGCGCGGGCCGGGCCCGGACGCCGGAGGCGGGAGCCCCAGGCGCAGAAGCCGGCGGCGGCGAGGATGAGTGCGGAGTGCAGCCAGTCGTCGACGATCGGCAGGTCGGTGGCGCGGCCGCCGGTCCCGTGGGCGGAGATCTGGTGGACGGCCTCCACGGTGAGACCGAGCCCCAGGACCACGGCGAGAACCCGGCGTGTCGTGAACACGATGGCCCCCCCTCCGCGCTGTCGGTCCTGCTTACCGGTCCGACGGCGTGGAGGGAATCAGCCGACCAGCGGCGGGACCTGCTCGTGGAACGCGGTCGCGCCCTGGAAGGCGGCCGCCGCGCGCAGCAGCGTCGCTTCCTCGAACGGCCGTCCGATGAGCTGCAGGCCGACCGGGAGACCGTCGGGGTCGAACCCGCACGGCACGCTGATCGCCGGGAGGCCGGTCAGCGACGGCAGCCCGGTGAACTGCATGATCGCCGAGAGCATGTCCTCCCGGGCGCCCGGATCGATCTCCACGGTGACCTCGCCCAGTGGCGTGGCCGTGAACGGCAGCGTCGGGCACACGAGCACGTCGGCGTGCGCGAGCGCCGCCAGCGTCCGGCGGCGCAGGAGCGCCCGGTAGCGCTGGGCCTGCAGGTACTGGGTGGCCAGCAGCAGCTCGCCCGCCTCGAGCAGCAGGCGCACGTCCTCGCCGTAGTCGTCGGGACGCTCCCGCAGCCAGCGCTGGTGGTAGGTGCTCGGCTCGGCCGCCTCGACGGTGAGCTGCGCGGAGATGTTGCCCTCGATGTCGTCGACGACGACGTCGACTGCGCGTGCGCCGAGCGAGGAGAACACTCCGAGGGCCTCCCGCACCGCCTTGTCCACCGCGGGCTGGAGGTGGTGCAGCGAGTAGCCCTCGATGATCCCGAGGCGCATCCCGTCGACCCCGCGGGCGAGCTCCCCGGCGTCGTCGGCGGTGGGGCGGTCGACCGAGCCGGCGTCGTCGGGGTCGAAGCCCGCGAGCACGGAGAGCAGCAGCGCGCAGTCGGCGGCCGTCCGCGCCATCGGGCCGACGGTGTCCATGCTCCACGCCAGCGGCACGACGCCCGCGTTGCTGACCCGGCCGATCGTCGGCCGCAGGCCCGTGACGCCGTTGAGCGCCGAGGGCAGCCGCACCGACCCGCCGGTGTCGGTGCCGAGCGCGGCGGCGCAGGCGCGCGTGGCGACGGCGACGCCGGAACCGCCACTCGAGCCGCCCGGCATCCGTGAGGTGTCCCAGGGGTTGGTGACGAACCCGTGGTGCGGGTTCGCCGAGGTCCCACCCCAGGCGAACTCGTGCATGTTCGTCTTGCCGACGATGATCGCGCCCGCCGCGCGGAGCCGGCGCACGACCGCGGCGTCGGCGGCGGGGCGGTGGTCGGCGAGCACCTTGCTGCCCGCCGTGGTGATCTCGCCCGCGACGTCGATGTTGTCCTTGAGCGCGATCGGTACGCCGTGCAGCGGGCCGATACGGTGGCCCGCGTCGATCATCGTCCGGCTGGCCCGGGCGACCTCGAGGGCCTGGTCCCCGGCCACCGAGATGTAGGCGTGCGTCCCCTCGATCGCCGCGATCCGCTCGAGGGTCGCCTCCATCAGCGCCACCGGCGAGAGCTCCCGCGCGGCGATGAGGTCGGCCGAGTCGGTCAGGGTGCGGTCCAGCAGCTCGCTCATCGGCCGACCTGCCCGTACACCGTCGCGGGCGCCAGGTCCCGCACCTCCTCGGCCTGCATCCGCGCGCTGAGCGCGTTCGCGGCCGGCACCCACGCGCCGAGCAGCTCGGCGACCGCCGCGACGCGGTCCTCGCCGAGCGGGAGCCCGGCGAGGACCGCGGCCGCGGCCACGTCGTCGCCCGTGATCGGTGTGACGTTCACGTGCCCGGCACCACGGCCACCGGCTCCAGCACCGCGTGGTGGTGGTCGGTCGTCGGCGGCTGGTCGAGGATCTCCTGTGTGCGGGATGCGAGCTCGTCGTCGGTCAGCCAGCCCTTGCTCCGGGCGAGCTCGCCGAGGGCGGCCAGCCACCGCTCGTAGTAGCTCCACCCCGACAGGTCCACCTGCGTGGCCTCCCAGCGCAGGATCGCGGCGACGAGCTCGGCCTGGAAGTCCTCCCAGGGGAACCCCAGCTCCTCGTGCAGCGCAACGGTCATCGCGAACGCGCGGATCTCCCAGGCTTTGTCGAACGCCATCTCGCCGTCGTTGCGGGGGATCCGGTCGCCCCTCGGCAGCACGTCGACCAGGGAGTCGACGCGCGGCTTGGTCTCCGGCGCGGGACGTTCGTTCATCGTCTGCACGTTCAGGCCCCCGCAGAAGTCGTGGCGGGCTTCTGCACGTCGCCGACACCGATCAGCGCGTCGCGGGTGACCAGCTCGGCGAGCTGCTCCTCGGTCCAGCCGTCGGTGCCCTCGGGGCGCATCGGGAGCACCCAGTAGCGCAGCTCGGCGCTGGAGTCCCAGACGCGGATCTCGACGCTGTCGGGGAGGTCGAGGCCGAACTCCTTCATGACGCCGCGGGGGTCGCGGACGGCACGCGAGCGGTAGGCGGGGTACTTGTACCAGTTCGGCGGCAGCCCGAGGACCGGCCACGGGTAGCAGGAGCACAGGGTGCAGACGACCATGTGGTGGACGTCCGGGGTGTTCTCGAGGACGGTCATCTCCTCGCCCTGCATGCCCCCGAAGCCCAGCTCCCGGCAGGCCTCGGTGGCGTCGGCGAGCAGGCGCGCCTTGAACTCCGGGTCGGTCCAGGCCTTGGCGACGATCGAGGCGCCGATCTGCGGGCCGACCTCGTTCTCGTAGACCGAGGACATGTAGTCGATCGCGTCGGACCCGATGAGGCCCTTCTCGACGAGGATCGCCTCCATGGCCTTCGCGCGCGCCGCGAGCTCCGCGTCGCTGTGCTTCGTCAGGCCCTCGACGGGGTGGATCTTGTGCTCGGCAGACATCGTCATGGCCGTGCGGGGTCCCTTCAGCTCGCGTCGGGGTTGGTGAGGTACGGCTCCCACAGGTCGATGTGCACGACCGTGTTCGTGCTGCCGGCCTCGGAGCCCCAGAGCTCCTCGGCGGTGAAGCGCACGGTGTAGAGGTGCTCGGGGTTCTCGCCCTCACCGGTGGCGTGGGTGTCGGGGTAGACGTAGGCGCCGTGCGCGTGGGTGATCACGCCGGCGTGCCCGCGGACGTAGGAGGCCCGCCGGGTGTGGGTGGTCGACGCGTCGGGGCGCACACGCACCGTGTCGCCGACCGCGAACCTCGGCGCGGCCTCGACCTCGCGGCGGTAGTCGTCCCCGCCGCTGATGAGCCCCTTGAGCGCGTCGACCAGCTCGGGCTTCGACGCCTTGGGTGCCTCCTTGTCGGGGTGGGCGAGGTAGTGCTGCGTGCGCTGCTCGAGGTCGTCGAGGTCGAAGATCCCGGCGGCGGTGCCGTGGAGCACCATCGAATGCATCCAGTGCTCGTAGTAGCGCGAGGTCAGGTACTCGGCGGCCGGGATCTGCTCCATCCCGGAGCGGAAGCTGTCCAGGTTGAACGCGCCGGCCATGGCCATCGCCGGAAACATCGTCAGCACCGACTTCTCCCACTCCGAGCCGAACACCGGCTCGTCGTCGGGGTGGGTCACCGGGCCGTGGCCCTGCTTGCCGCCGAGGTCGTGGATGCCGTCCATGGGGATCCTTTCGGGAGGGTCTAGGCCGGAACGGAGACCGCGGCGGGGGAGGGGAAGCCGCCGACGGTCTGCTCGAGGGCGTGGGCGACGCGCAGCACTCCTGCGTCGTCGAACGGCCGGCCGACGATCATCATCCCGACGGGCAGGCCGTCGGCGAGGCCCGCGGGCACCGAGCAGGCGGGGTGGCCGGTGACGTCGAACGGGGCGGTGTTGGCGAGCATCTCGAGCGCGCGACCGAGGACCTCGGTGGTCGACGCCGAGGCGCGGTCGGGCCGCACGGTCGCGCGCATCGGCAGCGTCGGCAGCACCAGCACGTCGACGTCGGCCAGCGCGGCGTCGTAGGCGGCGGCGAGCTTCGGCGCCAGGTTCTGGGCCATCGCGTAGTGCCGGCCGTGGGTGGTGCCGAGTCCGTACTTCCCGGCGAGCAGCACCAGCTTGACCGTGTCGGCGAAGCGACTGCCGTCCTCGGTCCACCGGGCGCCGTAGTGGTCCATGACCTCCGGGTCGTAGAGGCCCTTCCGGTTCAGGCCGTACCCGTAGGTGTCGATCATCTGGGCGGCGGCGCCCTCGGTGGCGACGACGTCCCAGATCTTCGGCCCGTGCCGGTGCCAGGGCACCGACACCTCCGAGACCGCGAGGCCCGCCCCGGCGAGGGTGTCGACCGCCGCGCGCACGGTGTCGTCGACGGCGGGCTCGGACTCGGGCAGACCGAAGCCCTCGCGCAGGACGCCGACCTTCAGCCCTTCGGCGCCGGCGCCCAGCGCGACGAGATAGTCCTGGGGCACGAGGTCACGCGGCTGGCGCGGGTCGTGGCCGTCGGGGCCGGCGATCACCGAGAGCATCAGCGCCGCGTCCGAGACCGTCCGGGTCATCGGGCCGACGTGGTCGACGGTGTACTCGATGGGGAACGCGCCGGTGTAGGGCACGAGGCCCCAGGTCGGCTTGTGCCCGACGAGCCCGCAGTTCGCCGCCGGGATGCGGATCGAGCCGCCCTGGTCGCCACCGGTCGCCATGTCGACGACGCCGCCCGCGACCAGCGCGCCGCTCCCGCTGGAGGAGCCGCCCGCGCTGCGAGTGGTGTCCCAGGGGTTCTCGACGTCGCCGCTCGCGGCGGTGATCGAGGCGCCCGCGAAGCAGAGGTCCTCGCACACCGCCTTGCCCGCGATCGTGGCGCCGGCGGCGAGCAGGCGCGTGACGATCGTGGCGTCGGTCGCCGGGACGTAGCCCTCCACGGTCGCCGAGCCGTTGGTCATCGGGACGCCCGCGACGGCGGTGTTGTCCTTGATCGCGACGGTGCGCCCGGCGAGCGGGCCGTCCTCGGCCCCGGTGATCGACGTCTGCGCGTACCACGCGTTGTACGGGTTCTCCGCGGGCTCGGGGCGGGTCCAGGCGCGCTCCGGCACCGCCGGGGCGTCGGCCGCATAGAGCTCCGCGACGGCGTCCCACGAGCCGAGCAGCCCGGTGACGGCCGGGAGGAACTCGTCGATCTTCTCCGGCGTCAGGCCGAGGCGGTAGCCCGCGGCCACGCCCGCGAGGGCGTCGTGGTCGGGGACGGGCAGCGTCATGGGGGAGCTCCTCGGGTCGGTCCGGGTGACGGAGCACGACCGTAGGAACGCCGGGTAAAACACGTCAACACTCAGCGACGTATCCACGTGTTTCGATCCCGTGACGAACGGTTCATGCGTGGTCGCGCGGGTCAGTGCCCGGCGACCGCGTCGACGATCTCCAGCCCTCCCGGCCCGACTTCGGCGACGTAGAGGCGCGGGGCGACGAGGTCGCGGGAGCCGACGGTGTCGTCGCGCGGGGCGGGGATCCGCCGGGTGAGGGCGACACCGTGGTCGGCCGCGCGTCCCTCGGGGTCGGTGTGCAGCACGCGGGCGTAGCGGTGGATGGCCTCGTAGATCGGTTCCGAGAGCGCCGTGACCGGCGGCGCCCAGGAGCCGTACGCCTCGCGGTAGCGCGCGAGCAGGCCGTCGTTGCCGGCGAGCGGGTTGTCCTCGAAGTAGCCCAGGGCGGTCTGCAGGCCGGTGGCCGCACGCGGGCCGATGTGGGCGAGCGTGGACTCTTCGAGCACCAGCGAGACCGTGCGGACCGACCGGCGCAGTCCCGCGGCCTCGCTCTCGCGCTCGAACGCGACCTCGTCGGCCCCGACGAGCGAGCTCAGGACGAGGTCGGCGCCGGAGTGCCGGATGCGCTCGATGGTGTCGGTGAAGTCCGTGGTGCCCAGCGGCGTGAGCGCCTCGCCCGCGACGTGGCCGCCGGCCTCGGCCACCGCCCGTCGCGCGGACGCGTGGGCACCGTGGGACCACACGTAGCTCTGCCCGACGAGGAACCAGCGCCGGGCGTCGGCGCGGCGCATCGCCGGCGCGACGAGCGCGTCGACCTGCGCCTGCGGGCGTTCCCCGAAGCGCACGGCGGTGGGGGAGTCGCCCCCGCCCTCGTTGATGACGGTGTGGACGACGAGCACGCCGCGCCCGTCGAGCACCCGGCGCACCGCGTCGAAGCTCGCCGAGGTGGCGTTGACGAACACCGCCCGGCACCCCAGCCGCACCATCCGCTCGGCCTCGATGCCCGCCTGCTCGGCGTCGGTGGCGTCGTCGGCGGTGAGGAGCTGCACGCGGCGTCCCGCCACGCCGCCGTCGGCGTTGATCTCGTCGACGGCGAGCCGCGCCATGAGCTCGGCGGACATCGAGTAGACCGCGCCCGGACCGGACGCGGTGGTGATCGCCCCGAGGCGCACCGCGCCGTCGTCCGGCGGCTCGGGCAGCGGCATGCCGCGGCGGTGCAGCAGCCACTCCACGCCCTCCGGGGGCACGCTCGCCCGCACCTGGACCCGGGTGCCGCGGGAACCGGCGGGCGCGAACCGCAGGCTCAGCCGCCCGCGCCAGGGCTGGGTGTGCTCGATCTCGACGGCCGCCGCCGGAACGACGCGCGTGATCCGGCCGAGGACGTCGACACCCCGCATGCCGCCCCGCTCGTCCAGCGGCAGCCGCATCGACACGACCGCGCCGGGCGTGACGCTGTCGCAGCGCGCACCGAACAGCCATCCCTCGCCGCGGGCCGACCCGAACAGCGCGAACGCCTCGGGCGGAGCGAGGGCCACCGTCCGCTCGGCCGCCACGGTCGTGTGCATCGAGGTCCGGCTCCGCTTCTAGCCGGTGTCGCGCTCGCGCTCCCCCGGCTCTGCGTTCGAGGCGGGGGCCGGGGCGTCGTCGATGTCGTCGACGGCCTGCCGCATGATCGATTGCAGGTACACGAAGGCGTCGCGCACGGCGCCGTCGGTGTCGAGCGAATAGTAGCGATTCCGACCCTCGCGACGCTCCCGCACGATCCCCGACGTGCGCAGGAGCCGCAGATGGCTGGACACGGTGGTGCGCCCGACCGTGCCGACGCGCTCGGCGAGCCGGTTGACCGAGAGCTCACCCTCCTCGCCCAGCACGCTGAGGATTCGCCGCCGCACCCGGTCGGAGAGGGCGTCGAACGCGAGGTCCTCCTTCGGGTCCACCCCGGGACCGTAGCACCGGTCGACGGTTGTCGACATCTGAGCGCACCGTGTCGGGCCGTAGATTGCCGCCCGTGAGCGTGCGACGGATCGCCCCTGCCGACGTTCCGACGGTCACCGCGCTGGTGCACGACCTGGCCCGCTACGAGAAGGCCGCCGACCAGTGCCGGCTCGCGCCCGATCAGCTCGCGACGGCGCTGTTCGGCGAGCATCCGCACCTGTTCGGGCACGTCGCCGAGCAGGACGGCGAGGTCGTCGGCTGCGCGCTCTGGTTCCTCAACTACTCGACGTGGGACGGCGTGCACGGGATCCACCTCGAGGACCTGATCGTCCGCGCCGACCGGCGCGGCGGCGGTCACGGGAAGGCCCTGCTGGTCGAGCTCGCCGCCGAGTGCGAGCGGCAGGGGTACTCCCGGCTGCAGTGGTGGGTGCTCGACTGGAACACCCCGGCGATCGAGTTCTACCGGTCGCTGGGCGCCGAGGCGATGGACGAGTGGGTCGTCTACCGCGTGTCGGGTGCGCCGCTGGCGGCGCTGGCGGCGCGGGCTCAGGCCGATCCCTCGAGCTGACCGAGGCGCGCCGCACCGCGGGTGGGGTCGGGCGCACGCCCCGACGGTCAGGAGCGGCGCGCGCGGGGCCCCGCCTCGGCGCGCCGGGTCCGGGCCTCACCGGTGAGCCACTCGGCGACGTCGACGAGCTTGACGTTCGTGTCCTGGGAGGACTCGACCAGCATCTGGAACGCCTCGTCGTCGTCGACGGTGAAGCGTTCCATGAGGATGCCCTTGGCCTGCCCGATCACGTCCCGGCTCGCCAGCGCACGGCCGAGGTCGGCGGCGTGGTCGGCGCCGTGGAGCAGTGTCGCCGCCTGGACTCCGAACAGGCCGGCGGTCAGCTCGGCCGAGGCGTCGAACGTGCCCGGGTGCGGGCTGTACAGGTTCAGTGCCGAGCGCCGACGACCGTTCAGGGACAGTTGCACCGACAGCATCGAGCGGTAGCCGGTCTGCACGCACCGCGGCGAGAACGCGGGCCAGCGTTCCCCGTCCGCGCCCGCGAGATCCTCGGCGATGACGATGCCGTCCTCGGGCGGATCGTCGGCAGCGGTGATGCAGGGGCCCTGGCCGAGCTCGGACTGCAGCTGATCGAGCGCGTACACCTGGTCGTCCGTGGCGTGGCTGGAGCGCACCGTGCCCTGCTCGGTCCGTGTGATGCCGCCGCCGTCGGCCCCGGGGATGGTGTCGACCGCGGCGTGGACCAGCTTGCCGAGCGTCGTCTCGAGGTCGCGGATGCTGCGGTTCTCGGTGAGCTGCTCGGCGGCGGTGCGCAGCGATTTCACCAGCCGCTCGTGGTCGGGGTCGTACATGCCGGGTCCTCAGCGGTCGGCGGTCGGAGGGCAGGACGGAGCGTCGGCCTGAGTCGTCCACGGTACAAGCCGTGCGCTGATTGTCTACCGACGCGCTGCGTCGGACTGTCCGTCCTGCCCGTGGCGCTCGGTCTCCTCGACGAGCCAGCGGGCCACGTCGTTCAGCTTGAGGTTCGTGTCCTGCGACGACCGGACCAGCATCGCGAACGCCTCGTCGCCGTCGACGGCGAAGCGCTCCACGAGGATGCCCTTGGCCTGTCCGATCACGTCCCGGCTCGCGAGGGCGACCCCGAGGTCGTGGGCGTGGTCGGCGCCGTAGAGCAGCGCGGCCGCCTGGGCGGCGAAGAGCCCCCCGGTGATGATCGCGGTGGAGTCGAACCCGTCGGTCGTGGCGGCGTACAGGTTGAGCGCCGCCCGGGAGCCGTCCCGTGGTGCGCTGAGGGACAGCGAGAGCATCGAGCGGAACCCGGCCTCGACCGCCCGCGGCGCGAACCGGGGCCAGCGCTCGGCGTCGGGGCCCTCGAGGTCCCGGGCCAGCATCACGCCGTTCTCGGGCGGACGATCCGCGGCCTCGATGCACGGGCCCTCGTCGAGGCGGCTCTGGAGCGCGTCGAGCTCCTCGACGGCGGGGTGGGTCGCGTGACCGGAGCGCACGTCACGGTCCGACGTCCGGGAGATCCCGCCGCCGACAGCGGGCCGGACGAGGCTCACCGCCGAGACGACGAGCTGAGAGAGCAGCGCCTCCCGGTCGCGGATGCTGCGCTTGCCGATCAGGTCCTGCGAGGCCGCGCGCAGCGCCACGAGGAGGTCGTTCTCGTGGGCCCGCAGGCCGTCCGAGGTCATGGGGGCAGCGCCCTTCGGGGGTGTCCAGCGCCGACGATCCGGCGGCACGCGCCGTACAGCACGAGGGCGACTGGTTGACCCGACGGGAGCGTACAAGGCGCTCGCACATCGTCTCAACGCGGTGGGCGTCGAGAGGATCTCCGGCGCGGGTCAGCGCGGCTGGATCTCCCCCATCGGGCCGAAGCCGTCGTGCGGGGTGTCGATGTAGAGGATCTGCGGCTGCGCCGAGACGAGGTCGGGGGCGCGGTCGAAGAAGTTCTTCACGTGCGGCTGCGCCACGTGGGTCGCGCCCGCCTCGGCGTCCTTGAAGCCCTCGATGCAGATGAACTCGTTCTCGTCGGTCAGGCTGCGGGAGAACTTGAAGTGCAGGCAGCCCGGCTCGGCGTTGACGTCCCGGGCGTAGGAGTCGGCGAGCGCCAGCCACTCGCCCATCTTCTCCGGGCGGATCTTCATGATGAGGTTGATGACGATCATGAGCGCGCTCCTCGGGGTTCGACGTCGGCGCCGCCATCGTCGTGATGCCCGCGACCCCGGGTCAAGATCGGCTCGTCAGGTGCAGATCGCGGTGGCGTGCAGCAGCACGGTCGCGACGTCGCCGCGTTCCATCAGCCGGCCCAGGACGTCCTCCTGGTCCCGCGCCTGCCGCCACTGCGGGTGGTCGTCGTGGTCGCGGCGCACGACCTCCTCGACCGCGTCGGCGCGCGCGACCCAGTCCTCCGGCGCGCCGGGCAGCATCGCGCCGTCGACCTCGTCGTCGATCCGGAAACCGGTGGCGGCCAGGTCGGCGCGCAGCGAGTCGCGGGTGGGGAAGTCGTTGCCCGCGGGGGACTCGGAGAGGGGACGGTCGGCGACGAGGACCAGCAGGCCCAGCCGGCCCCCCGGGCGCAGCACGCGGTGCAGCTCGGCGAGCACCTCCCGCTTGTCCGGCGTCGTGCACAGCACCCCGAGCAGCCACGCCGCCGCCAGGGACCGGTCGGGCAGCGGGAGGTCCTGGGACCAGGCGGCCAGGCTGGGCAGGTCGAAGAGCCGCCGGGCCGCCGCGGCGGCGTGGATCATGGGCTCGGCGAGCAGGGCGGCGCCGCGCCACCGGTCGTGCAGGTAGCCGGTCAGCCAGGCGGCGGGCCCGCCGAGCCCCGCGCCCGCGTCCAGGAACGGGTCGTCGCCGGAGAGGCCGAGGCCCTCGGCGAGCCAGGCGAGCTCCGGCGGCGACCCGCTGCCGCGGCAGGCCGCCGGGATGGCGTGGGACCGGCCCAGCTCGGCGACCGCCTGCTCGGTCCACGCGGCGACCGTGTCGAACTCGGCCACCATCGGGGTCGTCTCGCCCGTCGTCTCGCTCACCGAACCGCCTTCCGGACGCGCCGCGCGATCTCGGCCTGCACCTCGGCGGCCGCGACGTGACCGGCCGAGGACGCCCGGCCGGACAGGTTGACCCCGACGACACCGGGTACCGCGAGCAGCGCCTCGGCCTCGTCGACGGCGGCGTCGATGCCGGCCGCGACGGGGTCGGGGGAGTCGAGGACCGCCGCGACCCGGGCGGGATCCATCGCGAGCCCCGGGAAGGCGAGCAGCGCGTCGGCCGTCGCCTCGTCGGTGAACACGGCCACCGCGCCGAGCACCGGCAGGTCGGCGCCGTGACGGCGGGCGTCGCGCAGGAAGCCGTCGAGCTGGGCGGGCTCGGCGACGTGGTTGGACACCGCGAGCGAGGCGCCCGCCCGCTGCTTCTCGGCGAGGACCCGGACCCGGGCCTCGCGGGGCGGCGCGGACGGCGTGATCGCGACCGTCGCGGCGAGCCCGGTGGTCGCGGCGAGGTGGGTCAGACGGGTGGCGTCGAGGTCGAAGACCTGCGTGACCCCGGGCCGGACGTCGGGACCCCGGATGTCGCCGGTGACGCACAGCGCCCCCTCGACGCCGAGCGCGGCCAGCCCGGCGAGCTCCTGCTCGAGCACGACGCGGTTGCGGTCCCGGCAGGTCAGGGTCATCCACGGGTGCGCGCCGACCGCCCGCAGCTGCGCGGCCACGAACGTCGGGGGGAAGGTCGGCTGGTGGTGGATGTCGCCGGAGAGCACCGCGTCCGACACCCGGCCGACGATCTCCGCGGCCGCCGTCAGGGCCTCGAGGTCGAACGAGGGCACGCTGAGGTCGGTGAGCACCACCGGTGCCTCCCGCGACCGCGCGAGGAGCCCGTCGGGTGCCGTCGACCGCCGTGCCGCCACGGCCGCGTCGGGCCAGGTGCGCACCGGCGCCGGGTCGCGGGCGTCGGCCCAGGGGCAGGCGAGCGCGGCGTCGAGCTCGCAGCCGCCGCCGCGGCGGACCCCGCCGCAGGGCCCGAACACCATGCGCTTGGGGCAGCCCTCGATGGTGGAGCCGTCGACGTTCACCGCTGCGCGTTGCCCGATCCGCGGCGCCCGGCAAACGGTCACCCGGCGGGCGGTGCGAGGACCTGGCACGCGTCGTCAGTGCCGGGGTTCCTCGACGCCGACCCGCGCCGACCCGCGCCGACCCGCGCCGACCCGCGCCGACCCGCGCCGACCCGCTCAGCCCCGCGGAGTAGGGCAACCTCCTCCGGGTGAGAGCAACGGATCGGGCGACGGAGCGGGGCTCGACCATCGGGATCGCGACCATCGGCGCGGTCGGGGGTGTGGTCGGCGGCCTGATCGGCGGCGGCGCCGGCGTGCTCTACGTCCCGGCGCTCGACCGCTTCACGTCGATGAGCCGGGCCCGCGTGCACGGCACCTCGACGATCGCGCAGATCGCGCTCTGCGTGGCCGGGGTCGCCGCGTACGCCGTCGGCGGCGGGGCGATCGACCTGCGCGTCGGGATCCCGATGATGATCGGCGGGATGCTCGGCGGGATCCTCGGCCCGTGGCTGCTCGCCCGCAGCAGCGAGACCGTGCTGCGCGTGCTGCTGATCGCGATCCTGGTGCTCACCGCCATCAAGTTCGCGATCGACGCCGTCGGCCCGCCGCTGTTCACCCGCGCGCTCGTGTCCCCCGGGCTGGGCGCCGACCCGTGGTTCCTCGTGCCGACGGCGGTCGTGGTCGGCCTCGTGGTCGGGGCCTGGGCGGGGGCCATGGGGCTGGGTGGCGGGCTGCTCGCCGTGCCGGCGATGGTGCTCCTGTTCGGGGTCGAGCTGCACGTCGCGGCCGGGACCTCGCTGCTGATGTTCATCCCGAACTCGGTGGTCGGTTCCTGGGTGCACGTCCGCCAGGGCACCGCGTCCGGCCGGTGGGGCTGGCTGCTCGGGCTGGCCTCCGTGCCGGGCGTGGTCACCGGCGCCCTGCTCGGGCTCGCCCTGGACACCGAGGTGCTCGGGCTGGTGTTCGGCGCGTTCGCGCTGCTCATGGCCGTCCGGGAGATCGTCGCGGTGGCCCGCCGACGGCCGGGCACGTAGAAACGATCCCGTGCACTACGCGGCGATCGGCGACAGCTTCACCGAGGGCGTGGGCGACGAGCAGCCGGACGGCTCGACCCGGGGCTGGGCGGACCTCGTGGCAGCCGGGCTGGCGCGGACGCGGGGCGAGCCCGTCGGGTACGCGAACCTGGCCGTGCGCGGGCGCCTGCTCGCGCCGATCGTCACCGAGCAGCTCGACGCCGCGCTGGCCCTCGACCCGGCGCCGACGTTGCTGACCCTCAACGGGGGCGGCAACGACATGCTGCGCCGGCACATCGAGGCCGCCGACCTGGTCGCGCTCACCGAGCGGGCCGTGCGGCGCTGCGCCGACGCCGGCGTGCGCATCGTGCTGATCTCGGGGGCCGACCCGTCGGCGCGCCTCCCGCTCGGCGGGGTCGTGCACCGGCGCGGCGTGGCCCTCACCGCGGGGATCGCCGAGCTCGCGACGCGGTACGGGACCGACTTCGTCGACGTCTTCCACGACACCGAGATCCGCCGGCCCGGCTACTGGTCGGCCGACCGACTGCACCTGGGCCCGGCGGGGCACCGGCGGGTCGCCGGGCTGATCCTCGCGGCGCTGGGGGAGGGGCCGGCGCCCACCGTGGGCGCCGTGGGCGCCGTGGACCCCGCGCGTCGCAGCCCGCTCGACGAGCTGCGCTACTACCGCGAGCACGTGATCCCGTGGGTGGGCCGGCGGCTGCGGGGGCACTCGTCGGGCGACGGCCGCGACGGCAAGCACGTCACGTGGGTGGCGGTGCCGCCGGGGGACGTCACCGAGTGGACGTCGGTCTGATGGCTCGCGGCCAGGTGCCGATCCCCGGGGGCTCGTTCGTCATGGGCGACCACCTCGGCGACGGCGACCCCGCCGACGGCGAGCGCCCGCTGCACCGGGTGACCGTGTCGCCGTTCGCGATGGACGCCACCACGGTCACGAACGCGGCGTTCGCGCGGTTCGTCAAGGAGACCGACTTCGTCACCGACGCCGAGCGCTGGGGCTCCTCGGCCGTGTTCCACCTCGCCTTCACCGGCGACCGGTCCGACGTCCTGGGCAGCGTGGAGGGCGCCGGCTGGTGGCTCGATGTGCGGGATGCCTGCTGGCGGCGGCCCGAGGGGCCCGGGTCGTCGATCGGCGACCGCGCGAACCACCCCGTGGTGCACGTGTCGTGGAACGACGCGGCCGCCTACTGCGCGTGGGCCGGCAGGCGCCTGCCGACCGAGGCGGAGTGGGAGTACGCCGCCCGCGGCGGGCTCGAGGGCGCACGGTTCCCGTGGGGCGACACGCTGGTTCCCGATCGTGGGCCGAAGCGGTGGTCGCTCAACATCTGGCAGGGCCGCTTCCCCACCGAGAACACCCGCGAGGACGGCTACCTGACCACGGCGCCGGTCAAGACCTACCGGCCCGGCGGGTACGGGCTGTGGCAGGCCGTCGGCAACGTCTGGGAATGGTGTGCCGACTGGTTCGCCGCCGACTGGTACGGCCGCTCACCGGACCAGGATCCGGTCGGCCCGACGCACGGCACCGCACGCGTCATGCGCGGCGGCTCGTACCTGTGCCACGACTCGTACTGCAACCGCTACCGGGTCGCGGCGCGCACCTCGAACACCCCGGAGTCGAGCTCGGGGAACCTGGGTTTCCGGTGCGCCGGGGAGTGCGCCGGGGAGTCACTGTGACGCCATGACCCGACGGTGCAGCCCCTGGGGATCCTGCTCCGGGGCCGCCGGCGCGAGGTCGACGCGCACCGTGCGGACCCGGCCGGTGAACGCGTTGGCGCGCGCGGGGTAGTCGTCGGTGACCGGGGTCCCGAGGTCGACGCCGACGTCGAAGGTCTCGTCGAAGGAGAAGTAGTACGGGATCGTCGCGTCGACCCGCACCGCACCGACCTCGCGCCCGTCGACCCGCAGCGTCGCGACGCCGCCCCGGCCCACGCCGCCCCCGGCCTCGTCGTACTCGTACCCGAAGTCCATCCGCACCTCGTGGCGGCCGGCGTCCATCGCGTGGTCGGCGTGGATCGTGTGCCGGCGCAGCCCGAAGTAGTTGTAGACGTAGCAGGCGCGACCGTCGAGGACGTAGAGCGCCCAGCCCCCGAACCGCCCGCCCTGGGCGACGATCACGCCGTCACCCGGCGTCTCGATGTCCGCCACCACCGCATGGGAGCGGTTCTTGACGTTCGGGGTGGTCTCCTCGATGAGCCGGCGCGTCGCTCCCCGGTAGGTGACCGACGTGCGGCCGCCGACGAGGTCGAGCCGTCCCGCGAGCTGCGGGTTCTCGCGCTCGGTGACCCGGTCGTCGAGGGGGAGGACCTGGTACGTCGCGGCCTCGACGAGGAACAGGTCGCGCAGCCGGGCGAGCGTCTCGGGGTGCTCGGCGGCGACGTCGTGGGCCTGGCTCGGGTCGACGGTGGTGTCGTAGAGCTCCCAGACGTCCTCGCGGAACGCGCCGCGCCGCGTCGGCACCATCTCCCACGGGATGCCGTGCCGGGTCACCGCGGTCCAGCCCTCGTGGTAGATGCCGCGGTTGCCGCACATCTCGAAGTACTGGGTGCGGCGGCGGTCGGGGGCGTCCGGGTCGCCGAACGTGTAGCGCATGCTCGTGCCCTCGATCGGCTGCTGCGCGACGCCGTCGACGCTGGTCGGCGGCGCGATACCGGCGCAGTCGAGGATCGTGGGCAACACGTCGATGACGTGGTGGAACTGGTGGCGCAGGCCGCCGCCGTCGGTGATGCCCCGCGGCCAGTGCACGACCAGCCCGTCGCGGGTGCCGCCGAAGTGCGAGGCGACCTGCTTGGTCCACCGGTAGGGCGTGTTCATCGCCAGCGCCCACCCCACCGGGGCGATGGGGTAGCTCGCCGGCCCCCCGATCTCGTCGAGGTGGCCGATCATGGCGGCGGGGTCGTCGACCACGCCGTGCCCGAGGCGGTGCTCGACGTGCGTGCCCTCGATCCCGCCCTCGCCCGAGGCGCCGTTGTCGCCGAGCAGGTAGAGGAACAGCGTGTTCTCCAGTTCGCCGAGCGCCTCGAGCTCGGCGACGAACCGCCCGAGCTGGGTGTCGGCGTGCTCGGTGAACCCCGCGAACGTCTCCATGAACCGGGCGCCGAGGCGCCGGCGGTCGTCGTCGAGGTCGTCCCAGTGCGGCACGCCGTCGGGCCACGGGGACAGCTCGGCGTGCTCGGGCACGACCCCGAGCGCCTTCTGCTGCTTGAGGGTCCTGTCGCGCAGCTCGTCCCAGCCGCCGTCGAACTCGCCGCGGTAGCGCTCCTGCCAGCCCGGGGCGACGTGCAGCGGCGCGTGCGAGGCCCCGAAGGCGAGGTAGGTGAAGAACGGGCGGTCGGGGGTCATGGTCCGCTGGGTGTGCACCCAGTCGATCGCGCGGTCGACCAGGTCCTCGGAGAGGTGGTAGCCGTCCTCGGGGCTCCGGGTGGGCTCGACGGGCGTCGTGCCCTGGTAGAGCAGCGGGTACCAGTGGTTCATCTCGCAGGCCATGAAGCCGTAGAAGTGGTCGAACCCCTCGCCGGTCGGCCAGCGGTCGAACGGGCCGACCGGGCTGATCTCGGCTGGCGGGGTCTGGTGCCACTTGCCGAACGCGGCGGTGCTGTAGCCGTTGCCCCGCAGCGTGCGCGCGAGCGTCGCCGCGCTGCGCGGACGGAAGCCGGTGTAGCCGGGCGCGGAGGTCGCCATCTCGGTGGTGGCACCCATGCCGACCGAGTGGTGGTTGCGGCCGGTCATCAGGGACTGGCGGGTCGGCGAGCACAGCGCGGTGACGTGGAACCGCGTGTACCGCAGGCCGTCGGCGGCGAGACGGTCGGCGGTCGGCATCCGGCAGGGGCCGCCGAAGGCGCTGGAGCTGCCGAAGCCGAGGTCGTCGAGCACCACGAGCACGACGTTCGGAGCACCGGCGGGCGCGGCGGTCGGGCGGACGGGGTCGAACGCGCCCTGCTGCTCGTCGACGCCCAACGCGGTCACCACGTGCTGACGGGCGTCGGGCTCGGGCAGGACACGGCGGCCGTCCGGGATGCTCACGTCCCCACTCTCCGTCGGTGGATCATTCGTGTCCACTGGACGTCGTCGCACAGAGGTGTTCAGCTCTTCTGCATGGAGCTGTCGCTGCGCCGGCTGCGGACGCTGCGCGAGGTGGCCCGCCGGGGAGGGGTCAACGCGGCCGCGGCGTCACTGCACTATTCGCCGTCCGCGGTGTCGCAGCAGCTCGAGGCGCTGAGCGCGGAGGTCGGCGCCCCGGTGCTCGAGCGGCGCGGCCGCGGCGTGCGGCTCACCCCGGTCGGGCGCGTGCTCACCGAGCACGCCGACGTCCTGCTGGGCGCCGAGCAGCGCGCGTGCGCGGCGGTGGAGGAGGCGCGTCACACCCTCACGGCGCGCCTCGAGGTCGGGGTGTTCGCCGCGGCGGCCGCCTCCCTGCTGCCGGTCGTGATCGCCGACCTCGCCGCCCACCACCCGGGCATCACCCTCGACAGCTACGAGATCGACACCGACGACGCCGTCACCGACCTGCGCCACGGCCAGCTCGACCTCGCGCTCCTGCTCGACTACCCCGACGCCCCCGAGCCCTGGTCCGGCGACCTCGCCGTCGTCCCGCTCGGCCTCGACCGCATCCACCTCGCCGCCCCGGCCGACAGCCCGTACGAACCCGGCGTGGACCTCGCCGAGCTGGCCCACGAGCACTGGATCATCTCGGGGCCGCGGACCTACTACGGGCGGGCGGTGCGCAGCGCCTGCCGCCGCGCGGGCTTCGACCCCGTCGTGCGACACCACGTCGACGGCCTGGCCACCGCGCTGGCGATGGTCGCCGCCGGCCTCGGTGTCACGCTCGCCAGCGACCTCGGGCGCGTCTTCGCCCCGGCCGACGGCGTACGCGTCGTGCCGTTCGAACAACCGCTGCGCCGGGCCATCGTCGTCGCGCACCTTCCGCACGCCGACGACCGCCCGACCGTCCGCGCGGTGATCGACGCCCTGACCCGCGCCGCGTCCGCCCAGGGCCTCGGCCCCGTCGACGAGGCCTGAACCCGGGCTCGTCGGCACCGACGCCGGCGAGCGTCAGGGCGGCGGCGCCACGAACGTCCGCGCCGCGTACCCCAACCGCTGGTCGCGGAACGCTCGCGCCGCGACGCTGACCGCGGCCCTCGGGACACGCGCATCCCGCGACGCAGCTGCTCCTCCGACCGCGCGGCGAGCATCCGGCCCATGAGCGCGCCGCGCCGGCGCAGCTCCGGGTCGATCATGTCGCGACGAACCTGCATGCTGCTCTCCCATGAGTGCGCCGTGGACCGACCATGTCATCTGGTGGCAGGTCCACCCCTTGGGCTTCGTGGGCGCCGAGCGCGAGGCGCTGCCGCCCGGCGACGCTCCGCACCACCGCCTCGGGCGGCTCGAGCCCTGGCTCGACTACCTGCTCGAGCTCGGCTGCTCCGGGCTCGCTCTGGGTCCGGTGTTCGCGTCGGGCAGCCACGGCTACGACACCACCGACTTCTTCCGCGTCGACCCCCGCCTCGGCGACGACGCGGACGTCGACCGTCTCGTCGACGCCTGCCGGTCCCGGGGCATCCGCGTGCTGCTCGACGGCGTGTTCAACCACGTCGGCCGCGGCTTCGAGGTCTTCCGCCGCGCCGAGCTGGGCGACCCCGAGGCGCACCGCTGGTTCCGGTGGCACGGGGAGCGCCCCGAGTCCTTCGAGGGCCACGACCTGCTCGTCGCCCTGAACCACGACGAACCGGCCGTCCAGGAGCACGTCGGCGCGGTCCTGCGGCACTGGCTGCGCCGCGGCGCGGACGGGTGGCGGCTGGACGCGGCCTACCAGGTGCCGCACGCGTTCTGGCGCGCCGTGCTGCCGGGTGTGCGCGCCGAACACCCCGACGCCTGGTTCGTCGGCGAGGTGATCCACGGCGACTACGCCGCGTTCGTCACCCAGGCCGGCCTCGACGCGGTGACCCAGTACGAGCTGTGGAAGGCCGTCTGGAGCGCGCTCAACGACCGCAACTTCTACGAGCTCGCGCACGCGGTGGAGCGGCACACGGCGATGCTCGACACCTTCGTCCCGCAGACCTTCCTCGGCAACCACGACGTCACGCGCATCGCGAGCCGCCTCGACGACGACGAGCACCTCGGGCACGCGCTCGCGGTGCTGATGGGCGTCGGCGGAATCCCGACGATCTACGCCGGCGACGAGCAGGCGTTCACCGGC
Organism: Actinomycetospora sp. 2LY8.5; assembly: GCF_057180585.1. Lineage (NCBI taxonomy): Bacteria > Bacillati > Actinomycetota > Actinomycetes > Pseudonocardiales > Pseudonocardiaceae > Actinomycetospora > Actinomycetospora sp. 2LY8.5. Next base: position 107,662 of record NZ_JBXUHE010000003.1, read on the forward strand.
GTCAAGGAGGAGCACGAGTTCGGTGACGACGCGGTACGCCCGCCGTTCCCCGACGACCCCGCCGGGCTCGCCCCGTTCGGCGCCCCGACCCGCGAGCTCCACCAACGCCTCATCGGGCTGCGCCGGCGCCACCCCTGGCTCACCCGCGCCCGCACGACCGTCGAGCACCTCACCAACACGACCCTCGCGCTGCGCAGCACCGGCCCCGACGAGTCGATCCTCGTCCTGCTCTCCACCGACGACGACCCGCAGCGGTTCCCGGACCTGCCCCGCGGCGCGACGCTCGCGGAGTCCGAGGCGACCGACGACCCCCTCCTGCTCCCGCCGCACACCTGGCGCGTGCTCCGGGGATGAGCGCGATCCTCCCCGTCACGGCGCCGACGACGACCTGCCCCGGCCCGGGGCCGGGGTCGGGCTCGAGCTGATCGGTCGGCCCGAACTCGCGGCACAGCACTCGGCGCACGGCGCCCGAACCTCCGTCGCGCGCTCCCACGGTGGCGTCGCGGGCGGCGTGCCGGTGTCCACGGGCCCGACCGCGCGACGCCCGGCCCGGCGTGCGCGGATGATCGCCCGCACGCCGGCGCGGCAGGCCCGCGACGGCATGAAGCACGCCCGGGTGCAGCAGCTCTTCGTCGACGAGCTCGTGCCGCCGCGGCCACCCCCACGACCGCGCGTGCCTCATGGCCGCCGTCGGGATCGCGCGCGTCACCGAGGCGCTGACCCGCGGGCTCGAGGGCCAGGACGGCACGGAACGCGAGCGTCAGGACACTCCCAGCCGTTCCGCCGCCATCCGCGTCCCGGCCACGCGGTTGGTGATCTTCTGGAACGCCACCTCGCGGGCGAAGTCGGGCGAGCCGTGGTTGGGCTTCTCGTCGATCGAGAAGGGCGAGAAGCCGCAGTCGTCGGTGGAGCCGATCTGCCGGCGGTCGATGAAGTCGGCGGCGCGGACGAGCCGGTCGGCGACCTCCTCGGCGCTCTCCACCCGCGGGTTGCCCGGGTTGATCACGCCCAGGTAGGCCATCTGCGTCACGCCGTCGGCGTCGGTGCGCAGGTGCTTGCCGATGGACTCGTAGACGGGATCCTTCTCCCGCTCGCTGGCGAGCTGGATGAGGAAGTAGCCGGCGTCGATCTTGAACATCTCGGGCAGCAGGTTGTTGTAGGGCACGTCGGCGGAGTGCACCGAGTCGCGGTCGCCGCCCGGGCAGGTGTGGATGCCGATCCGCGTGCGCTCCTCCGGCGTGAAGCGCGCCATCACGCCGTTGATCAGCTCGACGAAGTGGGGGAGCAGGCCCGCGCCCGTCCACGGATTGCGCGGGTCCTCGCGCGTCGCGAGGCGCCCCTCGGTGAAGTCGACCGACACCCGCGCGGCGCCGGCGTCGAAGGCGAGGCGGATGTCCTTCTCGCACTCGTCGATCAGCTTCGCCTCGAAGTCCTCGCGGCTGTAGCCCTCCACCGGGTCGCGCAGCGGGTAGAGCAGGGCGAGCATGGACGGCGCGATCACCGCCTGCTTCATCGGCGTCGACGTCTTCCCGATCGACTTCCTCAGCGAGTCGGCGGCGTAGTTGACGTACTCGAACGGGCCTTTCACGAGCTTCGGCAGCTGACGGCCGTGGCCGTCGGCGAAGATCGCGAAGAACTGGCCGCCGGGTCCGAGCGAGGGCGCGAGGCCGGTGCCGGCGAGCGTGTCGGTGATCGGATAGGTGGCGAACGACGACCACCGCTGCTCGCCGTCGGAGATGATCGGGGCGCCGGTCGCCTCGTAGCGGGCGAGGGTGTCGTCGACGGCGGCCTCCTGCTCGGCCTCGAGCGCCGCCTTGTCGATCTTCCCCTCGTCGTACGCGGCGTACGCCTCCTGGAGCTTCGCGGGACGTGGCATCGAGCCCACCGGCTCGGTCGGGATCCCGGTGGCGGTGCGGGGGTCGTAGACGGCCGTCTGGTCGGGCATGGCGGTGCTCCGGTTCGTCGTCGCGACAGGGGAGCCGGCGCCGAACCTAGGCTGTGATCTAGATCACGTCAACGTCGTACTCGAGCTTCTTGTCGCCCGTACCGATGCGGACGTCCCCGTCCCGGCCCGATCGCAGTGCCCGGCGACATCTGGGTCGCCCTGACGTCGATCGGAAGGGCCGCTGCCGGATCGTCCACGCCGGTCAGGCTGGGGTCCGCTCGCGGGTCGGGGCGCGGCGCGAGAGCAGGTAGCCCGCGCCCGCGGCGAGCGGGAACATGATCACGCCGTAGACCGCCGCCGGTACCGCGAGCCGCTCGTCGCCGAGCACCGTCAGCGCCACCGCGATCGCGAGGGTGCTGTTGTGGATGCCGATCTCGAAGGCGGACGCCACCGACTGCCGGTAGCCCACCCGGAACAGTCGCGGCACGAAGAACCCCGCGGCCAGGCTGATCAGGCAGAACAGCGTGGTGACCACGCCGACGTCGGCGAGGTACGTCCCGAGGTTCTCGCGCTCGGCGAGCAGCGCGCCGGCGATCACGAGGACGAGGACCACCGCCGAGAGGATGCGCACGGGACGCTCGGCGCGCTCCGCCGTGGTCGGCGACAGGCGTCGCACCAGCATCCCGAGGACGACGGGCACCAGGACGATCGCGAAGACCTGCAGGATCTTGTCGAACTGCAGTCCGACCGACGACCCGAGCGGCGGCGCGAACCAGCCGAGGGCCAGGTTGACCACGAGCGGCAGGGTCAGCACGGCGATCACCGAGTTGACGGCGGTGAGCGTGATGTTCAGGGCGACGTCGCCGCGGAAGAGGTGGCTGAACAGGTTCGCCGTGGTGCCGCCGGGGGAGGCGGCCAGCAGCATCATGCCCACCGCGAGCACCGGGTCGAGGCCGAGGGCCACGACCAGCGCGAAGCAGACCGCCGGGAGCAGGAGGATCTGCGTCGCGAGCGCGACCCCGACGGCGCGGGGCTCCTTCGCGATCCGCGCGAAGTCGCCGACGGTGAGCGAGAGCCCGAGCCCGAACATCACCACGGCCAGGGCGAGGGGCAGGCCGACGGTCGTCAACGCGGTGTCCATGGGCTCTCCCGGGCGCCGGCGGCGGATGTGCGCTCATATTCGGGCAGTTCGGACGCTCCGGACAACCTCGGCGGCAAACCGGGAGCGGGGTCGGGCGACGCCCACCGTTCCCGCACGCTCCGCGAGGTCTCGCTCCCCGGGGAGTGCTGCTCGATGATGCCGTCGAGGCTCGTTCACGACGAGGTGTGGGCGCGGCGCGCTCCGCATCGCGTTCCGGCCCTCGTTCGGCCCCGGATCGTCGCCGCGACGCAGCCGCCGAGCGGGGTGGGACACCTGCGGTCCGGCGGGGTCATGACGCCGAGGCCTGCCCGGGCAAGGACACGATCAGCACCGTCGACAGCTCGATCCGCCGATGACCATGCCGAACGTGCCGCTCGCGGAAGAGGCCGGCGAGCGGCACCTCCCGTCGGCGGACGCGCTTTTCGATCATGCGTGCCGGGCCCGGTCGCGCGAGCGCCTCACCGGTCAGCGTTCCGGCGAAAGGTGACCCTCGCCGGTCTATTCGAGCGAAGGGGCCCTTCGGGCGGAACCGGCGGGCGCCTTTGCGGTACGACTGAGGCCGTGGGGAGCACGCTCGCGGAGCGGTACCGTCGGTTCGGCGAGGACGTCGCCGCGGTGTCGCCGCTGTACGAGACCGTGGCCGGCGCCATCAGCCGATCCGACGCCGCGCTGCGCGCCATCGAGCGAGCGCCCGCGCGGCACCGGCACCCCGCCCGGGTCCTCGCCGCCCTGCACGATCTCGCCCTCGCCGAGCGCGCGCCGGCACTGGCGAAAGCCTACGCCGACCGCGACGCCGACGCTGCAGCCCAGGCGGCGCTCGAGGTCCTGCACCACCACATCCTCGTCCTCTCCCGCACCCCGCGACCCGACGGGACCGGCCGCGCCACGGTGCTCCGGCCGCTCGTCGCCGAGGCCGCGCACCGCGTCGGCGCCGCGGCGACCGGGCTGGTCGACGTCGGCTGCTGCGCGGGCCTGAACCTGACCCTCGACCGCGTCGGCGTCACCTACGACGACGGGCCGACGCGGGGCGACGCGGCGAGCACCGTCCAGCACACCGCCCGGGTCGTCGGCGACCGGCCCGTCCCGGTACGAACGCTGCCCGAGATCGTCGCCCGCTTCGGCGTCGACCCCGACCCGGTCGACGTCACCGGCCCCGACGACGCCCGCTGGCTGCGCGCCTGCCTGCCCCCGGACCACGAGGACGCCCCACGGCGAGCCGCGGAGATCGCGCTGGCGCAGGAGACCGACATGACCCTGCTCTCCGGCGACCCCGTCGACCTGCTCCCGGACGCGCTCGCCCGCATCCCCGCCGCGGCGCTCCCCGTCGTCACCACCACCTGGACGCTCTCGACCCTCACGCTCGAGGGTCGCTTGCGCTTCGTCCAGCGCCTCGACGCCGCGGCGACCGACCGCCCGGTGGCGTGGGTGTCGGCGGAGGGCGTCGGGGTCGCGCCGGCGGTCCCGACGATGGGAGACCGGCCCGCCTCCGGCCACAGCATCCTCGGCCTCGTGATCCTCGGGCACGGGACCTTGCGCGCCGACGCCGTCGGTCGCTGCTGGTCCCGCGGCCGCCTCCTGTCCTGGCTGGCCGACGACTAAGAGCCACGACGCGAACACGGGCAGCGCCGGCCGGTCGCGTCCGGCGAGGAGCAGGTCGGCGAGGAGCAGGTCGGCCGCGGGTGACGCGACCTCGCCGCGGACCAGCGCCATGCACCGCACGACCTCCGGCTCGTCGAGCGGGTCAGCGGCGCACGAGAGGCATCGCGCCGCGCGTGACCGCCGCCAGGTAGACGTCCTCCAGCTGGCCGGCCAGCACGTCGAGGTCGTGGGCCCGTGCGAGCCGCGGACCCCGGCTCGCCGCGGCTGCCCGGCGCGGCCTGTCGGCGTGCAGAGCCTGGAGAGCGTCGGCGAGCGCGGCAGGACCGAGGTGCTCGGGCACCAGGACCCCGACGGCCGGCGGCACGACCTCGCGCAGCGCCGCGGTGTCCGGGCCCAGCACCGGCGTGCCGACGGCGAGCGCCTCGAGCGCGACGGTCCGCGACGCCGTCGCCGGCGCCCCCGGCGGCACGACGGCGACGCGTGCCGACGCCACTCGGGCGTGCTCGTCCCTCTCCTCGGCGAACTCGACCTGCTGGGTGAGACCCAGCTGCGCCGCGCACGCCCGCAGCGCGCCCTCGCGCGCGCCGCAGCCCAGCACCACCAGCCGGCCGCCGGACGACGGTGACGACGGTGACGACGGTGACGACGGCACCACGCGCGCCCAGGCGTAGAGCAGGGGGCGCACGACGTCCGGGTCGGCGCCCAGGCGCCCGGCGCGGACGACGACGTCGGGCTCGCGATGACGGGGCGCGGTCCGCACGGCGGCCGGGTCGATCCCGTCGCCGATCACCGCGACGTCGGCGCGGCAGCGCGCGGCGGTGAGCATCTCCGCATCGCCCGGCGCGCGGACGACCACCGAGCGGTGGGCGCGGACCGCCCACCAGCGCAGGCGCAACAGCGACGCCGACCGATCGGCGGGCTCCGGATCGGGCAGTCGGGTCGCGAGCGCCACCGCCGGCCGTGTCGTCCAGCGCGGCACCGCGAGCGGGCCCGGCGACGCGGCGATCTCCTCGACGACCACGTCGGCACGGGTGTGGCGGGCGGCGACGACCGCGGCGGCGACGTAGGCCAGCAGGCGCCCGGGCCGGGTCCACCCACGCCGCACGGGGTGGGTCCAGCGCACCATCCCGGGCCCGTGCTGCTCGATCCGGTCGTGGACGCCGGGCGACCGTGGGCTCAGCACGGTGACCTCGTGCCCGGCGGCGGCGAGGTGGCGGTGCAGCGCGGCGGCCCCGTCGGGGTCGGCGCCCGCGAGGTGCAGGACCCGCAGGTGCGGTCCCGACGGGACGTTCGGTGCGGGCGGCTCCACCTCGAGCGTCGCGTACGGGTCGTCCGGCACCGGAGCCGCGACCTCGGCGGCCGGGCGCAGTACGGGGTCGGCCGCCAGCGCGGCGCGCGGCGTCCCGGCGCGGACGTGGGCGGCCACCAGCGGGAGCCCGGCGAGCACGAGCGCGACGACGCCGACCGCGACGAGCCAGGCGGGCACCGACACTCGCGCCACCAGGAGGATGAGGAGCGCGAGGCCCGCACCGGCCAGCGGGCCGCGCACGTTCCGCGGAGCGGGCTCGCCGGTGAGCGACCCGCGCCGCCAGCGCACGAGCACGCCGAGCAGCCCGGCCCCGGCGATCGCGCCGCCGGCGGCCCCGACCACGAGCCCCGTGGACCCGGCCGGTGCCACCTCGGCGCCGATGGCGAGGCCCTCGCCGAGCAGGACCCCGGCGCCGAGGAGCCCGACCGCCGGCGCGACCCGGGTCCCCCACGCGAGGAGCCGCCAGACACCCACCGTGGTCATCCCGACCCCGGCGAGCGCCACGGCCCCGGCGGCCAGCACGAGCTCGGGCGAGGCCGGCGGCGGCACGACCGGTCCGATCAGCGCCGGCGGCACCGTGCCCACCACGGCAACGACCGGCAGCAGGACCCGGAGCACCGTGTCCGGTCGATCCTGCGGGCAGGTCGCGAACCCCACCGACATGCTGTCCTCCCGAGGAGCGTCCACCCCGTCGGTGACCGAGGGTCTCCCGGTCACGCGCGGTACAGGGCAGCGCCCCGCAGAGTCCAACGAGGAGGACCCGGAAGGGTGTCGCTCGGGAGGTCGTGATCAGGCGGCGACCGCCTCCGGTTCCCGCGTCGACGCGCGGTACGGGTCGGGGGAGAACAGCGCGGCGATGATCGTGATCAGCACCATCGCCGACATGTAGACCGCGATCCAGCCCCAGCCGCCGGTCGCGTCGAGCAGCGCGGTGGCGATCACGGGGGCCAGGCCGCCGGCGAAGACGCTCGCGCCCTGCGCGCCGATCGACGCCCCGCTGTAGCGGACCTCCGGCTCGAAGAGCTCGGAGAACCAGGCGGGCTGCGGCGCGTAGACCGCCGAGTTGCCGATGTTCACCGCGACCACCGTGGCGAGCACGATCCACGGCAGCGAGCGCGTGTCCAGCGCCCAGAAGTACGGCCAGCTCATGAGCAGCAGCACCAGCGAGCCCCAGAGCACGACCGGACGGCGCCCGAAGCGGTCGGCGGCCCACCCGTAGAACGGGATGCTGAGCAACCCCAGCGCCGACGACACGATCACGGCGAGCAGCAGGTCGCTGCGGGCCAGCCCGAGCACGACGGTGCCGTAGGTCAGGACGAACGTGGTGTGGATGTAGAACGTGCTGTTCTCGGCGAACCGCAGGCCCGCCGCGCGCAGCACGTTCAGCGGCTGGCGGCGCAGCACGGCGAGCACCGGCTGGCGCTCGATCTTCCCGGCCGACCGGGCCGCCTCGAAGACCGGCGACTCGGCCACCTTCAGCCGGATCACGATGCCGACGACGACGAGCACGATCGAGGCCAGGAACGGCACCCGCCAGCCCCAGGACAGGAACGCCTCGTCGGACATCAGCGACGACATGACCAGCAGCGAGAGGTTCGCGGTGAGCATGCCCGCCGGCACACCGATCTGCGGGAAGCTCCCGAAGAACCCGCGGCGTTTCGGCGGTGCGTACTCGACCGCCATCACCGCGGCGGCGCCCCACTCACCGCCGAGGCCGATGCCCTGCACGATCCGCAGCAGCACGAGCAGGATCGGTGCGGTGATCCCGATCGTCGCGTAGGTCGGCAGCAGGCCGACGACGAACGTGCCACCGCCCATCATCACCACCGACAGGACCAGCATCGACTTCCGTCCGATGCGGTCCCCGAAGTGCGCGAAGATCACGCCGCCGAACGGCCGGGCCACGAAGCCGACGCCGAACGTCGACAGCGCGAGCAGCGTGCCGGTGAGCGGGTCCGCGGTGGGGAAGAAGAGCTTGCCGAACACCAGTGCCGCGGCGGCGCCGTAGACGAAGAAGTCGAACCACTCGATGGACGTGCCGATCAGCGTCGCGCCCGCGACACGGCGGGTCTCCTGGGCCGTCGGCGGGTGCGGTGAACTCGGAGCAGGATGCATCGGTGGACCCCTGCCTTTCCGCCATGCGGAATCGGTCGCCGTGTGTGACCGGTACCATACGGAGCGCTTCGCGGGATCACCAGCACGTGCGAGCGACGAGCTACGCGCCGGGTCGACCTCGCCACTCAGCGGCCGTGACACCGCGCTGCCCGACCGCGCCGCGCAGGCCGACGCAGCCGATGCACCCCACGCAGTCGACGCAGTCCACGCACCCGATGCAGCCCACGCAGCGCACGCAGTCGACGCAGGCGATCGTGGCCAGGCAGAGCCGCAGTCGCACGCCGACCAGGGTGAGCACGCTGGCCAGGATCGCGACGCTGCCGGCCGTGCCCGCGCTGCCCGCGACGGCGACGCTGCCCGCGGTGGCGGCGCTGCCGGCGACCGCCACGCTGCCGGCGGTGGCCGCACTGCCCGCGACCCCGATGCTGCCGGCGGTGCCCGTGCTGTGGGCGACGCCGACGCTGCCGGCGGTCGCCACGCTCCCGGCCACCGCGACGCTGTGCGAGGTGTCGAGGCCGGCGGCGACGGCGATGCTGTCCTCGGTCGCCGCGCCGGCGACGGTGCTCCCGGTGTCCTCGTCCTCGGCCATGGTCGAGAGATTGCCGGGGCCGGGGAGGGGCGTCCAGGGTGCGATCAGGCGGGGCGCATGCGCAGCACCGATCCGACCGCACCGGCCACGATCGTCGCGACGACCGCGCCGCAGACGCCGACGGCGACGGGGGCCAGGCCCCAGACCTCGACCGCCGTGCCCGCGAGGAGGCTCGCGACGGCGGCGGCGAGGTAGCAGTACAGGTAGATCGCGGCCAGGGTGCCGGCCTGCGTGCCCTCCGGGCTGCGCTCGAGCAGGATCCGCATGGCGCCGGCGAACGCGACACCGAACCCGGCGCCGGCCACGACCGCGGCGACCAGGTACAGCGCGAAGCTCCCGACGGCGATCGCGGCGACGTAGCCCGCGATGCCCACCACGAGCCCGGCGGCGCCGCCGGTGAGCGCCCGCGCGGCGCGCATCCGGTTCGCGGCGAGCCCGGCGACCGGGCCGACCAGGTGGTAGACGGCGACCGCGAGCGCGCCGCTGAACGGACCGTTCCCGTCCAGCACCGATACCGCCAGCGACGGCGCGAGCGCTTGGGTGAAGCCGCCGAGGACGTAGGTGCCCGCGACGAGCACGCACACGGCGGGAAAGACGGGCCGTGCCGTCGGAGGGACGCGCACGACCGGGCGCAGCGACCGCAGCGCGCACGACCTCGTGGTCGAGCTCCGCTCCGCGTCGTCGCCCGGCCGCCGTGTCACGGTCTCCGGCAAGAAGAGCACGGCCACCGCGGCGGCGGCGAGCACGGCGGCGGTCACCACGAACGCCAGGACGGGGGCGGCCGCCGGAGCGAGGGCGACGGCGGTCCCGGAGGCGAGCGCGCCGATCGCGATGCCCCCGGGCGGTGCCCCGCTGGTCACGGCGCCGGCGAGGCCGCGGTGTGCCGGGGGCTCGAGGTCCACGACGAACGCCCCGAGCGCGCTGAGCGCGAGCCCCACCGAGACCCCTTGGATCGCCCGCCCGACGAGAAGGGGCGCCGCGGAGTCCACGGTGGCGAGGACCAGGGAGCCGGCCGCGCCGGCGAGCAGGGCCGGCACGGCCACCCGACGCCGTCCGAGGTGGTCGGAGAGGCCGCCACAGCAGAGCAGCGCGGCGAGCAGAGGCAGGATGTAGATCGCGAAGGCGCCGGTGAGCACGACCGTCGAGAGCCCGTAGGTCTGCTGGTAGACGACGTAGAGGGGCGCCGGGACACCCGCCGCGGCGGAGGTGGCGACGGAGGCGACGGAGGCGACGGTGAAGGTCGCGAAGCGGCCGTGGGTGCGGGTACGCAGCACCGGCCTCAGACCGTTCCGGCGCGCAACGACACGACAGCAGCGTAGGCCGACCTCCTCAGCCCAGCGGCATGATGTGCGCCCCGGCCTCGAGGAGTCGATCCCGGTGGGCGCGGCCGTGGTGGCCGCAGAAGGCGAGCTCCCCGCCGGCGGGCAGGAGGACGATCGACGCGGCGCGCACCCCGCACCGGTCGCAGGTCTCCCGCATGGTGGTCACGTCACGGGCAACGGCGCTGGTGATGGCACCGGCGGTCATGGCGCTCGCCTCCTTCGTCCTCGTTCTCCGATGGGACACGTTCTCCGATGAGGACACCGAGACTGCTCCGGCGGCGCCGGTGTCGGCAGGGTGTGCGCCCGCCGACCGCCGGGGGCCAACCCGACTCGTCGGCCCGCAGGACCCGGGTGGCCGAAGGGAATGTCCCGGGTGCGGTTGAGCCGGCGCGTCGCGGTCGGCTGGGACAGGACGTCCGGTGGCGTCACCTACGAGGTCGACACGGCCTTCGACTGCTCGACGGCGAGGCGGTCGACGAGGTCGTTCATCTCGTCACCCGAGTGGCCCTTGGTCCACCGGAAGGACACGTCCCCGCGCTCGTCGACCATGGTGATCAGCGGCTCCCAGAGGTCCCGGCTGACCACGGGCTTCTTGGCGCTCGTCGTCCAGCCGCGCGCGATCCAGCCCTTCCACCACCCGTCGCGGAAGCAGTTCACGACGTAGGTCGAGTCGCTGACGACGACGAGCGGGCCCTCGAGGGCGCGCACCGCCTCGAGGGCGGCGCGGATCTCCATGCGCTGGTTGGTGGTGCCGGCTTCGCCGCCGCTGTCCTGGCGGCCGTCACGGGTGGCCCACGCCCAGCCGCCGGGGCCCGGGTTCCCCGAGCACGCGCCGTCGGTCCACACCTCCAGGGCGCCCTCGACGGCAGGCATGTCCGGGCGCGGCGGCTTCTTCGCCCGGCTGGTCCCACCGGTCGCCTTCTTCGGCGCCGCCCCCGTGCCGGACGAGCCGGCGCAGTCCGCGTGCGCCCAGCGCTCCCCGGAGCGCGCGATCTCCTCGCCGGGGGTGACGGCGGAGGCGCAGACCCCGCACGTGGTGGCGTACTTCGCGGTCATCGGCACGGAACCAGGCTAGCCAGCGCGCGGGCGGCGATCAGTGGCCGTGACCCCTGCGCGCGGACCGGACCGCCCATGCCAGGCTCGCGAGCGCCACCGCGACGAGCAGGGCGACCGGTGACCACAGGTTCGCCGGGGCGGGCAGCAGTGCGCTGAGGAACGCGAACACCGCGCTCGCCGCCAGGACCAGGACGACCGTGCGCCACCGGAGCACCGGCTCGGTCGAGGAGGGGCACCGCGCGGTGCGGCCGTAGGCGGCCACGAGACGGTCGAACTCGCGGGTCTCCCGGGCGTCGAGCGGGCGTGCGTCGTCCCAGGGCGGGCGCGGTGAGGATGCGGACATGGACCACCTCGGGCCGGGTCGGTGGACCGAGAATCCTCCTCGCCTCCGAGTGTGACTACGGTGGTGCTCGCCACCAAGATGTTCCGGCCCGGGCACCCCCGCGGGCGCCGCCGATCACGATCCGCACGGCGCGCAGCGCCTCACCGGCTGCCGGTCGGCGGTCCGTCGATCACCGTCGGGACGTACTCGAGCAGTTGCAGCCGCCCGTCGATCGTCCGGCTCTCGACCAGCTCGAGGGCGACGTCGGGGTAGCCGTCGAAGATGCGGTTCCGCCCGGTGATCCCGGTGATCACCGGGAAGACGACCACCCTGAAGCGGTCCACCAGGCCGGCGCCGAGCAGCGCGCGCGTCAGGGACAGGCTCCCGACCGTGTGCAGCGGTCGCGGGTGGTCCTGCTTCATGGCGCGCACGGCCTCGACCGGGTCGCCGCGGACGAGCTCGGTGTTCGCCCAGGTCGGCGGCTCCCCGAGCGTCGACGAGAACACGACCTTGGGCTGGGCGGTCATCCCCGCCAGCTCGTCGGGCATGTCCTCCGCGTACCCCGCCATCAGACGGTAGGTGGTGGCCCCCAGCAGGGCGGTGTGCTCCGGCTCGTTCTCGAGCCACTGCAGGTACTCCGGGCCCTCCATGCCCCAGAACCCGGGCCAGCCCTCGCCCTCGCCGTAGCCGTCGAGGGTGATGATGAAGTCGACCATGAGGGTCGGCATGGCGTCCTCCTTTCGCTGCAAACAGTCCTGAAACTGTATTCAACGAAGAGGTTGAGCAGCAAGCCCTCAGAAGCCCTCGGAGTCGCCGCCCCGCGAGCCGAGCGGCCGCGTCAGACCCGCACCGCCGCCCGCACCTGCTCCCGGACCCAGCCCGCCACCTCGGCGACGGCCGGCGCGGTGCGGACCGACGTGAGGATCGTCGGGCGGCCCTCGCGCACCCGGGCGGCGTCGACGGCCATGCGGTCGACGTCGGCGCCGACCAGCGGCGCGAGGTCGACCTTGTTGACCACCAGCAGATCGGCGCCCGCCACGCCCGGGCCGCCCTTGCGCGCGACGTCGTCGCCGCCCGCGGTGTCGAGGACGAAGATCTGGCGGTCGACGAGGCCGTAGCTGAAGGTCGCGGTGAGGTTGTCGCCGCCGGACTCGACGAGGACGAGCTCGGGGTCGTGACGCTCGACGAGGTCCTCGACCGCGTCGAGGTTGGCGGTGATGTCGTCTCGGATGGCCGTGTGCGGGCAGCATCCCGTGCGCACGGCGACGATCCGGTCGTCGGGCAGGACCGCCTCGCGGCGCAGGAAGTCGGCGTCCTCGGTGGTGTAGATGTCGTTGGTCACCACCGCCAGCGAGAGCTCGTGGCGCAGCGCGCGGCACAGCGCCGCGACGAGGGCGGTCTTCCCGCAGCCCACCGGTCCGCCGATGCCGACGCGGACGGCCCGGCCGTGACGGTGGTGATCGTCCGGGGCTCCGCCGTTGAGATCCTCGGTGTCGAGTCGGTGCACCCCCGGATCATCCGCCCCCCGAGACCTCGATGTCCCTCCCGGAAACACGAGTGTCGCTCGGTCGTTGCGTCGCGAACACACACCGATCTCACGCTCGCACCGTGACCCAGGACGCCACGAGCCCCCCGGACTCGAGCACCACGCCGCCGACAGGAGCCACGGCCTCCCGGGCCGGCGCCGCACGCGAGACACTGGAGGACTACACGCTGCGGTTCGCGCCCCGCAGCTACCGCAAGTGGTCGACGGGAGTGGTCGCCACGTCGGCCCTCGGGGGCATCGCCTACCTCGCCGACTTCGCGATCGGCGCCAACATCGGGATCTCCTACGGCACCGTCAACGCGCTGTGGGGCATCGCGGTCTTCGCGGTCGTGATCTTCCTGTCGGGCTTCCCGCTCGCGTACTACGCGGCCCGGTACAACCTGGATCTCGATCTCATCACCCGCGGCAGCGGCTTCGGCTACTACGGGTCGGTCGTCACGAACATCATCTTCGCGACGTTCACGTTCATCTTCTTCGCCCTCGAGGGCTCGATCATGGCCCAGGGCCTCGAGCTCGGGCTGGGCATGCCGCTCTGGCTCGGCTACGCGGTCTCGACGATCATCATCTTCCCGCTCGTCGTGTACGGGATGAGCCTGCTGTCGAAGCTCCAGCTCTGGACGACACCGCTGTGGCTGGTCCTCATGGTCCTGCCGTTCGTCTACCTGCTCGTCAGCCACCCCGAGTCGGTGCAGACGTTCTTCGCCTACCAGGGCGAGGAGGGCCAGGGCACGCCGAGCCTCGGCGCGGTGATGCTCGCGGCGGGCGTGTGCCTCTCGCTGATCGCCCAGATCGCCGAGCAGATCGACTACCTGCGCTTTATGCCGCCGAAGACCCCGGAGAACTCGCGGCGCTGGTGGGCCGCGACGGTCCTCGCGGGCCCGGGCTGGGTCATCTTCGGTGCGATCAAGCAGGCGGTGGGGCTCTTCCTCGCGGTGTACCTGCTCGGCACGATCCCCGGCGCCTCGGAGTTCGCCAACGAGCCGGTGCGCCAGTTCCTGGAGATCTACACGAACATCATGCCGGCGTGGCTCGCGCTCACGCTGGCCGTGATCCTGGTCGTGATCAGCCAGATCAAGATCAATGTCACGAACGCCTACTCCGGCTCGTTGGCCTGGACCAACTCCTACACCCGCGTCACCAAGCACTACCCGGGTCGGCTGGTCTTCCTCGGCGTCAACCTGCTCATCGCGCTGGTGCTGATGGAGGCGAACATGTTCGACTTCCTCAACACGATCCTCGGCTTCTACGCCAACTGCGGCATGGCGTGGGTGGTCGTCGTCGCCTCCGACATCGCGATCAACAAGTACCTGCTCGGCATCTCACCGAAGGTCCCGGAGTTCCGGCGCGGCATGCTCTACGCGGTCAACCCGGTCGGCTTCGGCTCGATGCTCGTCGCCGCCGGCGTCTCGATCCTCGCGTTCTTCGGGCTGCTGGGGGAGACGCTGGCGTCGTACTCGCCGCTGGTCGCGATCGGGCTGGCGTTCGTGCTACCGCCGATCCTCGCGCTGGCGACGAGAGGTCGGTACTACCTGCGGCGCACCGAGGACGGCATCGACGTGCCGATGTTCGACGAGCACGGCAACCCCTCGGGCGCGACGCTGCACTGCCAGGTGTGCGACCAGGACTTCGAGCGTCCCGACATGACGGCGTCGGGTACCGGCTCGGGGTACGTGTGCTCCCTGTGCCTGTCCACCGACCGCGAGGGGCGTCACGTGCTCCCGGTGGACTGACCGCGCAGCGCCTCGCGCTCGGTGGCGAGGAGCCGGGTGACGGCCGCGGTCGCGCCGAGCGCGGTGGTGAGGGTGCCCGGGCCGTCGAGGGCGCTCCGGGCCCATCGCACCCCGCCCTCCTCGCCGCCGGTGGGTTCGGCCTCCCCGCCGGCACGGCCGCACACCAGCAGGGTGCCGACGGAGCGCGCCCCGGCGGTCCCGCCCGGCCCGCCGAGCACCGGGTCGGCGCCGTCGAGGCGGGTCGAGGACACGAGCACGGGGCGCCCGTCGACCGTGGCGGCCAGGTCGCTGCGGACGCGCCCGCCGCGCTGCCCGGCGCGCCCGAGCACGACCTGCTCGGTCACGGTCGTCAACGCGCCGTCGGCGACGTGCAGGTCCAGGCTCGCCCACCAGTCGGCGCCGTCGGTGACCACGGTCGGTTCCGGGCGCCAGTCGAGCACGGCCCCGTCGCCGAGACGGGCGTGCACCGCGAACCGGGCGGTGCCGCCCTCGCGTCCGGGCTGCACGACGGTCGCGGCCGCGGTGCGGAGCTCGAGACGCTCGCCGGGGCCGAGGTCGACGTCGAGCCGGAGACGGTCACCGCCGAGCGGCCCGCCGCCGACCTGGACGAGGTGCACCCGCCCCCGCCCGGTGCGGCGCAGGACGAGCGGCGGGTCGGACGCCCAGGTCAGGCGCCCGTCCCGTCGGGAGAGGCGAGCGTGCGCCCGGAGATCGGCCGGGGCGGTCTCAGGACGCAAAGAGGGCCCCGTCCGCCTGGGCGTGCCGGGCCGCGAGCACCTCGGGCAGCGGCGTGGTGGCCGCGGGCAGCAGCGCGGGGTCGTCGCCGGCGGCCGCGGCGACTCCGGCGGCCACGGCCTCGGCGACGGTGGCCGCGCCGTCGCCGAGCGCCCGGGCGTGCACCCCGGCGAGCGCCAGGGGGTCGAGGCCCAGCAACCGGACCGCCGCCGAGCAGACCTGTCCGACGAGGTGGTGGACGGCGAGCGCCGCCGCGTCGTGGGGCGCGCCGCCGGCCGCCGCGACGACGACGCCGAGCGCGAGCGCCTGGTGCGGGCGCGGGCCGAGCGCGTCGTAGGTCGGCGAGGGCCAGGTGCCGCGCGCGGTGCGCAGCAGCGCGCGCCCCTGGGCCCGTGAGACCTCGCGGAGCGCGGCCACCGGGGTGCGCGCGGACATGGCGGCGTCCCAGCGCTCCCAGGCCTCCTGTGTCGTCGCGCGCGTCCGGCACGCCGCGGCCGCGGCGGCGGCGGTCACGAGGCCGGTGCTTGGCACGCGCGCGGCGAGGTAGGCCGCGACGTCGTCGGGGGTCCGGACGAGGTCTCGGGTGGCGGCCGCCTCGAGGCCGGCGGAGTGGGCGTGGCCGCCGGTGGGCAGGCGTGAGTCGGCGAGCAGGAGCAGCGCGGGGTGCACGTCAGAACAGGAAGTAGCGCTGGGCCATGGGCAGCTCGCGGACCGGGTCGGGCTCGACCACCGAGCCGTCGATGCGCACCGTGAAGGTGTCCGGGTCGACGCCGATGTCCGGGGTGGCCGCGTTCTCGGGCATGTCGGCCTTGCCCACGGCGCGCGTCGATCGGATCGGAGCGAACCGCCGGCGGACGTCGACCCGCTCGGCGAGACCGTCGGCCAGCGCCTGCTCGGTGACGAAGTGCACCGAGGTGGCCGCCGCCGCGGCGGGCGCGGCGCCGAACATCGGGCGGGAGAGCTCGGGCTGCGGAGTGGGGATGGACGCGTTGGCGTCGCCCATGCGGCCCCAGGCGATCAGGCCGCCCTTGAGCACGACGTGGGGGCGCACCCCGAAGAACGCGGGATCCCACAGCACGAGGTCGGCGAGCTTGCCGACCTCGACCGACCCGACCTCGCCGTCGAGCCCGTGGGCCACGGCCGGGCAGATCGTGTACTTGGCGACGTAGCGGCGGGCCCGGTCGTTGTCGTCCGCGGTCGTGCCACCCGTGCCCAGCACGCGGCGCCGCGCGGCGTGGGCGGTCTGCCACGTGCGCAGGACGACCTCGCCGACCCGGCCCATCGCCTGCGAGTCCGACCCGATCATCGAGATGGCCCCGAGGTCGTGGAGCAGGTCCTCCGCGGCGATCGTCGAGGCCCGGATGCGCGACTCGGCGAAGGCGAGGTCCTCGGGGATCGACGGTGACAGGTGGTGGCAGACCATCAGCATGTCGAGGTGCTCGTCGACGGTGTTGACGGTGTGCGGGCGGGTCGGGTTGGTCGAGGACGGCAGCACGTGCGGCTGCCCGGCGACGGTGATGATGTCCGGCGCGTGGCCGCCCCCGGCCCCCTCGGTGTGGTACGCGTGGATGCTCCGCCCGGCGACGGCGTCGAGCGTCGCGTCGACGTAGCCGGCCTCGTTGAGGGTGTCGGTGTGCAGCGCGACCTGGACGCCGGTCTCGTCGGCGATGCGCAGGGCCGCGTCGATCGCCGCCGGGGTGGCGCCCCAGTCCTCGTGGACCTTGAACCCGCTCGCCCCCGCGCGGACCTGCTCGCGCAGCGCGCCGACACCGACGGTGTTGCCCTTGCCGAGCAGCGAGAAGTTCATCGGCACGCCGTCGAGCGCCTCGAACATCCGGGCCAGGTACCAGGGCCCGGGCGTCACGGTGGTCGCCTTGGTGCCCTCGGCGGGCCCGGTGCCGCCACCGACCATGGTGGTGACACCCGAGCCGAGGGCCTCGGGCAGCTGCTGGGGGCTGATGAAGTGGACGTGGCAGTCGACCGCGCCCGCAGTGAGGATCTTGCCGTTGCCGGCCAGGACCTCGGTGCCCGGCCCGACGACCAGCCCCGGGTCCACCCCGTCCATCGTGTCGGGGTTGCCGGCCTTCCCCAGGGCGACGATACGCCCGTCCCGGACCCCGACGTCGGCCTTCACCACGCCCCAGTGGTCCAGGACCAGTGCCCCGGTGATCACGAGGTCCGGAGCACCCTCGGCGCGCGTCGTCCGGGCCTGCCCCATCGACTCGCGGATGACCTTGCCGCCCCCGAACACCGCCTCGTCGCCGCCGCGCGGGCCGCGGCAGCGGTCGGCCTCGACGCGGATGCGCAGGTCGGTGTCGGCCAGGCGCACCAGGTCGCCCTCCGTCGGGCCGAACAGGTCCGCGTAGGCCTCGCGGGTCACCGTCCAGCCCGGCCCCGGGGTGCCGCCGCGGCGGCCGGCCGGGTCGGCGACGTCGAGGCGCAGGCCGGGCACGACCGCGGCCCCGCCGAGGGCGACGAGCGTGACGTCCTGCTCCACGCCGGGCTCGAAGCGCACGCTCGTGCCGGCCTGGATCGCCAGGCGCATGCCGACGGCGGCCTCCCGGTCGAACTCGAGGGCCGGGTTGGCGGCGGCGAAGTGGACGTGCGAGCCGACCTGGATCGGCCGGTCGCCGCCGTTGAGGACATGGACGGTGGCGGTGGCGGCGCCCTCGCCCGAGCGCAGCTCCCCGCCGGCGGGCGTGACCTGCCCGGGCTGCATCCTCTTCCCGGGCTCGCTCACGTGATCGGGTCGTGCACGGTGACGAGCTTCGTCCCGTCGGGGAACGTCGCCTCGACGGCGACGGTGGGCAGCATCTCCGGCACGCCCTCCATGACGTCGTCGCGCGTGAGCACGTGCTGGCCGTCGGCCATGAGGTCGGCGACCGACCGGCCGTCACGGGCGCCCTCGAGGATCCAGGAGGTCAGCAGCGCGGTGGCCTCGGGGTGATTGAGCCGCAGGCCACGCGCTCGGCGCTCGTGGGCGAGGTTGGCCGCCACGTGGACCAGTAACCGCTCCTGCTCGTGCGGTGTCAGCAGCACTCGGGATTCTCCTGCCGGTCACGGGATCGTGTCCGGCAGGCTAATGAGCGGGCCGCCGCCGCGGGACGGCGCGGCCCCGACCGACCCACCGATGTAACAGTCGGCCCCTCACACCGTGGGGGAGCGGAAGCCCTCCACCGCGGCCGTGGGCACCTGCTCGGGGCGCGAGCCCGGCGGCTCCGATGCGCTGACCTCGCGGGCGAGCGAGGGCAGCATCCGCTCGTGGCCGGTGGTCGACCAGTCCAGCATCAGCAGGGTCGCGTCGTCCTGGAGCTCGCCGCCCTGGTGCTCGAGCACGGCGGCGGCGAGGCGGCGCAGGGTCTCGGGTGCCGAGACCTCGTCGAGCTCGGCGCGCTCGCTGAGGTCGGCCAGGCGGCGCTCGCCGAAGAACGTCCCGTCCGCGTCGCGGGCCTCGGTGATCCCGTCGGAGTAGAACACCACGCGGTCGCCGGGTTCGAGCCACTCGACGGCCACGTCGGGCCGGGCGGTGCCCGCGCCGAGACCCAGCGGCGGCCGTGGCGGCGCACCGAAGGCGTCGACGAGGTGCCCGCGGCGCAGCAGGAGCGGCGGCGGATGGCCGGCCACGACGTACCGGAGCTCGCCGGTGCGCAGGTCCAGGCGCGCCAGGACCGCGGTGACGAACCGCGGGCGGACCCCGGCCTCCTGCATCTGGGTGTCCGCGTCGGCGGCGAGGTCGGCCAGGTCCTCCACGCCTCGCCGGCGGGCGTTGCGGAGCGCGCTGACGGCCAGGGCGGTAGCGCTGCCCGCGGCGAGGTCGTGTCCGACGCCGTCGAAGACCGCCACGTAGGCGGTCTCGGTGTCGACGACGTAGTCGTACGCGTCGCCGGCGACCTGGTCGTAGGGCTCGAGCAGGGCGGTGACCACGACGGTGTCGGTGGCGAAGGTGCGCGGCGGGACGAGGTGCCACAGCAGCTCGGCGGCGACCGACAGGGGTCGCGGTGCCCGGATCCGGCGGATGCGGTCGCTGTAGGGCAGCTTGCCGATGGCGATGTGGCCCATCAGCCCGGCGAGCGTCCAGCAGCGGCGGCGGAACTCCAGGTCGTCGACCACGTCCGCGTCGAGCTCGAGGCGCACGATCCCGGCGCGCTCGGTGCCGTCGAGCATCGGGATCCACAGCACGCGCCGCCCGGAGTCGGCGAGGCCGGCGACGAACTCGCCGTGCTGGAACGCCCGTCCGGCCAGCGTGCCGTCCACGGGAATCGGCGGCGGCGGGTCCGGGCGCACCGAGGTCAGTACCTGCTGACCGAGGTCGACCAGCAGGACGTCCGCGTGCAGGCCGAGCGGAGCAACGTACTCGTCCACCATCGCCGAGAGGCCCTCACCCACGACCAGGTGGGAGTGATCGGTGAGCGCGGTGAACACGTCTCCCCACGTCAGCCCGTCGGTCGTCACGCGGGCGACCCTACGTGGCACGTTCCGCCGGGAGGAGCCGACGAGCATGCTGGGAGGCACCTGCACGATCTCTCGGAGAGGGAAGGCGATGGACCCGCGCGGCGACCTCGTCGTGGTCGGCTTCGACGGCTCGAGGGACGTCGTGCTCGCCCGGCTCGCGGAGGAGATGCGGCCGGCGGCGGTCGTCGTCGGTTCGCGGGGCACGAGCGGCGTCGCCGCGGTGCTCGGCAGCGTCTCGGACTTCGTGGGTGCACCACAGCCCCGCGCCGGTCCTGGTCGTGCCGCCGCCGACCGCTCCTACGGGATCGTGTCGCCCCATCCGTCTCGGGTGAGGTCCAGCAGCCCACGGCGACGGGCCTCGGTGACGGCAGCCGGCGGCTGTCGACCTGCAGGTCACCTCGCTGCGGGCGGTGCCCGACTGGGACGCGCGGCGGGGCGGCGGGCGGCGACCCGGGCGACCCCTCAGGGGTTCGCCGCCGGACCGATCTCCGTCGGGTGCTCCCCGCGCCGCGACGCCGCGCGGACCGCGTGCAGCTGCTTCTCCTTCGCGACCTCGACGGCGCGTCGGGCGCGCTCGGCCGCGTGCTCGGCGCGCTCCACGCTGCGCCGGGCGGCCCCGCTCTCGACGGCGTGATCCGTGCCCTGGTCCGGGTCCGAGGCGTCCTCGGGAAGCTGCATGCGCACCCCTGCCTGCCGTCGTCGGGGCGGTGGTCCTCGTCCACGGAACGTACCCGTTGCCCACACCCCGCGCGCACCGCCCGGCCCCGAACACCCGCGAGCCGCGCCCCCGGTCGAGGACGCGGCTCGCCGGTGCCGTGTCGCGTTAGGAGAGCGGCCCGTTCACCAGCAGGCCGCCGAGCGGCCCCTCCACGTAGCGGGGGTCGGCCTCGGGGAGCTCGGTCTCGGTGCCGTCCACGCCGGGCGCGCGGTCCTCGCCGTCGGCCGCGTCCGCGGACGACTCGGCGGTGGTGGCCCCGGTGCCGAGCACGGCGTCGACGGCCTGGATCGGGCTCTGCGTGCTGGGGTAGCCGGTCTCCTCGGCCTGGGCGGTGCCGGCGGCCAGCACGGGCAGGACGGGCAGGACGCTGGCGGCGAGGCCCAGGGCGGCGGCGGTGCCGCGGCGGCGCATCGGGTTCGTCATGAGCAGGTTCCTTCGGGTAGGGAGCGGTGATCACATGTTCTCGGCGCCGGCCTGGATGGCCTCGCGGATGCGGTAGTAGGTGCCGCACCGGCAGATGTTGCGGATCTCGTCGAGCACGGAGTCGTCGATGTCGCGACCCTCGGCGCGCGCCTGCTCGACCTTGGCCACGGCGGCCATGATCTGACCGGGCTGGCAGAAGCCGCACTGCGCCACGTCGTTGTCGATCCAGGCCTGCTGCATGGGGTGCAGCCCGCCGCCGGGGGTGGTGTCGGCGAGGCCCTCGATGGTGGTGACCTCGTCGGTGGGCTCGATCGCGCCGACCGGCACCGAGCAGGGGTTGAAGCCCTTGCCGTTGATGTGGCTGGTGCAGGCCTTGCAGACGTTGATGCCGCAGCCGTACTTCGGGCCGGTGACCCCGAGCAGATCGCGGATCACCCAGAGCAGTCGGACGTCGTCCTCGACGTCGACCGACACCTGCTCGCCGTTGAGCGTGAACGTGTGGGTGGGCATGTGGTGGTCCTCAGCTCGTCTTCTCGAGGCCGTCGAGGGGCGACGGCGGGATCGGCGGGACGGTCGGGTACGGCTCGAAGGGGAGCGGCTCCTTGTGCAGGATCGGGAAGAACTCCGGGGTCGTGCCGGTCGCGCGGGCGTAGGCGCAGGCGATCGCGCCGCTGGTCGCCGCGACACCGAACTCGCCGGCCCCGCCCGGCTCCGGGGAGTCGGAGTCCTCGATGATCACGACGTCGATCTCGTCCGGGGTGTTCCACTGCCGGGTGTAGAAGTAGTTGTCCCAGCTGGCCTCGACGAAGTGCCCGTCGCGCAGGTGCAGCCCCGCGGTCAGGGTGTTGCCGATCGCGTCCATGATCCCGCCCTGCATCTGGGCCTTGAGACCGCGCGGGTTGATCACGATCCCGACGTCGACGACGTAGGTCACCTTGGTGACGCGGGGCCCGGTGCGTGCGGAGCGGATCCGGCGGTCGACCGTCTCCGGGCGGCAGTCGATCTCGACGACGGCCGCGGCGGCGCCCTTGTACTCGGTGTGGAAGGCGATGCCCTGGGCCGTGCCGTCGGGCATCGACCTCCCCCAGTCCGCCTCCTCGGCGGCCCGGTCCAGGACGTTCTTCCAGCGGTCGAGCTTGATGAACTCCGAGCGGAACTCGTAGGGGTCCTTGCCCATCACCTCCGCGATCTTGTCCACCATCAGCTCGCGGGCGGTGGCCACGTCCGGGGAGTAGATGTTGCGCGTCGAGCTGGTGTTGAAGCCCATCTCGACCTCGTTGAGCAGCCGCGTGCTCGCCCCGAAGTTGTAGGGGGTGACCTGCGTCAGCTCGAACAGGCTCTCCGAGAGCGTCAGGTTGCCCAGCGGCGCCTTGACCGCCGCGGCGGTGATCGGCTCGGACAGCCCCGGGTTGCCCTCGGTCGCGACGCTGGTGTGGCGGAGCTCGAAGCTCGCCACCGCGTCGCCGGCGACGACGGCGCGCACCCGTGAGGTGCACATCGGATGGGTGCGGCCCTGCCGGGAGTCGTCGGCCCGGGTCCACATGAGCTTGACCGGCTTGCCCATCTCCTTCGAGACCTCGGCGGCCTCGAGCGCGGCGTCGAAGAACAGCTTGCGTCCGAACGAGCCGCCGCCCTCGATGACGCGGAAGGTCACCGCGTTGGTGGGCATGTCGAGGATCCGGGCGATCTCGGCCTGGGCCGCGATCGGGCTCTTCGACGGGCTCCAGATCTCGGCGGAATCCTCGCGGACGTCGGCGATCGCCGCGTTGGTCTCCAGCGGGGAGCCGCTGCGGAAGTAGAAGGTGAACTCGCCCTCGACGGTGGTCCCGCCGACGTCCGGGACGGCCAGCGGCAGCTCGCCCCCGCGCACCTGCTCGAGGATCGAGTCGTCGTCCTCGCCGGCGACCGTGCCCGCCTCCCAGGTGACCTGCAGGGCGTTCACCGCGTCGACGGCCTGCCCGAACGTCCTCGCGCGCACCGCCACACCGGTGCTGACCTGCACGACGTCGGTGACGCCGGGCATGGTCCGGACCTCGTCGAGGTTCTCGACGTCGTCCGGGGCGCCGTTGAGGTCGGGCGCGCGGCAGATCACCGTCGGCAGCGCGTCCGGCACCTGGAGGTCGGTCACGAACTTCTTCTTGCCGGTGACCATGGCGCGGGCGTCGGACTTCGTCCGCGACGTGCCGATGACCGTGAACTCCTCGCGCGGCTTCAGCGCGACCTCGACGGCCTCGGTCACCGGGCTCGCGGCGGCCTCGGTCAGCTCGCCGAACGGCAGCGACTCGCCGTTCTGCCCGATGATCGCGCCACCGCGGCTGGTGAGCACGCTGCTCTCCTGGCCGAGCTGGGCGGCGGCCGCGTCGAGCAGCCGCCCGGCGGCCAGCGCGGCGGCCACCCGGATCGGGGTGAAGGTGGTGAACGTCGTGGACGAGCCGCCGGTGAGCTGGTTGAACACCAGCTCCGGGCGAGCGTCGGCCAGGGTGACGTTCACCTGGTCCGGGTCGAGGCCCATCTCCTCCGCGATGATCATCTGCGTCGACGTGATGATCCCCTGCCCGTTGTCGGAGCGGGGGAGGGCGAACGACACGGTGCCGTCCTGATCGACCGTGACCTGGATGAGGTTCGCGGTCGGGCGGGCCGCGTCGCGCAGCGCGTCGAGCAGGTCGTAGAGCTCCGGCGTCTGGGGCGCGGAGGGCAGCGCGTCCGCCGACGCGCTCGGCACCGAGTCGAAGAGCGTCTGCCGGCCCAGCTCGGCCGCGGCGACGAGCACCGGCGCCGCGACGACGATGCCGAGGAACCGGCGCCGTCCCGGGTCGGCGGGACCGGTGTCGGCCCGCTTCTTCGGGCGATGCGGGCGCCGTGACGGCGCGGGGGCCATGCGGTGAGTGGGCATCGTTGCCTCCGGTGGGGAGCACCCGGGGGTCGCGTCGTAAGCCGACAGCCCGAGAGGTGGTGGTCTCAGTGGAGTAACGATCCGATCACGCACGGACTATTAGCTCGTTCGGTTAACAAGGACCAAATGTCGGTAACGTTCCGTTCACCGTCTGTAGAACGAGTGCGGTGGCCGGCCACGAGCGCCACGCAGGCGCAGCGCGCTCAGGCTTACGGGCCAGGCGCCGGAGATGTGGCCCGCGGCGACGTCCTCACCGGTGCGGACGTCGAGGACGAGGAGGATCTTCCGCGTCTCGAGCTCGACGGCCAGCTCGGCCACCGAGAGCTCCTGGTCCATGCCGCACCCGGCTCAGCCGCCGCCCTCCGCCGGATCCGCCGTGACCACCTGCAGGCCGTGGTCCGCGATGTGGAGGGCGTCGTCGACCCACGCCGCGATCGTCAGCGGGCGGTCGAGCTCGAGCGCGGTGGTGTCTCCCGATCGACCGCGACGACGTGGCAGGCGTTGCGCGCGTCGCGCAGCGGTTGCCGCCGGCCGGCCGCGTCACGGGCGCGGGCGCCGACGACACCCACGTCCGGCGCCGCCCTCACGGCGGCGGCGAAGCCCCGCCACCCGTGGTCGCCGCCGACGGGCGCGTCGAGCGCGGCCTCCACCCAGTGCCGGAGGTCCTCGGGCCCGGACCCCACCTCGACGCCGACGACCGGCGACGATCCCCACGCCCACCCCGCGACGCGGAGGCCGTCGCCCTCGCGGCGGACCTCGGTGACGAGGCTGGTGACGTCGAGGTCGCGCACCGGGGCGAGTGTCCCGGTCCCCGGCGCGATGCGCTGGTAGAGCGTGGTGGTGAACAGGTGCTCGGGCCGCCGGTCCGCGACGGTGAGCGAGCGCAGCCACTTCACGTTGTTGGTGCCGAAGTAGCCCGGGACGAACAGCCGCACGGGGTGGCCGTGCTCGGCGGTCAGCGGCGCGCCGTTCATCTCGTAGGCGAGCAGGCCGCGCTCGCGGACCACGTCGGTCGGCAGGTCCTTGAGGTACGCGCTGCAGCGGGTGTCGTCGAAGACGCCGGAGTCGGACCCCTCGGCGCACAGAACGGGAGCGTCGGAGGCGCCGGCGAGATCCAGCACCGCGGCGACCGGGGCGCCCCGCCACACGACGTTGCCCGCGCGCCGCGTGGGGACGTCGGGGTGCAGCGGGTTGCCGAAGCACTCGAGGACCGCGGTCACGGTGACGCTCGGCAGCGCGCGCAGCTGCTCGAGGTCCAGCTCCAGGGACCGGTCGACGAGGCCGCCGACCCGCAGGCGCCAGCCCTCGGCGGGGACGTGCGCGATGCCGAAGTGGCCGATGACGTAGAGGTCGTCGACCGCGGTGGTGGGCGAGGTCAGACGCGCGGGCGCGGGCTGCCACTTCGTCGTCGCGGACGGCGACATCCGTACGGCACGCGCCACAGGGGCATCGTGCCCGGACCGACCCGGATCCGACACCGGTGGCCACGGGGACCACGTGCACGTCAGCCTCCGGGACCGAGTCCCGTCCGGACGCCGGAAACGTCCCCCGAAGAATGTCGCGCAGCATGTCGAAACGGTGCGGTCCCCGTTCGTCGCCAGGATGAGAGAGCGGCACCGAGCCGGTCTCCGCACCACCGGAGGTTCCCGTGACCACGATCGCCGTCCCCACCGCCTCGACGCACACCGCGACCGTCGGTTCGCTCCTGCGTACCGGCGCCGCGGCCACGGCCGCCGCGGCCGTCGCCACCGCCGCCGTGGCCGCCGCCGGCCAGGCCGTCGGCATCGGCACCGCCGTGTCCGGCGCGACGATCCCGGCGTCCGGCTTCGCCGTCCTGACCGCGATCTTCTCCGTCGTCGGACTGGTCATCGCCACCGGACTGCGCCGGTTCGCCCGGACCCCGCGCACGACGTGGATCCGCACCACCGTCGTCCTGACCGTGCTGTCCTTCGTCCCGGACGTGCTCGCGGACGCCACCGTGGCGACGAGGGTGCTGCTGATGCTGACCCACGTCGTCGCCGCCGCGATCGTGATCCCCGCCGTCGCCCGCAAGCTGGCCTGACCGACACCACGAGCCGAAGGGACCACTGCCGTGCACTACCTCATGGGTGTCCGGATCGACGAGAGCGTGCCCCCGTCCTCCGACGAGGAGACGGAGGCCGGCTTCGCCCGGGTCGGGAAGGTCAACGACGAGATGAAGGCCGCAGGCGTGTGGGTGTTCGGCGGCGGGCTCCTGCCGTCGGACAGCGCCACCGTCGTCCGCGTGGAGAACGGCAGCACCGCCATGACCGACGGGCCGTTCGCGGAGACGAAAGAGCAGCTCGGCGGCTTCTACGTCATCGAGGTCGACGACCTCGACGCGGCGCTGTACTGGGCGGCGAAGGCCGCGGAGGCCTGCCAGGTGCCGATCGAGGTGCGCCCGTTCGGCGGCATCGCCTGACGCGCCGGTGGACCTGACGAGCGTCTACCGCGACGAGTACGTCCGCTGCGTCGCGACCCTGACGCGCCTCCTCGGCGACATCGGGCTCGCCGAGGAGGCCGTCCAGGACGCGTTCGCGGTGGCCCTGGAGAGGTGGGACGCGGACGGCCGGCCGCGCAACCCGGGCGCCTGGATCGTCACCACCGCGCGGAACCGGGCCCTCGACCGCCTGCGCCGGGAGTCGACCCGCGAGGCCCGCCACGCGCAGGCCCTGCTGCTGTACGGGCCAGACGAGACCGAGGAGGTCGGGCCGGTGCGCGACGACCAGCTGCGCCTGATCTTCACCTGCTGCCACCCGGCGCTCTCCCCGCTCGCGCAGACCGCGCTGACGCTGCGCCTGCTCGGCGGGCTCGAGGTGCCCGAGATCGCCCGGGCGTACGTCGTGCCCGAGGCCACGATCTCCCAGCGCATCGTGCGTGCCAAGAAGAAGATCCGTGACGCCGCCATCCCGTACCGGGTGCCGGGCGAGGCGGAGCTGCCCGACCGGCTGCCGCCGGTGCTCACGGTGCTGTACCTGATCTTCAACGAGGGCTACGCGGCGACGACCGGCCCGTTGTTGCGCATCGACCTGTCGGCGGAGGCGGTGCGTCTGGCCCGGGCGCTCGCCGATCTCATGCCCGACGAGCCCGAGGTGCTCGGCCTGCTCGCGCTGCTGCTGCTCACCGAGGCGCGGCGCGCGGCCCGGGTGGGTCCGGGCGGCGAGCTGGTGACCCTGGCCGAGCAGGACCGCGACCGGTGGGACCGGGAGCTCGTCGCCGAGGGCCACGAGCTCGTCCGCCGCTGCCTGCGCCGCGACCGCCCCGGCCCGTACCAGCTCCAGGCCGCCATCAACGCCGTGCACACCGACGGCGACGCCACCGACTGGGCGCAGGTGCTGGCGCTCTACGACCAGCTGCTGGCGCATTCGCCGACACCGATCGTCGCGCTCAACCGCGCCGTCGCCCTCGCCGAGGTGCGCGGGCCGGCGGTGGCGCTCGCGGCCGTCGAGGAGCTCGACATCCCGGGCTACCACCTGCTGCCCGCCACCCGCGCCGACCTGCTGGCCCGGCTGGGCCGCACCGACGAGGCCCGCGACGCCTACGACGAGGCCCTCGCGCTGGTCGGCAACGACACCGAGCGGGCGTTCCTGCGGGGACGGCGCGAGGAGCTCGATCAGGACCGCAGCGTCTCGCGGGGGGAGCGGGCGTAGATCTGCCGGTACTCGACCGAGAACCGCCCGGCGTTGGCGAAGCCCCACCGTGCGGCGATCGCGCCCACCGTGTCGCCGCGGGTCGGGTCGCCGGCCTGCAGGTCGGCGTGGGCGCCCGCCATCCGCGCCTTGCGCAGGTAGGTCAGCGGGGTCGTCCCGAGATGGCGGTGGAACGCGCTCTGCAGGCCCCGGGGGCCGAGGCGGGCGGCCCGGGCGATCTCGGTGAGGCTGATGTCCTCGTGGGCGTGGCCGTCGATGAACGCGATCGCCCGGCGCACCGTGGCCGGGCCGGGGGCGCCGGGGCTGCGCGGGGCGTCCGCGGTGTGGGTGGTGTTCGGGAAGACCTGCAGCAGGCCGACGGCGAGCTGGCGGAAGGTCTCCGCGCGCGCCAACGGGCTCTCCATGACCTCGTCGTGGCTGCGCAGGATCTGTTCGAGGTGGCGCAGCAGGGCGTGGATGTAGCGGGCCCGGCTCGCCGAGATCGCGGTCATCCCGGTGAAGGCGACCGAGTCGGGCTCGATGCCGTGGATCTCGGCGGCGACACGGGCCAGCCCGTCGGCGTCGACGCTGCCGACGGCGAGCTCGACGTCGTCCCAGTCCACCCGGAACCGGTCCCAGGTGGGGCAGAGCGTCGGCGCGGTACCGGCCTCCTGCCGCCCGCACACATGGCGCACCCGCCCGCGGAGCGGGACGACGACCGTCGGCACCGCGAACGGTTCGACCAGCGCCGACGCCCGCATGCTGTGGCGGAGACCGTCCACGCTCACGGTGCCGGACGGCGCGGCGACCGCGGTGGCCGCGAGCTCGAACGCGAACCGCTCCCGCGAGCCGTGGAACTCCGGCGAGTGCTCGGCGTACCGGGAACGCAGCAGCGCGGTCGCCTCGTCGAGGTCGGTCGACGTGAACCGGACACGTTGCACCGGGGACGGCGCGGGCGCCGATGTGTGGAGTTCGGCCACCACCACTACCCCCGGGCGGGAATCGCGAAGGATCTGTTTCGGGAAAGGCACTGCTGTCCATCACGAACATTTCACGGGACCCGGCCGGTGGCAAGGAGGGTGCCGGCCGGTCAGTCGGTGCCCTCTCGACGCCGGTCGGCGGCCGGAGCGCGAGACCGCTCCCCGGCGAGTTCGATCTGCGCCGCCAGCAGCCCGACCAGCTCGCGGCCGGAGAACGGCTTGGCGAGCAGGGCGTCGGCCCCGGCGAGCGCCTCGTCGACGGCCGGAACCTCACCGGCCGGCGTGGTCAGCAGGACGACCGGCGTCACCCGGAGCTGCGGGTCCGCCCGGAAGCGGCGCACGAGCGCCGGGCCGTCCGGCGAGGTCACGTCGGCGAGCACCGCGTGGGGACGGTGATCGCGCGCGGCGTCGAGGGCGTCGGCGCCGTCGGCCACCGTCCGGACGTCCCACGTCGCGCCGAGCAGGCGGTGCAGGTAGCGCCGCAGGTCGGGGTGGTCCTCGACCACCAGCACGCGCGCCCCCGGGACGCGGCCGCTGCGGACCGGATCGCCGCCCGCGCCCGGGGGCTCGTCGGCCAGCGTCGTCTCGTGCAGCAGGGCCTGCTCGCCGCCGACCGGCACCCAGGCCGCCGCCTCCTGCGCGAGCGCCTCCGCGACGTCGAGCGGGTGGTCCGAGCGCTCGGGGACCGTCTGCTCCCTGTCGGCGCGGGAACCCATGGGCAGCCACACCGTGACGGTGGTGCCGGCCTTCTCCTCGCTGCGCACCCGGATCCGGCCGCGGTGGCGACGGACGAGCTCCTCGGTCAGCGACAGGCCGATCCCGGCGCCGTCGTGCGTGCGGGCAGCGGTCGTGGCGACGCGGTGGAACCGCTGGAACACGTGCGGCAGCTCGGTCTTCGGGATGCCGACCCCGGTGTCGGCGACCTGGACCTCGGCGTGGTGGGGCAGCGCTCGGACGCGGACGTCGATCGTCCCCTCGAAGGTGAACTTCAGGGCGTTCGAGATCAGGTTCGCGAGGATCTTCTCCCACAGCTCCGGGTCGAGCCACAAGGGTTCGGGCAGGGGTGCGGCGTCGACCCGCAGCGCGAGGCCGGCGCGCTCGGCGGCTCCGTGGAAGACCGCGACGATCCGCTCGGTGAGCGCGGGGAGATCGGCGGGCTCGAACCGGGCGCGGAGCCGGCCCGCCCGGACCTGGGAGAGGTCCAGCAGGCTCCCGACCAGCCGAAGCAGGCGCCGCGCGTTGCGCCGGACCAGCTCGACGTCGGCGCGCAGGTCCGCGGGAAGGTCCCGGCGCGCGAGGACTTCCTCGGTCGGGGCGAGCACCAGGGTCAGGGGTGTCCGGAACTCGTGGGACACGTTGGCGAAGAAGGTCGTCCTCGCCCGGTCGAGGGCCGCGACCCGCTCGATGCGCTCGCGGTCCTTCTCCCGCGTGCGCGCCGCCCCGAGACGCAACGCCACCTCGGTGCCCACCAGCCGCAGGAACTCCTCGTAATGTGCGTCCCGCCGCAGCCGGGGCGACAGTCCGAGCACGAGGGCGCTGCTCTCCCCGTCCGGATGCGCGAGCGGGAGCACCAGGGCCTGCCGGCAGGGTCGGTCCTCGTCGCGGACGGACGCCCCGAACCGCGCCCCGACGTCGTCGACGAGGACCGGCTCCCCGATGGCCTCGGCCTGCGCGAGCGGCCAGCCCCACCGTTCCCCGATCGGCATCCGCGGCGGCGCGAGGACCCCGTCGGCGCCGGTGCCCGCCACCAGCCGGGCGACCGCCTCGAGAGGGTCGATCCGGTACCCGAGGGCGAACGGGACGTCCCCGTCGTTGCGGGAGAGGACCTCGATCGTCCGCTCGAAGACCTCGGGCCAGCCATCGGCGCCCGCCGTGCGGTCGGCGAGCTCGTGCAGGGTCCGCAGCCGGCGGGCCGCCAGCACCTCCGTCGTGCGCTCCACGGCTGTGCCGAGGATCCCGCGGGTCGTGCCGGCGTCCTCGACCGGGACGAAGAACAGGTCGAACCAGGCGTCCTGCGGGGCGCCGTCCCGGGTGACGGCGTACCGCGCCTCGCGGACCTCGACGGACTCGCCCGCGTGGACGCGCCGCTCGATGTCCGCGTCGAGCTCGCGGTCCGGACGACCGAGCGCGGCCGGGTGCGCGTCGCCCATGACCAGGCGGTAGGCGTCGTTGTCGATCCGGGCCCGGTCCGGCCCCCACCGAAGACACATCGCCAGGGGTGACCCGAGCGCGAGGCGCACCATCGTCTGCAGGACGGACGGCCAGCCGCTCACCGCGCCGAGCGCCGTCGACTCCCAGTCCGTCCCCCGCGCGAGGCGCGCCACCTCGCTCCGGCCGGCGAAGACCGTCCGCACCGCGTCGAGCTCCGCGCGGGACGGCGGCAGCCCGAACCCGCCGACGAGGTTGCCGATGACGGCACCGATCTCGTCCACCGGCAGGACCCGGTCGGCGGCGTCGGCGCCGACCACCGAGCCCGGCATCGAGAACTGCTCGGCGCTGTCCTCGTCCTGGGCCAGGACGACACCGCCGGCCGCGCGGACCGCGAGCGCGCCGGTGGTCCCGTCGCTGCCCATGCCGGACAGGACGGCGGCGACGGTGCCCGAGCCGAACGAGTCGGCCGTGGAGGTGAGCAGGGTGTTGAACCGCTGGTGACCGGGCGCACCGTCAAGCGGGTGCACACTGCACGAGCCGTCCGGCAGCACCTCCAGCGCGCAGCCGGGTGGGCAGACGGTCACCCGGTCGTCCTGCAGGGCGTCGCCCTCCGCCGCCCAGACGCAGACACGCCCGACGCGCCGGGAGAGCACGCCGACGTACTTCTCGTGCGGTCCGGAGAGGTGCTGGGCGACGACCACGGGAACGCGGGCCTCGGCGCGCAGTCCGGCCAGCACCCGGATGATCGCGTCGAAGCCTCCCGCCGACGCCACGAGGACCACGACCCTGGCGAGGGGTCGATCCGGGGCCGAGCCACCCACCGCACCACTGTGGCCCCGCGGGAGGCCGACCACCAGCGTCCGGCGCCTGCTCAAGCCCCCTGGTCGGTGCTCTCGTGCTGCTCGCGCACCCGGCGGGCGTGCTCGCGCTCCCGCTCGGCGAAGTCGCGCGCCTCCTGCGCGGCGCCGTGCAGGCGCTCCGCGGCATGGGGCCGTACGCGGGCGGCCTCCTCGTACGCCGCCGCCACCTTCTCCTCCGAGTCGGCCACCTCGTCGGCGAGCCGGGCGAGTCGATCGGTGAGCTCGGCGCTGTGACGGTGCGCCCGTCGCGTGGCGGCCCCGGCGTCGACGTCCTCGTGCACCACGACCTCCCGAACCGGCGAAGTGAGATTGCCGCGGTCCTGCCGCTACCCTCGCACAGCGGCGACCGGGTCGCGACGACACACAGGTCCTGGGGGCCTCCGATGAACGACCTGCGCCTGATCGGGATCGGCGCCTCGGCCGGAGGCATCGAGGCGCTGTTCGACCTGGTCGCCGGGCTCGACGCCGACCTGGACGCCACCGTGCTGGTGGTGGTGCACCAGGCTCCGGATGCTCCGACCGTGCTGGCGGGCCTGCTGGACGCGCGGTGCGTTCTCCCGGTGACGGGCGCGCGGGACGGCGAAGCGCTCGCGCCGGGACGCGTGCTCGTAGCGCTGCCGGGCAGCCATCTGCACGTCGTCGACGGTCACGCCCGGCTGGCGCGGGGTCCGAAGGAGAACGGGCACCGTCCCGGGATCGACCCGCTGTTCCGGTCGCTGGCGCTGGCGGCGGGACCCCGGGCCACCGGGGTCGTGCTCAGCGGCATGCTCGACGACGGCGCGGCGGGCCTGCTCGACATCGTCCGGCACGGCGGGACGGCGGTCGTGCAGGAGCCGACCGAGGCCCTGTACGACGGGATGCCGACCGCCGCGCTCGGGCAGGTGCCGGGGGCCCTCGTGCGGCGGGCCCGCGACATCGGTCCGGTGCTCGCCGAGATCAGCGCGCGGCCGCCGCTCGGGGCCGCGCGCCCGTCCGCCCAGCTGACCTACGAGGTGCGGATCAGCCGGGGCGAGGAGCCCGAGATGACCGAGCAGGATCCCCCGGGCAAGCCGGCGGCGCTGAGCTGCCCCGACTGCTCGGGGCCGCTGTTCGACCTGGGCAGCGAGGACCGCCCGCGGTACCGGTGCCGGACGGGGCACGCCTGGTCCGCGGTGAGCCTCGGTGCGCAGCAGGACGAGGCGGTCGAGCGTGCCCTCTATGCCGCACTGCGGGCGCTGGAGGACAAGATGGCGCTCGCCCGCCGGATGGCCACGTCCGCGGAGGGCAGTGGCGCCGACAGGGTGGCCGATCGGTCGCGGCACAAGGCGCGGGAGGCCCTGCGCTCGGCGACCGTCCTGCGCCGCCTGCTGACCGGCGGGGGCGCCCACCCGGGGGACGAGACCGACGGTGACGACGGGAGCGTGCGGTGAGCACGGAGGAGAACTCCGAGGGCCGTGGCGAGGGCGGCGGCGAGGGCACGAGCAAGGGCATCACCGACTTCGAGAACCTGCTCGAGTTCATCAAGGAGAGCCGGGGCTTCGACTTCACCGGCTACAAGCGCTCCAGCGTGCAACGCCGCGTCGAGCGACGGATGCAGCAGGTCGAGGTCGAGAGCTTCACGGAGTACCTCGACCGCCTCCAGGTGGACCAGAACGAGTTCACCCAGCTCTTCAACACCATCCTCATCAACGTCACGGGGTTCTTCCGGGACCCGGAGGCGTGGCGGGAGCTGCAGCAGGAGGTGGTGCCTGCCCTCCTGGCGCCCAAGACGCGGGGCGAGAGCATCCGGGTGTGGTCGGCGGGTTGCGCGAGCGGTGAGGAGGCTTACGCCTTGGCGATCCTGCTCGCCGAGCAGGTCGGCATCGAGGAGTTCCGCCGGCGGGTGAAGGTCTACGCGACCGACGTCGACGAGGACGCCCTGTCCACGGCCCGGCAGGCGACCTACGTCGAGAAGGACCTCCAGTCCCTGCCCGAGGACCTGCGGGACAAGTACTTCGAGCGCAACGGTTCCCGCTTCACCTTCCGCGGCGACCTGCGGCACAGCGTCATCTTCGGCCGCAACGACCTCGTGCAGGACGCGCCCATCGGGCGCCTGGACCTGCTGGTCTGCCGCAACACCCTGATGTACCTGAACGCCGAGACCCAGGCCCAGGTGCTCCGCCGCTTCCACTTCGCCCTCAACCCGACCGGTGTGCTGTTCCTCGGGAAGGCCGAGATGCTGCTCAGCCACGCCCGGCTGTTCCTGCCGATCGACCTCAAGCGGCGGTTCTTCCGCAAGGCCGAGCAGGTCGACCCCGGTCAGCGGTTCGCCGTCGCCGCTCGCCTCGACGAGAGCCGCAACGGCCGCGAGGTGCGCCTCGAGGACGAGACGCTGCTGCACAGCCCGCTGGCGACGATCGTCGTCAACTCCGACCAGATCGTGGCGACGACCAACCAGCGTGCCGAGGCCCAGCTCGGGGTCACCAAGCGTGAGATCGGCCGCAACTTCACCGACCTGGACCTCTGTCAGCGCGTGGGTGGGCTGCGCAGCGCCTACGACGACGTGCGCCGCAGCCGGAACTCCATGTGGCTGCACGAGGTGCAGTTCTCCCGCTCGGCCACCGAGACGCTCTACTTCGACGTCCAGCTCGTGCCGCTGGAGAGCGAGGCGAACGGCGGCGGCCCGGCGGTCGCCGCGTTCTTCTCCGACGTCACCCGCTACCAGCGCCTCAACGGCGAGCTCCAGGCCGCGCACCGGCAGGTGGAGACGGCCTACGAGGAGCTGCAGTCGACGGTGGAGGAGCTGGAGACCACCAACGAGGAGCTGCAGTCGACGGTGGAGGAGCTGGAGACCACCAACGAGGAGCTCCAGTCGACGGTGGAGGAGCTGGAGACCACCAACGAGGAGCTGCAGTCGACCAACGACGAGCTCCAGTCCATGAACGACGAGCTCCGCGAACGCACCAGCCAGCTCGACGAGGCCAACGACTTCCTCGAATCGGTGCTGGGCAGCCTGCGCACCGCGGTCGTCGTGGTGGACACCGAGCTGATCGTCCGGGCCTGGAACGGGCAGGCCGACGACCTCTGGGGCCTGCGCGCCGACGAGACGATCGGCCAGCACCTGCTCAACCTCGACATCGGACTGCCCACCGAACGCCTCCGCCCGCTCGTGCGCGGAGCGCTCAACGGCGGGTCCGACGACACGCTGCGTCTCGAGGCGATCAACCGGCGTGGCCGGACGGTGCAGCTCGCGCTGTCGGCGTCGCCGCTGCGGCTGCGCAACAGAGGCCCGACGGGTGCGATCGTGCTGATGGACCAGGCGGACCAGGCGGACCAGGCGGACGGGGCTGCGGATCCGGCGGAGGCGGTGGAGCAGGGCGACGGGGTCGGTCCGGAGGGCCTGCCGTCGACGTCCTGAGCAGTGACGTGACGTGGTCCGGGGTCCTACAGTCGGTGCATGGGTGACACGTCTGCGGCGGGGCCCGGCGGTGGTGCGGACGGCCCACTGACGCGGCGGCGCGAGCTCCTGTCCGAGCAGGAGGCGCGGGCCGACGCCCGGGACGAGGCCGCCGATCGTCGTGACGTCGATGCCGACCACCGGGAGGCCCGGGCCGACCGTCGGGAGCGGGCCGCCGACGCCCGGGAGGCGCGGGCCGACGAGCGAGAGGCCCGGATGGACGCCACGGCCCGGACGCTCGGCGCGAACGTTCCGGGCGTCGTCGAGCGGGCCGAGCGGGCGCTCGACCGGGACCAGCAGGCCATCGAGCGGGCGCGCGAACGGATCGCACGGTCCCGTGACGCGCTGCGCCGCTTCACGACCCTGGAGCAGCGGGAGCAGCACGACGTGGACCGCCAGGCCGGCGCCAGCGCGCTGACCAGCGCGGAGCACGACGAGGGCGGGTCCTGATCCCGTGCCCGGGACCGACCTGGTGGCGGCAGGACGTGACGGGCCATGCTGTGCACCGTGGACGACGACCCGCCGCGAGAGCCGGCCGGCACCGGCTCCGCGGACAGCTCCCCCCGGCCGCGCGTGACGAAGGGCGCGCTGGAGCTCGTGTGCGAGGAGCTCAACTTCAAGAACTCGCTGGTCTGCGAGGCGTGTGCGCTGCGCGACCAGACCCTGCAGGTGCTCACCGACCTGCGCCGCCACTACGAGCGGACGGTGGCGGAGCTGGACCGCATGACCCTCGCCGTCTCGCCGGGTCCGCGACAGGACCGGCTCCGGGCCGCGGCCGGCCGCGGCCGCGAGGACCTCGAGCGCATCCGGCAGCGCTGTCAGCAGATCCTGGAGCTCGACCTCGGGGAGCCGCGGGCCACGGCGTGAGTCAGCCGCGGCGGCCTCGGCTAGGGGGTGGTCCGGCGGCGACGGGTCGCCGCGGACCGGGGCGGGGCCGCGCGCATGTGGTCGCGGACCGGCTCGAGCAGGCCGGCGAGGGTGCGGGTGTCGTCACGTGAGAGCGGCTCGAAGAGCTGCTGGCTGACGACCTCCTCGTGGCCGGGGAGGACCTTCGCGATGAGCGCGCGCCCGGCATCGGTGATGGTGACGGTGACGCTGCGGTCGTCGTCGGGCGCACGAGTACGGCGGCCCCGAGGTCCTGCGGTACGAGGACGTCGAGCAGCCGGTCCCCGCCGCCGGCCAGGTGCGCGTCCGCGTCGCGGCGTCGGCGTTCAACCTCGTCGACGACGGCATCCGCGGTGGCTGGCTGCAGGGCCCGTTCCCGGTGACGCTGCCGCACACCCCCGGCGTCGAGGTCGCCGGCACGGTCGACGCGCTGGGCGAGGGCGTCGACGCCTTCCAGGTCGGCGACCAGGTCGTCGGGTTCCTCCCGATGCGGGCCGACGGCGCGGCCGCGGAGTACGTCGTCGCGCCGGCGGAGACCCTCGCGACGGCGCCGCGCCGCGTCCCGCTCGCCGACGCCGCCGCGCTGCCGATGGTGGGGCTCACGGCGTGGCAGGCGCTCGTCGACGACGCGAAGCTGACCACCGGGCAGCGCGTGCTGATCAACGGCGCGAGCGGCGGGGTCGGCGGGTACGCCGTGCAGCTCGCGAAGAACGCCGGCGCCCACGTCGTCGCCGTCGGCGGGTCGGGCAGCCGCGAGCGGCTGACGGCGCTCGGTGCCGACGAGGTCGTCGACCACACCGCCACGGACGTGCTCGCCGCGGTGGGGGAGCCGGTCGACGTGCTGCTCAACCTGGCCACGATCACCCCGGAGCAGCTGAACGCGCTCGTCACCCTGGTGCGGGACGGCGGCGTCGTCGTGAACACGGTGCCCCGCACGCCCGCGCCCGCCGACGAGGCCCGGGGCGTGCGTGCCGTCGACGTCTTCGTCCGCAGCGACGCCGAGCAGCTCGCGCGGCTGGTGACGATGGTCGACCGCGGTGAGCTCCGCATCGGTGTCGATCGGCGGGTGCCGCTGGCCGACCTGGGCGCGGTCCACGCCGAGGCGGACGCGGGCACCCTGCGCGGCAAGGTCGTGGTCCTGGCGCCCGCTGTCTGAGCGTGTCCGTCCGGACTGCGCCCGCTGCTCGACGCCGAG
The DNA here is from genome assembly GCF_057180585.1 of Actinomycetospora sp. 2LY8.5. Lineage (NCBI taxonomy): Bacteria > Bacillati > Actinomycetota > Actinomycetes > Pseudonocardiales > Pseudonocardiaceae > Actinomycetospora > Actinomycetospora sp. 2LY8.5. The sequence goes on from NZ_JBXUHE010000003.1 coordinate 144,630, forward strand.
CCGGTGCCGCCGCACCGGACCGGAGTCAGGCGGTGTCGACCACCTGGAACGCCTCGACGTACTTCTCGCCGCCGGTGGCGAGGGACGCGAAGCGCTCGGCGTTGCGGGCGAGCAGGCCGCTGATCAACGTCTCGAGGTCGTCGCGGTGGGCGGTCTGGGACCGGTGCGCGCGCAGGGCGGCGATCTTGGACGGCAGGGTGGGGCCGACGTCGACCACCTGGTTCACGCGCTCCGGCGGGCACCCCATGAGCCAGGTCTCGGGCACCGTCCACGCCTCGAGGCCCTCGTCGGCGAGCAGCTCCGGGTGCGCGAACGGGTTCCGCGCGTCGGGGTAGACCGCGGCCAGGGCGGCCTCGCCCGTCGCGCGATGGTCCGGGTGCGAGACGCCGAGCCGCTCCCAGAAGTACTCGGGCGACTGGGTGAGCACCCGCTGCGGGCGCACCCGGCGGATCACCCGGCTGACGTCGCGGCGCAGCGCGAGGCTCGGCGTCACCTCCCCGTCCGCGTAGCGCAGGAAGGTCAGGTCGGTGACGCCGAGCTCCGCGGCGGCGGCGCGCTGCTCGTCCTCGCGCAGCCCGGCCATCTGATCGCGCGGGGTGTCGTCGAACCCGCCGGCGTCCCCGCTGGTCACCAGGCAGTAGGACACGGCGATCCCGGCCGCGGTCCAGGCGGCGACGGTGCCGGCCGAACCGAAGTCGACGTCGTCGGGATGCGCGACGACGGCCAGGGCGCGGCTCACGGGCTCGGTCACGGCCGAAGCCTAGATCACGACTACTGCTTCCGACCGGCGCGCTCCTGCATCCCTCACGCCGACCTCTGCCGGTGATCGTCGCGGTCGTAGCGTTCGCTCCGCCCACATCGCTCCCGCCGAGGACGCCGCGCAAGAGCCAGCAGCCGCCGTACCAGCACGACGATGCACCGACGGTCACGCTGCGCCCGTCGGCGACCTCCGGGCCGCCACCGCCGTGGCGGGACGGGCGGTCGGGGACCACACCCCGATGGCGCTCCTCTCGATCGTCCGTCTCCGAGCCGGCGGAGCTGCCCGCGGAGCTGCCCGCGCAGGAGCCCGCGGAGGCGACCGGGCCGGCACCTGCCCGCGCGGGTCGACGCGTCCACGGTCTTCTCCGGCACGGTCGACGGGCGGCAGGGCCAGCAGCAGCTCTCGAACCGCTCGCCGACGCTAGCGCTCCCGCTCGAGGTGCGCCTGGACGGCGTCGCCGGCCTCGTTGAGCCAGCCGCGCTCCCGGGCCTTCTCGAGCATGCCGTCGAACTCGGCGTCCCAGCCCTCGGGGACGCGCCCGGCGGCCATCCGCCGCAGTGTCGCCACGGGGATCATGATGTGCTGGCGGTCCTCGGACAGCTCGCCCGCGTCGTTCTCGGCGAGCAGCCGGGTGATCGTGTCCGGGCCGAGACGCTCCCAGTAGGACGCGTACAGGTCCTTCACGTTCTCGGGCTGGCGCAGCTCGACTCCGTCGGTGGCGATATCGAGGTACACGGTGCTCCTTCGGGCCGTCGGGACCAGGGGAGTACCCCGGTGCGGCCGCCACCCTGTCAGGCACCGCAACGTGGCGACCCACCGCTCCGGCCGCCGAGGATCGCGATCCTGGGCTGCAGGTGTGTGTCGGGCCGCCGTCGAGTCGACCGGGATGGTCACGAGCAGTTGGGGTATGTCTGGGCCGTGTCGAACACCGTCTCCGCTTCCACCGTCGTCCTCGCCGCGATCCGTGACCGCGTCGCCGCTCTCCACGCGGCCGTCGAACCGGAGACCACGCCGTCGGCCGAGGCCGTGGAGGAGGCCGTGGAGGAGGCCGTGGAGGAGGCGGTGGACGAGGCCGTGGACGAGGCGGTGGACGAGGCGGTGGAGACACAGGACGACACCGACGGCGAGAACCGCGACGCCGGCGGCACCTCGGTGACGGTGCCGGCCGCGGAGGACGAGACGCCGGACGGCGACGAGCCCGTCGTCCCGCGGCGCGGTTCCGACGAGCCGGACGTGGAGCGCCTCGCGGAGGCGCTGGCCGACCTCGAGGCCGTCGTCACCGGGTTCGCGCCGCTCATCGAGGGCGGCGAGCTCCCGGCGCTGCGCGCGGAGCTCGCGTGGGCGCGGTCGACGGTCGAGGAGGCCCGGGCGCTCGACGGCACGGTCGACGTGCTCGACGAGCTCCTCGAAGACCTCGACCCCACCCTGCGCCAGGGGCCGGTGGAGGCACGGGTCGGGATCGTCGTCGCGTCGCGCACCACCGAGCGCCGTGAGGCCGTCGCCGCGATGCTCACCCGCCCCGAGTGGACGAGCCTGCTCGCGCACGCCGACCAGCTCGTGCTCACCGCGCCGATCGGCGGCCGCAAGCCGAAGCAGACGGTCCGCGTCCTGGCCCGCGTGCTCGCCGACGCCGACGTCGCGGCGCGCGAGGCCGCCGACGCCGTCGTCGAGGCGAAGGACCCGGAGCTGGGCCCGGTCGCGACGGCGGCGCACACGGTCGCGACGACCGCCCGGGTCTCCCGCGCGGTGCTGGGCAAGCAGGCCCGCAAGCTGGCCGACGCGGCGGACGCGCTGGCCGGCGCCCTCGAACAGCGGCGCCGCAGCGAGGCCGTCGCGCACTGGCTGGTCGACCTGGCCGACCTGGCCCATCGCGCCGGCGAGCCGAGCTTCACCTACGGCGTACTGCACGCGGAGGCCGGCGCCCGCCGCGTGATCGCCGACGAGGCACTGACGGCTGCCGTCGCGGTCTACACCCGACCCAAGCTGCGCAAGGGGCTGGCGGACGCCGCCTGATCAGGCCCGGGCGAGCTCGCCTCGAGGTAGCCGGGCTCCCCGGCCCGCGGCGACTCCACGGCCGACCGCCGTCGTCGCGCTGACCGGGCCGACGAGCGTGCGCGGAACGGGACGGCGTCGACGCCGGGTCACGTGATCACTCGCCCCCGGCGAGGGCGTCGTCGAGCCACACGACCCACGTGTGCTCGGTGTCCCCGTCGCTGGACGCCAGCAGGGTCCGGAGCTCACCGGCGGCCGCGGACACCGAGGACTCGTCCGCCCCACCGGGTTCGCCGGCCAGCTGCTCCGCCAGCCGCGCGACCCGGGCGCGACCGTCGGCGTCGAGCCGGCCGTCCTCCAGCTGCTCCAGGTTCGCCACGACGGACCGAGCCGTGATCGCGAGCCGTTCCCGATCGACCGCTGTGTCGTTCACGGTTGCCGAGCCTAGTTCGCCGTGGCCGGCGATCCGCCGCCCCCGCACGGCCTCGTCGGTCACACCGAGTCGATCAACCAGGCCGGTCGGTCCACGGTCGTCGAGATCGACCCAGGCGACCGCGGTCACGCTGATGGCGACCCCGGTCTCCTCGGGCACCTCTCGCGTCGCGGCCGCCGCCCCGCCACGTCGCCCGTCGCGCGCTCGAGCAGTGCGTCGAGATCTGCTGTCACCGGGAGCCCCGCGGCCCGTCGGTGGGCCACGGTGGCGTGGAGCAGCTGCTCCAGACGGTCGGCCACGTCCGGTTCGGCGACGCGCACCCGTCCGCGCACGGCGACGATCGTCTCCTCGTCGTCCTCCTCGGCGCGCAGCGAGACCAGGACCTTGTCGGAGGCCGAGTGCGGAACGCGCACCAGGTGCACCACGGCCCGAGCATGGCGGCCCGCGCGATGCCCGTGTCGTGCGGCGCGCGTGTCGTCGTCGGGTGTTCGCCTCGGGGTCACCTCGAGGTGGCGATCAGCAGCGTGCCGTGGGCCCGTCGTCGACCGCCGCCCGGGGCGTGACGACCCCCTCGGGGCCGAAGACCGGGGAGTCCGCCGTGACGGTGTAGACCTCCCACGGCTCGTGGCCCGGGCCTTGGACCCACACCTTGTCCTGACGCGCGTAGCAGCAGGTGGTGTCGTCCTCGACCCGGGTGACCAGTCCCAGCTCGGACAGGCGCGCCGTGGCGTCGCCGACCTCGTCGGTGGTCTCGACCTCGACCCCCAGGTGGTCCATCACCGTCGGCCGGTCGGGCTCGCCCTCGAGCAGGACCAGTTTCAGCGGCGGCTCGGCGACCGCGAAATTGGCGTACCCGGGTCGGCGCTTGGCCGGGTCCACGCCGAGGAGCCGGGAGTAGAAGCGGATCGATCCCTCCAGGTCGGAGACCCGCAGGGCGAGCTGCACACGAGACATGACGTCCTCCTTGTTTCGACGCTTCTCGAAACAGAGGTTGCTCCGTGATTCGACGAGTGTCAAGGTAGAAGTATGTCGAATCAGGCGGGCGGGGAGCGGGTGCCGACCCAGCTCGCGGAGCTGGTGGGCTGCGGTGAACCGCTGGCGCGTGAGCCGCTCTCGGCGCAGCAGTCGATCGAGCTGGCACGGGTGTTCAAGGCGATGGGCGACCCCGTCCGCCTGCGCCTGCTCTCGCTGATCGCCTCCCACGCCGGCGGTGAGGCGTGCGTCTGCGACCTGACCGACGTGTTCGACCTGTCCGGCCCGACGATCTCGCACCATCTCAAGGTGCTGCGCGAGGCGGGCCTGATCACCGGCGAGCGGCGCGGCACCTGGGTCTACTACCGGGTCCGTCCCGAACTGCTCGCGGCGATGTCCGCGGTGCTCGTGCCCGAGAAGGCCCGCCATGGCTGACCATCGCCCCGAGGTCCTGTTCGTCCGCGGGCGCTGCGCGCCCGCCGAGGAGGTCGACCGCACCGAGTCCGACCGTGCGCGGCGAGCTCGTCGCGGCTACCACCGTGTGACCCGGTAGCCGGTCCGGGCGGAGCGATGGTCAGCACGAAGCGTGCGCTGACGGGCGCGGTGCTGCTCGACCTCGCCGTCAGCCCGCTCTTCGCGTGGGACGTGTTCACCGACGCCCTGGGCCGCGAGCTCGGCGCGACCGACACCGCCCTGGCCGGGGTCTTCTCCGTCGGTCTGGTCGCCTTCATGACGGCGGTGGTCCTCGGAGGTCGTGTCGCGGATCGCGTGCCGCCACGCCGGCTCGCGGTGGCGGCGGCGATCGGCATGGTCGCCGGCCTGTGCGGCAGCGCGGCCTCGGGCTCGGTCGCGACGCTGGTGCTCGCGTTCGGCGTCCTCGTCGGGGCTTCGAGCGGCGTCGGCTACGTGACCGCCGTCCGCGTGGCCGGCACGGTCGCGACCGGACGCGGTCTCGCCCTGGGGCTCGTGGTCAGCGCCTACGCGGTCGGTACGGCCGTGCTCGCGCCGGTCGCCTCGACCCTTCTCGACGACGTGGGACGTCCGGCGACCTTCGCCCTGCTCGCCGTCGCCCTCGGTGCCCTCCTGGTCGTCGCCGCGGTCCTCGTCCCCGGCGCCGCTCCCGAACGGAGGGCGGCCGCCACGGCGTCCGACGGAGTCCGGCCTCGCAGGGCGCCGACCGTGGCCCTGTGGCTGGCGTTCGGGCTGGGGAGCGCGCCGGCGCTCGCCGCGTTCGCCCAGGCGGGGGCGCTCGCGGGGACGGCCTCGAGCGTCGCGCTCGCCGTCACCCTCCTCAACGTCGGCAACTTCGCCGGACGTCTGATCGCCGGTCCGGTCTCCGACCGCATCGGCCGCCCGGCCGCCCTCCACGCGAACGCCGCGCTCCTGGTCCTGGCCTGCCTCCCGCTCGCCCTCGGCGTCGACGGTCCCGTCGCCCTCGTCGCCCTGCTCGTGCTCGGGACCCAGTACGGGGCTCTGTCCACGCTGACACCGGCCGCGACCGCCGACGTCACCCCGCCCGAGTGCTTCGGCGCCACCTTCGGGCTGGTCTTCACCGGGTGGGGCCTCGCCGGTCTGCTCGCCCCGGTCGCCGCCGCCGCGCTCGCCCCGGCCCTCGGCTTCACCGGGGTCTACGCCGCCTTCATCGCCGTCGGGATCGTGGCGTGGGCGTCCGTCGGTACCTTCACCGTGCTCATCCGCTCGCGCGCTTGACCTTCGAGCCCACTGCCAGGTCTACCTTCTCGGGCGTGGACGGGTTGAAGGTCTCCGAGCTCGCGGCCCGCACCGGCGTGCCGGCGAGCACCGTGCGGTACTACGACACCGAGGGCCTGCTCCCGGCGCGCCGATCGGCCTCGGGCTACCGGCTCTTCGACGACACGGCCGTGGAGCGGCTGACCTTCATCGGCACCGCCAAGAGCCTCGGCCTGCCGCTGCCCGAGATCCGCCGCCTGCTCGAGCCGTGGGAGCACGGCCTGTGCGTCGACGTGCAGGGCGAGCTGGGCCCCCTGCTGGAACGTCACCTCGCGGACACCGAGGAACGCATCGAGCAGCTGCGGAACTTCGCGGCGCGGCTGCGGCGAGCCCGGCAACAGCTCGCGGCGATCGACCGGGACGGCCCCTGCGATCCCTCGTGCGCCTTCCTCGGCCAGGCCCGCCCGACGCTGCACGAACTCCCGCTCGCTCCCTCGGACGACCAGGTCATCGCGTGCACGCTGAACGGCTCGGAGCGTACCGAGCGCCTGGGCCGGTGGCGTTCGGCGCTGGGCGCCGTGACGTCCCGGGCCGCCGTCTCCGGAGGCGTCGCGCTGACGTTCGACCCAGCGGGTGTCCGCCTCGGTGAGCTGGCCGACCTCGCCGCCGCCGAGGCCGCGTGCTGCCGCTTCCTCGACATCGGCCTGCGCTTCACCGATCCGCCCACCATGGAGGTGCGGGCACCCGACGACGCCCTGGTCCTGGTCCACGAGCTGTTCGGGGAGCCCGACGCGTGACCCTGCGGTCCATCGCCCTGTTCGTCGTCGCCGCCGTCCTCGAGATCGGCGGCGCCTGGCTCGTCTGGCAGGCCGTCCGGGAAGGGCGCGCCTGGTGGTGGGCGGGGCTCGGCATCCTCGCGCTGGGGCTCTACGGCTTCGCCGCCGCGTTCCAGCCCGATGCGCAGTTCGGTCGCATCCTCGCGGCCTACGGCGGCGTCTTCGTCGCCGGATCGCTGGCCTGGGGCATGGTGCTCGACGGTTACCGGCCCGACCGCTTCGACGTCGTCGGCGCCCTCGTCTGCCTGGTCGGCGTCGGGATCATCATGTACGCCCCGCGGTGAGCGGCGACGGAGGGCGCAGGCGCCGCGCTCGACCAGGACGACCAGGGCACCGGCGCGAGCAGGGCGGCCGCGAGTGCGGCGAGGGTGGTGCGCACAGTCCCCCCGGATGTGGGCGCGTGACTCCGGCGAGGTCCGGCGGTTCGCGGCGGCCGGACGCCGGCACGGCGTCGCGGACCCGACAGCCGGAGGTTCCCCGCAGCGGGTGTCGAAACGACGCCCGGCCCGTTCGTCGTCGCAGTGAGGGGACCGGCAACGGGCCGGTCGGCACCTGACGGAGGACCCGATGACCGCCACGTACACCTTCGACGTCTTCTCCAGCCTCGACGGCTACGGCTCCTACGGGGGCGACGGCGATTGGGGTGGCTACTGGGGCAAGCAGGGCCCCGAGCTGCTCGAGCACCGCCTGCGCTCGTTCGACATCGTGCACCGGATGGTCTTAGGGGCCACCACGTTCCGGCAGTTCGTGGACATGCTGGCCGAGAGCACCGACGAGTCCGACGTGCGCGACCCGTGGGTCGACCGGATGCGCAGCATGCCCATGACCGTGGTGTCGTCGACGCTGCAGGAGCCGCTCGAGTGGCCCGACGCGACCGTCGCGAGCGGCGACGCGATCGACATCGTGCGTCGGCTCAAGCAGGAGTCCGACGTGCCGCTGCGGTCCCATGGCAGCCTCTCGCTGAACTGGGCGCTCATGGCCGCCGGCCTGGTCGACCGCATCCAGGTGACGCTCTTCCCCGTGATCACCGGGAGGACAGGCGAGGGTCCGGTACTCGGCGGCGCGGACGACTTCGACCTCGAGCTGCTCGAGCACCGGACGCTCGACGGCGACATCCAGGAGCTGGTCTACCGGCCGACGCTGCACGTCAGCCGCGGCTGAGACGAGCATTCCGGACCGCCCGCCGGTCAGCAACGGGACCGAGCCCTCCGACCACGTGGCCGCCGACCAGGGCGAGGACGGCATCGACGAGCTCAGCGAGACACTGGCGGCCCGCGGGGTGGCCGTCGAGGCCTCTACCTGCTCGGTGGACGACGCGCGGCGGTTCGTGCCGCCGCCTCCTCGACCGACCCGACCGACTACCGATCGGTGGCCCTAGCCGGTCTGGTCGGTCGCTCACAGGGCAGCGAGGAACGGGCCAGCGGGAGGTGGCAACCGCCTGGAGCAGCGGCGACGGCCGGGAGCAGCGGCAACGGCCGGGAGCAGTGGCAACGGCCGGGAGCAGTGGCAACAGCTGGAGCAGCCGCGGCCTCAGAAGGGCGGTGGGTCGAGGTCGGGCTCGGTCGACGCCGTGCGGGTCGGTGTCCGGCGACGTGTCTGAGCGTCGTCGCGTGCCTGGCGCAGGAGGGCGCGCAGGGTGGTGGGTTTCGGCGGGGGGTTCGGGGCGGCGTCGCTCTGGTCGTCGCCCTTGTCGTGGTCGTGGTCGTGGTCGTGGTCGTGGTCGTGGACGTCGGGGTCGGGGTCGGTCGGTGGGGGCGGTCGGTGGCCGCGCAGGAGGTCGCTGAGGAACGGGTCGTCGTCCGGGTCGCCATCGGGGTCGGGGTCGGGGTCGTGGTTCACCTCGCGGGGTGGTAGCGGGCGGGGTGTGGCGGCGGGGCAGGGTGCCGGGAGTGGGTCGGTGATGCGGCGGGGTGGGGTTCGGTAGCGGGCGCCGGCGCGGGTGGTGATCAGGAAGCGGCCGGGTTCGGGTTGGGTGACGCGCCAGCCGGCGTCGTGTTTGGCGCGGTGGTGGTGGCGGCACCAGGCGCCGAGGGAGCGGCTGAGGGTGGGCCCGCCGCGGGCGTGGTCGATGGTGTGGTCGAGGTCGCTGCCGTGGGCGGCGCGGCGGCAGCAGGGCGCGACGCAGTGGCGGTCGCGGGTGCGGACCCAGCGGGCGATCTCGGCGCTGGGGCGGCGGTGGCGGGCGTCGGCGGGCGCGATGTGCTGGTCGGGTGCGCCGGGGGGCCGGCCGGTGTCAGGGTCGGTGATCTCGACCAGGCGGTGGCGCAGCTCGGTGAGCAGGGGTGCCCAGGCGGGGTGGTCGTCGGGGTCGAGGGCGGCGAGCAGCGTCGTCGGAACCTGGAGTTCGACGATGGCTGGTCCGGCTCGCCCCCGCCGCTGGTGGCGGCGGGGGCCGGGTGGTCGACCGATCCCGAGCGGCTGGGCTGGCGGCGGGGCTGGTGGTGGGGCTGGCGTGGGTCGGCGGCGGGCGAGCAGGATGTGTTCGAGGCGTCCGTCGGGGTCGGTGAGCACGATGTGCCAGGAGCCGCGGCGGTAGCGCTCGATCATGGATCGGGCGGTCGGGGCGGTGATGGTGCCCCAGAAGGGGATCTGGGCGGGCAGATCGTCGAGCCCGAGCGCGGTGCTCAACCGCAGCCGGATCTCCAGGGTGCCATCGCGGACCCGCGACGCTCGCGGCGCCTGCCCCTCGGCGTCGTCACCGGGCCAGTCGGGCTCGTCGCCATCGCAATGGGTCTCGCTCGGGGTGTGCTCGTCCGGCTCGCTGTCCGGGCGGTCGCCGTCGAGCCCGACTGGCCCGTCGTCCAGCCCGTCGGTCGGCCCGTCGGTCGGCCCGTCGGTCGGCCCGTCGGTCGGCCCGTCGGTCGGCCCGTCGGTCGGCCCGTCGTCCGGCCCGTCGTCCGGCCCGTCGGTCGGCCCGTCGTCTGGCCCGTCGTCTGGGCCGTTGTCTGGCCTGTTGTCTGGCCTGTTGTCTGGCCTGTCGGCTGGCCTGTCGGTCGGCCCGTCGTCTGGCCCGTCGGTCGGCCTGTCGGCTGGCCCGTCGCTGTCCGGCCCGTGGTGGTCGGGCCCGTCGTTGTCTGGCCCGTCGGGGTCGGTGTCAGGGGGTTGGAGGTCGGCGGCGAGCAGGTCGATCAGGGTGTCGTCGTCGAGGCCGGCGGCGGTGCCGTCGAACAGCGCCAGGTAGACGTGCGCGCGCAGCGTTTCGATCTTCATCGTGACCCCGCGGCGACGCAGCGCCGCCGCGATCGCCTCCATGCGCGCCATCGCGACCGCGGAACGCTCCAGGGGCAGGTCGTAGCCGCACACGTTCGCGGTGCCCGAGGGGTTGCGCGAGGCGAGCACCCGCGCGCGCTTCTCGGCGTTGCTCTCGCGCCGCGCGGCCCATTCCGGGTCCAGCGCGCCCGCGACCTGCTGGAGTCGCTCGATCAGCGCCCCCACCGGCAGCTCGGGCGCCTCGGGCAGCACCACCTCGCACACGCGGTGGGCGTGGTCGTCGGTCAGGTCGCGGGTCCAGTCGCTGATCACTCGGGCCTTGGTGTCGTCGAGGTCGCCGCCGCGCAGGGCGGCGTGGACCTCGGGCAGCCGGCCCAGCAGGTCGTCGGCCAGGTCGAGCCAGCGCGTCGCCATCGCCCGCGACCAGCCCAACGCCGCGGCGGGCTCGTCGGCGGAGAACTCGTCGAGCAGCGCCCGGCGGCCCTTGCGCCCCTCGACCGCGCGACCGGTCTCGTGCAGCGCGACCAGCAACCGGGCGGTGGCGCGGTTGCGGGACCGGAAACACGCCCGCGCGTGCTCCACGACCTCGGCCCCGGTCAGATCGGCGAGCTCGACCGCATCGAGGACGTCGGACGGCACCGACGGGCCGGTGCGGCGCTCCTCGATGCTCACGAGTTGCACGCTAGACCCGACCCCCGACAGCCTTAGTGGATCAAGAACCCCAGGTCACGACCACGATCGCGGCCCCGGCCTGTCGCGCAACCGAGCTGGTGGCGATCCCGAGGTTCGACACCGGAGCGACCGCCACGCCGACACACCCGCGCCATGCCGACCATGCCGACCACGCCGACCATGCCGACCATGCCGGTCGCACCCGGCGACCCAGCCGAGCAGGGAGCGGAGCATCGCCTGGGCCTGCAGCTCGCGGGCCCGCTCCCGCGTCGCCCCGGCCCGGGCCAGAACCGGCCGGGCGCGTTGCAGCGTGGCGAACCGGTCGGCGCCCGGGTCTCCGCCGCCGTGGAGGGGCTCCACCCACCTCAGTATCGGCCCGGACGGGCGTCGACGGCACCCCGCGGGGTGACGAGGCGCTCCCGCAGGACCGCCTCGGTCTCGGGGGAGATCTCGGTGACCGGCGCTCGTCCCGTCGCTGCCGCCACCGCCGCAGCCGTCCCTCCACGCTGCGCTCGCGGGCGGCCCGGGCGGCCGTAGTCACCGCCTGCGCTCGCCCCAGGGCGAGGGCCGCTCGGTCGGGACGGGCCCTCGGCGTCTCCCCTCGAGTGGACCGATGGGGACGGGCCCTGCCCGTTCGCGTCAGATCGTGAGAACCGTCGTCGCCCGGACCGCGTACGCCCGCCGCGTCAGCCGTCGCTGCTGAAGCGCTCGGTGCCGAGGACGGCCGCGGCGCCGTCGAGGTAGGCCTGCCGGTACGCCGGCGGCACCCACTCGGCGGTGCGGAAGACCCGCAGGACCGGGTTGTCGTACGTCCCGTCGAGATGGACCTGCGGGCGAGCGGCCTCCGAGCCCTGCTCGCGAGGGACCTCGGCGTCGTGCGGCGCTGCGGTCATGGTGGAGAAGCATGCACGCTGCGTATCCGGCGAACCACCTCAATACCATCGAGCAACGCGTGCTGGGTGACGCCGTAAGCGCTTGCCGACGCCGCCGCCGTCCCCGACCCGAAGCAGCCGGATCGCCACACGGCGATGACCGCCCAGCACGCCGACCGCCGGGGCAGGCTCGCGGGGCGCAACGTCACCGCGTCGCTCGGGCGCGGCAGGCCTCGCTCCTACCGGCGCGGGACCTCGGCAGCACCGACGCCGCGGCCAACCCACTGTGCCTGCGTCTCGCCGGCCTCCCCTGCGAAGGTGATCACGCGCGGTCACCACCTGCTCTCGATGCCCGGGACCGCGTGCGCACGGCCTCGGGCTGGCTCCACGACGCCGTCCTGGGCCGGCAGACGACCCAGCTGGGCCTGGTGCGGTCGACCTCGGTGCTTCTCGACTCGTCCTCGCCCGAGGTGCCGCATGATCCGCAGATGTCCTTCCCTCCGGAGCGGTCGGGCCCTCCGGAGCGGTCGGGCTCGGTGGCTCAAGAACATCGGCTCTGTCCGGCTCTACCGCCCCGACGACACCGCCATGTACGCGCATCTCGGGGACGTGGTGACCCGCCCGATCCGCTGGGAGCTGATCGCCCAGCAGTACGACCAGATGGTCACGTACGCCACCGCGCTGCGGCTTGGGACCGCGGAGTCGGAGTCGATCCTGCGTCGGTTCACCCGGGGCGGGCCCAAGCACCCCACCTACGCCGCGCTCGAGGAGCTCGGCCGGGGGCGGTGCGCACCATCTTCGCCTGCGACTACCTCGCCGACCCCGACCTGCGGCACGAGGTCCACGGCGGGCTGCAGGTCGTCGAGCAGTGGAACTCCGGTAACGGGGTCATCCGCTACGGCAACGACGGCGACCTCGCCGGACCCGACCGCGAGCACGCCGAGGTGTCGATGCTCGCGCTACACCTGCTCCAACCCGCGCTGGTGCATGTCAACACCCTGCTGCTCCAACGTGTGCTCGACGACCCGATCTGGGCCGCCCGGCTCGGGGTCGACGACCAGCGCGGCCTGTCTCCGCTGTGCTGGTCGAACATCAACCCGTACGGCCGGTTCAGCCTCGACATGGACACCCGCCTTGACCTCGCCGCCCCCACCACGGTCCCGGACGAGACCGTCCCGTAAGCGGATGGGGAAACGGACCCGCACCCCGGGCACCGCGCCCCCTGACTACCAATGGACTGGTAGGGCGAGGGGCGGTGCGTTGAACGAGGGAGTGCCTTCTGGATCAAGAGAACGGGGTTGTCTACATTCCGATTCACGCGATCCAGAAAACCACTGAGAATGACGCCATCTGATGGTTGGTCGCGAGCGCAGCCACTGTTCGATGACGAGAGCCTGGTGTCGTGTCCGGCCTGGTACCGGTGATGGCGCTGGCCGAGCAGGCCGGATTATCGGAGTTGATATCGACCAAGTGCTCGCGGTCCAGCGCGAACTGTAGCGGCGTCTACTTCTTGTTGCGGTAGAGGACCATGGTGATGGGACCGAACACCGCGACGAGAAGTACGGACGACACCAGCACCCAGCCGATTTCCCCGCTGGGCACCGAGCCGTGTATCAGGCCGCGTACCACGGTTGCCAGGTGGGTGATCGGGTTGACCTCGACGACCGCCTGCAACCACCCGGGCATCGTCTTCGGGTCCACGAAGATGTTGCTCACGAACGTCAGCGGGAACATCAGCATCATGCTGACCCCCGCCACCGAGTTCGGCGTGCGCAGGATCAGGCTGAGCATCGTCCACAGCCACGACAGGCAGAACGAGAACACCAGCAGTAGCGCCACCGACAGCACCACCCCGACGGCGCCACCCTCCGGCCGGAACCCGAGGACCAGGCCGAGCGCGATGACGATCACCGACCCGATCGAGTAGCGCATCACATCGCCGAGCAGGGCGCCGACCAGCGGGGATGGTCGCCACACCGGAAGTGACCTGAATCTGTCGAACACGCCCTTCTGAATGTCCGTGTTCAGCGTAATGCCAGTGTTCATGGTGATCATGACGTTCGCCTGCACCAAGATGCCGGGCAGCAGGAACTGCAGGTACGCCTGTGTCGACCCGGCGAGCGCCCCGCCGAACAGGTAGGTGAACATCAGCGTGAACATGATCGGGAACATGGTCACGTCGACGAGCTGTTCGGGCACGTGCTTGATCTTCAGCAGCGCCCGCCAGCCGAAGGTCAACGAGGTGCGCACCGGACCGGGTTGTGACGGCCGCTCGCCGGCCAACAGCACACCGCGCAGCGCGTCCTCGGTGACCGGCGCCGGCGCTTGCTCCGCGGACGTGGCCGTCATGCGGCATCCTCCTCGGGTGTCCCCTCGGCCGGGTGCCCGGTCAGGGCGAGGAACACCTCGTCCAGGCTCGGCTGGCCGAGCGCGAACTCGGCGACGTCTATGCCGCAGCGGGACAGCTCGGCCAGGGACCGGGCGACCCGTTCGGGGTCGGAGATCCGCGCGGAGAGCGCGACCGGGTCCGCAGACGGTTCGACCGGCACCTCGAGAACGCTGGCGAGTGCACGCACGGCCTCGGCCCGCTGCTCGGGCGCACGCAGGCGTACATCCAGCGAGCCGGCACCGACCGATGCCTTGAGCTGGCCGCTCGAGCCCTCGGCGATGACCCTACCGTGGTCGATCACCGCGATGCGGTCGGCCAGCTGGTCGGCCTCGTCGAGGTACTGCGTGGTGAGCAACACGGTGGTGCCTTCGGCGACCATGCCGCGGACGATCTCCCAGACCTGGTTCCTGCTGCGCGGGTCGAGCCCGGTCGTCGGCTCGTCGAGGAAGATCAGTTCCGGGGTGACGACGAGGCTGGCCGCGATGTCGATGCGCCGGCGCATCCCGCCCGAGTACTTCTTGACCTGCCGGTCGGCGGCATCGGCAAGGCCGAACGCGCCGAGCAGGTCGGCTGCCCGCCGCTTGGCCCGCAGGCGCGAGTAGCCGAGCAGCCTGGCGAGGAGCATGAGGTTCTCCACCCCGGTGAGGTCCTCATCGACCGACGCGAACTGTCCGGTCAGGCCCACCCGGCTCCGTACCGAACGCGCATCACGCACGACGTCGTAGCCGAGCACTCGCGCCTCTCCGCCGTCGGGGCGCAGCAACGTGGCCAGCATGCGGATCGCGGTGGTCTTGCCCGCCCCGTTCGGACCGAGCACGCCGTACACGCTCCCGGCGCTCACGGCCAGGTCCACACCGGCGACCGCGCGGGTCTTGCCGAAGCTCTTCTTCAAACCTCTGGTCTCGATCGCGAGCTCCGTACTCGAGCACATGAACGCTCTCCTGTGTGTCCAGTCGTGACGGTGGCCAGCTCCGTCTATCGAATTCTCCTAATATAGGAGTGTTAGCTGCGAAAGAGCAAGTCCGAGTGCTAGACTGTGGTCGTGCCGGTGAAGCGCAGCTACGACGACCCGTGCGGTGTCGCACGGGCGCTGGACATGGTCGGGGACCGATGGGCGCTGCTCGTGGTCCGCGAGCTGCTATTGGGGTCGAAACGCTTCCGCGACCTGGTCCGCGGACTGCCCGGGATGAGCGAGAACGTGCTGTCCGCACGGCTGCGTGAGCTTGAGGCCGCCGGCGTCCTGCGTCGCCGCGCGCTCGGCCCTCCCGCCAGTAGCCGGGTCTACGAGCTCACCAGCGATGGCGCCGCGCTCGAACCCGTCCTGCTCGCCCTCGCAAGTTGGGGCAGTCGCACCCCGCCCGCCGTCGCCGGCGAACTCAGCACCGACGCACTCATGCTCGCACTGCGGACCACGTTCGCGCCGGACCGTGCCCACGCCCTCAACGCCCGGGTCGAGCTACGGCTCCCCCCTGAGGCGTACACGCTCACGGTCGATGAGCAGCAGGTCACCATCCAACGCGGACCGGCCAAGGAGCCCACCGCCGTGCTCACCACTGAACCGCACATCCTCCGAGCACTGGTCTTCGCGGGGCGCTCACTTCACACCACCATCGCCGAAGGGGAGGCAACGCTCTACGGTGACGACGAGACGGCCGCCCGCGTGCTGAACTGCTTCCCCCGTCCCGCCCCGGTCAACACGACTCAGGGGCCCTGAGCAGCGCGCCGCACCTCCCCTCGGGAGCGGCCACGCCGTGCACTTCCACCGGCCGTGATCGGTGCGGTGCTGATGGCCCTGGTGCCCGGTCGAACCACCGCGGGACCGTGAGGTCCTGACCAGGCGTGTCCGCGTCTCGTCGTGCCGGGTGCCGGCACGCGGTGGGGGTTCCTCGTTCGTGAACGGGCCGGAGGCCGCGGTGTGTCGAGGACGCGGCCATCGCGGCGGCCGGTCGCGACCGCGTGCGGCCGGATGGTGCGGAGCTCCGCGCGGGCCCGCTGGAGACGCCCGACGGCGGTCGCCAGCTCGGCGTCGAGGGAGCACGGAGACCGGGATGACGGTGCTCGGGCACGAGTCGATGCGGGTCGAGATCCGGGTGACCGCCATGATCCGGTGAGGGCTGTGCGACTGGTAGACCGACAGGTGTGATCGACGAGGTCGACCTCGACCTTCCGGTGCGCGCGGCGCTGCCGGAGCTCGAGGCGGTGCTGGGCGAGCGAGGGGCGGCGGTCCTCGTCGCCCCGCCCGGCACCGGCAAGACGACCCTGGTGCCGCTCGCGCTCGCCGGGACGGTCGGCGGACGGGTCCTCGTCGCCGAGCCGCGCCGCGTCGCCGTGCGCGCCGCGGCCGCCCGGATGGCGTGGCTGCTCGGCGAGCCGGTGGGCGGGCGGGTCGGGTACGCGATCCGCGGCGAGCGGCGCACCGGTCCGGACACGCGGGTCGAGGTCGTCACGACGGGGCTGCTCGTGGCGCGGCTGCAGCGCGATCCGGAGCTCGTGGGTGTCGACGCCGTCGTCCTCGACGAGTGCCACGAGCGCCACCTCGACACCGACCTCGCGCTGGCCTTCGCCGTCGACGCGCGCGCCGCGCTGCGCCCGGACCTGCGGCTGCTGGCGACCTCGGCCACGGCCGCCGCCGACGACCTGGCGGTCGCCCTCGACGGCCCCGTGGTCACGGCCCCCGACCCGCTGCACCCCGTCGACGTCGTCTGGAGCCCGCCGCCGCGTCCGGTCCCGCCACCACGCGGGATGCGGGTGGAGCCGGACCTGCTCGACCACGTGGGCGCGGTGGTGCGCCGGGCGCTGGCCGAGGCCGCCGGTGACGTCCTGGTGTTCCTGCCCGGACGCCGGGAGATCGACGACGTCGCCCGGCGGCTCGGTGCCGTCGACGCCGAGGTCCTCACGCTGCACGGCGGGCAGGACGCGGCGCAGCAGGACCGGGTGCTGGGTGGGTCCGCTGACGGCCGCCGTGTCGTCCTGACGACCGCGATCGCCGAGACGAGCCTGACGGTGCCCGGTGTGCGGGTCGTCGTCGACGCGGGGCTCTCGCGGCGGCCGTGGACCGACCACGCCCGCGGGCTGGACGCCCTGGTCACCGTGGTCGCCTCCCAGGCGTCGGCGACCCAGCGCGCCGGACGCGCCGGTCGCGAGGCGCCCGGGACGGTGTTCCGCTGCTGGTCGGAGGCCGAGCACACGCACCGCGACCGCGTCGACGCTCCGGAGGTGGCGCACGCCGACCTCGCGGGCTTCGCGCTGCAGCTCGCGCGGTGGGGCACGCCGGCCGCCGCGGGGCTCGCCCTGCTCGACCCGCCGCCGGTCGCGGCGTTCGATGCTGCACGGACGGTGCTGTGGGGGCTCGGGCTGATCGGGGCGAGCGCAGCGACGGGAGGAAGTCCGGACGACGGCGGGCACATCAGCGAGCGGGGACGGTCCGTGGCGACGGCCGGTGTGCACCCCCGGCTCGGGCGCGCGCTGCTCGACGGCGCGGAGACCGTCGGGGCGGACACCGCCACCGAGGTCGTGGCGCTGCTCACCGCCGACGTCCCGGGCGACTCCGACGACCTCGAGGAACGCCGGCGCGCGGCCCGGGCGTCGAACGACCCGCGGTGGCGGGCGGAGGTGCGCAGGCTCCGTCAGGTGACCCCTCGTGGGGGTCCGGGTACGCAGGACGCGGCGACGGTCGTGGCCCTCGCGTACCCCGACCGGATCGCGCGGGCCCGGGGCGACGACGCCCGCGAGTACCTGACGACCGGTGGCACCGGGGTCGAGCTCGCCGCGGGGTCGCGGCTGCGGGGCAGCCCGTGGATCGCGGTCGCCGACGCCGTGCGCGGTCCGGGCGACCGGGTGGCGCGCGTGCGGCTCGCCGTGCCCGTCGACGAGGACCGGGCCCGGGAGGCCGCCGCCGGCTGGTGGCACGACGACGCGGTGGTGGCCTGGGAGGAGGGCGACGTGGTGGCGGAGCGCCGCGAGCGCCTCGGCGCGATCGTGCTGGCCCGCCGGCCGTTGGCCCACCCCGACCCGGCGGCGGTCGCGGCCGCGGTGCGCGACGGCCTCGCCACCGACGGGCTCGGGCTGCTGCGCTGGGACGACGCGGCGACGACGCTGCGCGCCCGGCTGGCGTTCCTGCACCTGGCGCGCGGCGAGCCGTGGCCCGCGGTCGACGACGAGGCCCTGCTCTCACGTCTCGACGAGTGGCTCGACCTCTCGCGGGTCCGCCGCCGGGCCGACCTCGCGCGGGTGACGGTCGCCTCCGCGCTGCGCCACCTCGTGCCGTGGTCGGAGGCCGGCCGGCTGGACGAGCTGGCGCCGCCCGCAGTCACGGCCCCGTCGGGGCGCCGCGTCCGCGTCGACTACACCGACCCCGCGGCGCCGGTCGTCGCGCTGACGGTCCAGCAGGCGTTCGGCTGGGAGCGGGCGCCCGTCCTGGCCGGGGTCCCCGTCGTCGTCCACCTGCTCTCGCCGGCGGGGCGCCCGGCGGCGGTGACCGCCGACCTGGCGTCGTTCTGGGACACGGGCTACCCGCAGGTGCGTGCGGAGCTGCGGGGCCGGTACCCGAAGCACGCGTGGCCGGAGGACCCGCGACGCCGACGTCCCACGGGACCGTGACAGGAGGAGAGGACATGACGACCGGACCGACGCCGTACGAGGTCTACGAGCCGGGAGTCCTGCTGCACGGGACCAAGGCGGACCTCGCCGTGGGCGACCTGCTGGTGCCCGGCCGCCTCTCCAACTTCGAGGAGGGGCGGGTGATGAACCACGTCTACGTCACCGAGACGCTCGACGCCGCGACCTGGGGCGCCGAGCTGGCCGCCGGCGACGGCCCCGGCCGCATCTACATCGTGGAGCCGACCGGTCCGATCGAGGACGACCCCAACGTCACCGACAAGAAGATGCCCGGCAACCCGACCCGGTCGTATCGGACCCGCGAGCCCGTCCGCGTGGTCGGCGAGCTGGAGGACTGGACGGGGCACACCCCCGACCAGCTGCAGGCGATGACCGACGGCCTGGCCGACCTCCGGCGTCGCGGCGCCGCGGTGATCTACGACTAGCGTGATCCGACCTGACCGGTGGCGAGCTGCGCTGGCCGCGGCGGTTGCGCCGGTCAGCGGGCGTCAGCGGGCGTCAGCGGGCGTAGCGCTCGCGGGCCCGCTCTCGCGCCTTCTCCGCCTCGACCTCGCGGTCCTTGGGCGGAGCGGTGGTGACCAGCTCGTCGAGGAGCGTGCGGGTGCTCGCGGTGATCTCGGCGACGGCCCGGGCGAAGGCGTCCTCGTTGGCCTTCGACGGCTTCGCCGCACCGCTGATCTTGCGCACGAACTGCAGCGCGGCCTCGTGCACCTCGTGGTCGGTGGCCGGGGGCTCGAAGTTGTGGAGGACCCGGATGTTGCGGCACATGCTGCGATCGTGCCCCACCGTGTCCCATCGAGGGGAGCCCGCCGCACGGCGCCCTCCTGACAGGTGGTCCGGTCCGCAGCTCTTCCTTTCTGACAGGACGTCCTGTCAGGATGCGGGTGTGGTCACCCGGACCGTGCAGGGCGCGAGCGCGGCGGAGCGCGTCGCCGAGCGGCGGACGCGCCTACTCGCGGCGGCGCTCGACGTGGTCGGCGAGCGGGGGGTCCGGGACTTCACGATGACCGCGGTGTGCCGCGCGGCGGGGCTCACCGAGCGCTACTTCTACGAGTCGTTCGCCCGCCGCGAGGACCTGCTCGAGGCGCTCTTCGACACCGTCGCCGGCGACGCGCTCGCCCTCGCCGTCCGCGCCGCCGACGCCGTCCCACCGGCAGACCTCGAGGCCCGGGCCCGCGCGGCGATCGGCGCGACGACCACGCTGCTCGGCGAGGACCCGCGGGTCGCCCGCCTCTACCGGGAGGCGATCGGTCACCCCGAGCTCGCCGGGCGCCGCCAGGACACGATCGCGTCCTTCGCCGCGCTCCTGGGGCGCCTGATCACCGACGCCCGTCCCCCGCTGCGCGCCGAGGATCTGCAGCTCAGCACGGTCGTGCTCACCGGCGGCGTGATCGACGCCGTCGGCTTCTGGCTCGACGGCCGCCTGGACGCGGACGTCGACGCGCTCCTGACCCGCTGCGCCCGCCTCGTGGTGGCCGCCGCCGACCAGCACCACACCGAGACGGGGGAACGATGACGTCCCTGCTGCAGCACCGCGTCCAGCAGTACCTCGCGAACGCCATCGGCCGGGTGCCGGCGCGGTCCGGGCCGCTCGCCCCGCCGCCCCCGGGCAGCGACCTGGCGCCGGTGCGGGGCGACTTCGGCGCACCGCTGGTCGGGCGGTCCCTGGAGTTCGCGGCCGACATGCTCGGGTTCGCCCGCCAGCGGTACGAGAAGTACGGGCCGGTGTCGTGGACCGGGGCGTTCGGCCGGCCCATGGTCGCGGTGCTCGGGCCCGAGGCGCTGGGCCAGGTGCTCGTCAACAAGGACAAGTACTTCGGCAGCGCCGACGGCTGGGGCTTCTTCATCGGGCCGTTCTTCCGCCGCGGCGTGATGCTGCTCGACTTCGAGGAGCACCGAACCCACCGGCGCATCCTGCAGGAGGCGTTCACCCGCGACCGGCTCGCCGAGTACCTCGAGGTCATGAACCCGCGCATCCGGCGCAGCCTCGACGACTGGTCCACCGGCGACGGCATCCGCATCTACGACCGCATCAAGCAGATGACCCTCGACATCGGCACCGAGGTGTTCGTCGGCGACGAGCTCGGCCCGCGCGCCGACCGCGTCAACCGCGCCTTCGTCGACACCGTGCACGCCGGCGTCGCGGTGGTGCGCGCGCCGGTGCCCGGCGGCTCCTGGAAGCGCGGGCTCGACTCCCGCAAGGTCCTCGAGCGCTACTTCGCCGAGCAGATCCCCGCCAAGCGCGCGGGCGCCGGGCGCGACATGTTCAGCGTGCTGTGCCGGGCCCGCAGCGACGAGGGGGAGACGTTCTCCGACGACGACGTCGTCAACCACATGATCTTCCTGCTCATGGCGGCGCACGACACGTCGACGATCACGCTGTCGATGATGTGCTACCTGCTGGCGAAGCACCCGGAGTGGCAGGAGAAGCTGCGCGCGGAGTCGCTGGCCCTCGACGGCGACGAGCTGACGAACCAGGAGCTCGACTCGCTGGTCTCACTGGACCTGGCGATGCGCGAGACCCTGCGGATGTACGCGCCGGTGGGCCAGCTCGCGCGCATCACGGTGCGCGACGCGGACCTGCAGGGCTTCCACATCCCCGCCGGCACCCTGATGTCGCTGGGCATCCACGCGTCGCAGCGCATGGAGCCGTGGTGGGCCCGCCCCGACGAGTTCGACCCCGACCGCTTCGCCCCCGAGCGCGCCGAGGACAAGTCGCACCGGTTCGCCTGGATGCCGTTCGGCGGCGGGGTGCACAAGTGCATCGGCCTGCACTTCGGCGGCATGGAGGTCAAGGCGATCATGCACGCGATGCTGCGGCGTTTCCGCTGGTCGGTCCCGGCGGACTACGTGATGCCGATCGGCCTGACGACGGGCCCGACGCCGGCCGACCACCTGCCGCTGCGCCTCGATCGGCTCTGACGAGGGGACGGGGAGTCGTCGCGGGGCGACGGGGGTAATCCCTGGTATGGACCGGACGACACGCGAGCCCCCGCACGGTCGTCCGCGCGGCCGGACGGTCGCCCTCGCGCACGCGGTCCTCACGGCCCTCGCCATCTTCCTGCTGGCCCTGTTGCTGATCACCGGGATCGAGGTCGTGCTCGGGCACACCCTGTCCGGGGACGACAGCGGCAGCACGTCCCTCGGCGTCTTCCTCCACGGGCCGGAGTAGCCGCCCCGCGTCGCGCCCACCCGGTCCGACCGTGTGGAGTGGGACCATGCCGACCTCGTCGTTCTCCCCGCCCGGTCCGTCGTCGCCGCTCGGAGGCCTCGCGTGAGGGGCGCCGAGGCGCTGGTCGGCTCCCTGGTCGGGGCGGGCGTCGACGTGTGCTTCATGAACCCCGGCACTTCCGAGATGCACTTCGTGCAGGCGCTCGACTCGGTGCCGGAGATGCGCGGTGTGCTGACCCTGTTCGAGGGGGTCGCGACCGGTGCCGCCGACGCCTACGCCCGCCTCGCCGGCGGGCCGGCGGCGGTGCTGCTGCACCTGGGGCCGGGGCTGGGCAACGGGATGGCGAACCTGCACAACGCCCGCCGTGCCCGGAGCCCGCTGCTGTGCGTGGTCGGTGCCCACGCCACCGACCACGTCCGCCACGACGCGCCGCTCGAGTCCGACATCACGGCGCTCGCGCGGACCGTCTCGGGATGGGTGCACGTCTGCGGTGACGTCCGGGACGTCGCCGACGACGCGGTGCGCGCGGTGGCGGCGACCTCCGAGCGCGGCGGGCAGGTGGCGACCCTGGTGCTGCCGGCGGACGTGTCGTGGTCCGAGGGCGGTGCGCCCGCCCCCGCGCTGCCGGTCGCGACACCGTTCGCGCCGGCGGCCTCGCGAGTGGCCGCGGCCGCGGCGGCCGTGCGCGAGCCCGGCGCGGTGATCCTGCTGGGCGGCCCGGCGCTCACCGCGGCGGCGATGGACGCCGCCGGCCGCGTCGCCGCCGCCACCGGGGCCCGGCTGCTGGTGGAGACGTTCCCGCGCACGTGGGACACCGGCGCCGGCCGCCCGCGGGCGGACAAGCTGGCCTACTTCGCGGAGCAGGCGCTCGAGCAGCTCGACGGGGCGTCGTCGCTGGTGCTGGCGGGCGCCCGCTCGCCGGTGTCGTTCTTCGGCTACCCCGGGGTCCCCGGCGACCTCGTGCCGGAGAAGTGCGCGGTCGTCGGGCTGGCCGACGCGGCGTCCGACGCGGCCGCCGCCCTGGAGGCCCTGGCCGAGGAGGTGGCCCCGGACTCCGTGCCCGTCCCGGCACCGTGGGACGCGCCCGTGCCCCCGCCGGGGCCGCTGGACGTGCGGTCGCTGTGCGCCGCGGTCGCGGCGACGCTGCCCGAGGACGCGATCGTGGTCGACGAGTCGCTGACCGCCGCCGCCCTGCTGGCGCCCGCGCTGCAGACGGCGGCCCCGCACACCCAGCTCGCGCTGACCGGGGGCGCGATCGGGCAGGGCCCGCCCGCCGCCCTGGGCGCGGCGATCGCGGCGCCGGACCGTCCGGTGATCGCCGTGCAGGCCGACGGCAGCGCGCTCTACACCCTGCAGGCGCTGTGGACCCAGGCCCGTGAGCAGCTCGACGTGACGACGGTGCTGATCAACAACTCGGCGTACGCGATCCTGCGGGTGGAGCTGGCCCGCACCGGGGCGGGCGAAACCGCCCACTCGGGACGGGCGGGACGGATGCTGACCCTGACCGACCCGACGCCGGACTTCGTCGCCCTGGCGACCGGGTACGGCGTGCCGGCGCGGCGGGTGGACACGACCGAGGGCCTGCTGGACGCCCTGCGGTGGGCACGGCGCGAGCCGGGCCCGCACCTGATCGAGGCGATCGTCCCGGCGCTGGGGTAGCGCCGGGACGCCGGACGTTGCCCCGCAGCCGCGGCTAGACATCTGACGTCTCGCCCTGGCACGGTGAGATTCGCGCCGATCGCTTGACTCGGCGCGCCGCTTCAGGGTCGAGAGATCAGAGGACCGAGATGTCCGGCGTCATCGTTGACGTGGAGACCGTCGATCTCCGCTTTCCGACCTCACGCGCGCTCGACGGGTCCGACGCCATGAACGAGGCGCCGGACTACTCGGCGGCCTACGTCGTGCTGCACACCGATGTCGGGCTGGAGGGGCACGGGTTCACGTTCACGATCGGTCGCGGCAACGAGCTCGCGGTCGCCGCGGCGGACGCGATCGGCCACCGGGCGCGGGGATGGTCGATCGACGAGCTCGTCGCCGACCCGGGCGGCTTCTCCCGGCACCTGCAGGCCGACAGCCAGTTGCGCTGGCTCGGGCCGGCCAAGGGCACCATCCAGCTCGGGCTCGCCGCGGTCGTCAACGCCGCGTGGGACCTCATCGGCAAGGTCGTCGGCGAGCCGGTGTGGAAGGTCCTCGCCGACATGACCCCGCAGCAGCTGGTCGACCTCGTCGACTGGCGCTACCTGCGCGACGTGCTCACCCCGGAGGCCGCGATCGAGATGCTCGAGAAGCAGGTCCCCGGCCGCGGGGAGCGCGAGGTCCGGCTCCGCGAGGAGGGCTACCCGGCCTACACGACCAGCGCAGGCTGGCTCGGCTACGACGACGACAAGCTGGCCCGCCTGTGCAAGGAGGTCGTGGAGGCAGGGTGGGACGCGGTCAAGCTCAAGGTCGGCAAGGACCTCGCCGACGACGTGCGGCGCTGCGCACTCGCGCGCGAGGTGATCGGGCCCGGACGCCGCCTGATGATCGACGCCAATCAGATGCTCGGAGCCGCCGACGCGGTGCGCTGGTCCGAGGCGCTCGCGCCCTACGACATCTGGTGGTTCGAGGAACCGACGAGTCCCGACGACGTCCTCGCCCACGCGGCGATCGCCCGCGCGATCGCTCCCACCCGGGTCGCCACCGGCGAGCACGCGCACAACGCGGTCATGTTCAAGCAGTTCCTCGCCGCGGGCGCCATGGGGGTCTGCCAGCTGGACGCGGCACGGCCGGGCGGTGTCGACGAGGCCGTCGCGGTCCTGCTGCTCGCCGCCGCGCACGACGTCCCCGTCTGCCCGCACGCCGGGGGCGTCGGGCTGTGCGAGCTGGTGCAGCACCTGTCGATGGTCGACTACGTCGCCGTCAGCGGCTCCCGTGAGGACCGGATGATCGAGTACGTCGATCACCTCCACGAGCACTTCGTGGACCCGGTCCGGATGCGTGGCGCGTCCTACCTCCCGCCGAGCCGGCCGGGCTACAGCGCGGAGATCCTCCCGGAGTCCCGGGCCGCGTACTCCTTCCCCCACGGCTCGGCCTGGACGGGGTGAGCCCGTGACACGGACAGCGAGGCCCGACCGGACCGACAGCGTCGTCGACCGGGTGATCGGGGCACTGGTCGCCCGCGTGGAGAACGGGGAGTTCTCGGCGGGGGAGCGGCTGCCGCCGGAGGCGGACCTGGCGGCTCAGCTCGACGTGTCCCGCCTGTCGCTGCGCGAGGCCGTGCGCGCCCTCGCCGGGGCAGGCGTGCTCGAGGTGCGCCGGGGGGACGGCACGTTCGTCTCCGACCTCCGCCCCGACCGGCTCGTCCGGGCCACCGGGACGTTTCTCGACCTCGTCGGCGAGCAGGGGGTGGCCGAGCTCTTCGAGTGCCGCCGCGTGCTGGAGCCCGGTGCCACCGCCCTGGCCGCGACCCGCATCGACGAGTCGGCGCTGGAGGATCTCCAGGAGCGACTCGAGCGGATGCGGGGACTCACCGAGCCGGAGCGCCTGGTCGCCGAGGACCTCGACTTCCACGCCGCGATCGCCTCCGCGCCCGGCAACGCGACGCTCGCGTCACTGGCCGCCGCCGTCGCCGGGCGCACCGCCCGGGTGCGGATCTGGCGCGCGATCGTCGAGCACGACGTCCTGTCCTGGACCCACGACCAGCACGTCGCGATCCTGCGCGCCCTGCGCGCGCGTGACTCGCTCGGCGCCTGGACCGCGGCCAGCACCCACGTCGTCGAGGTCGAGGAGTGGGTCCGGGCCCACCTGACCACCGCGGGAGGCCGGGGATGAGCGGGCGCAGCACGGCCTGGTTCGGTGCCGAGGGCCGGTCGGGGATGATCCACCGCTCCTGGATGCGCAACCAGGGCGTCACCGATGAGGTCTTCGACGGCCGCCCGGTCATCGGGATCGCCACCACGTGGTCGGAGCTGGTGCCGTGCAACGCCCACCTGCACCGCGTGGCCGAGGCCGTCAAGCGCGGCGTGTGGCAGTCCGGCGGATTCCCGCGGGAGTTCCCGTGCACCGGTCTCGGCGAGACGCTGCTGCGGCCGACCGCGATGCTCTACCGCAACCTCCTGGCGATGGAGGCCGAGGAGCTGATGCGGGCCAACCCCCTCGACGGGCTGGTCCTGCTCTCGGGCTGCGACACGACGACGTCGGGGCTGCTCATGGCCGCGTCGAGCGTGGACCTGCCGTCGGTCGTGGTCACCCGGCGGGCCGATGCTCAGCGGCCGATACCAGGGCCGCCGGCTCGGCTCGGGGACTCAGGTGTGGCGTTTCGAGGAGGAGCTGGCCGCCGGGACGATCACCCAGGCCGAGTGCGCGGTCGCGGAGAGCGCGATGGCCCGCTCGCCGGGGCACTGCATGACGATGGGCACCGCGTCGACGATGGCCTGTCTGGCCGAGGCGCTGGGGATGCGGCTCCCGTACTCGGCGACCTGGCCCGCCGTCGACGCTCGCCGCGACGAGACCGCCCAACGAGCCGGGCAGCGCATCGCCGAGCTGCTCCACCTCGAGCGCCCCACCGTGGCCGGCGGCACGGTCGGCACGGCGATCGCGGACGCGGCGTGCTGGAACCGCGACGTGATCCACCCGTTCGACGAGCCGCTGGCCCCGGCGGGCAGCGGCACCGCCGTCCTGCGCGGCAACCTCGCCCCCGACGGTGCCGTGATCAAACAGTCGGCGGCCTCGCCTGCGCTGCAGCGCCACCGTGGTCGAGCGCTCGTCTTCGACTCTCCCGAGGAGTACCGGGAGGTCAGCGGCGGGATCGACTGCGACCCCTCGACGGTGCTGGTGCTGCGCTACTGCGGCCCGCGCGGCTATCCGGGCATGCCCGAGGTCGCCAACGCCGGGCCGCCCCGCACGCTGCTCGAGCGCGGGGTCCGCGACATGGTGCGCGTGTCCGACGGGCGGATGTCGGGCACGGCGTACGGCACGGTCGTGCTGCACGTCGCGCCGGAGGCCGCCGTCGGCGGACCGCTGGCGCTGGTCGAGACCGGCGACGAGATCGAGCTCGACGTGCCGGCCCGACGTGCCGGCCCGACGGTTGGTCCTCCACGTCGACGACGACGAGTTGGGCGCGCGCCGGGCGCGGTGGCGCGCACCCCCGGAGCCCGCCGACCGCGGCTGGACCCCGCCTCTACAGCGAGCACGTGCTGCAGGCCGACCGCGGCGCGGACCTCGACTTCCTGGTCGGCCGCAGCGGTGCCGAGGTCCCGCGCGAGTCCCACTGAAGGTTCCCCGGAGGAGGTACCCGAGATGGATCCCGTCTTCACCGGAGTCGGCGTCGCCCTGGTGACGCTGTTCGACGCCCACCAGCAGCTCGACACCGACGCCACCGCGGGCCTGGCCGCGCGGCTGGTCGACCTCGGGGTCGACGCGATCGTGGTGGCCGGCACGACCGGCGAGGCCGACGCGCTCGACGACGACGAGCGCCTGCAGCTGTTCGACGCGGTGCGCGCGGCGGTCGGCTCCGCGGTCGACGGGGCCGCCGTGGTCGGCGGCACCGGGGCCGCGTCGACCCACCAGGCGGCCCGTCTGACCGCCCGGGCCGGCGACACCGGGGTGGACGCCGTCATCGCCCGGACCCCGCGCGGGCTGGCCGATCCCACCGGCTACTACCGCGAACTGGCCGCCGCAGCGGGATCGACGCCGGTGCTCGCCTACCACTTCCCGGCGGTCTCCCCGCCCGGCATCCCGCTGGAGACGCTGCCCGCGCTGCCCATCGCGGGCGTCAAGGACTCCTCGGGCGACCCGACCCGACTGCTGGCGACCACCGACACCTACGCCGGGCCGGTCTGGACCGGGAATCCGGCGCTGATCCACATGGCCGGCGTGCTCGGCTGCGCGGGCGGCATCCTCGCTCTGGCCAACGTCGCCCCGGAGCTCTGCGCCGCGGCGTTCGCCGGCGACGGCGACGCGATGCGCAAGTTCACCGCGACCCATCTCGCGTGCGAGCGCGACTTCCCCCGCGGGGTCAAGCAGCTCGTCGCGGAGCGGTTCGGCACCTCGGACATCGTGCGGATGGGGTGACCCGGGCGAGCGAAGCGACGGGAAGGACCCGGGCGAGCGAAGCGACGGGAAGGACCCGGGCGAGCGAAGCGACGGGAAGGAATCCTCATGGCCACCTCAGGGACGGGACGGGCCACCACCGGGCCGATGCTCCGACTGCCGGCGGCGCCGGAGGCGCTGCGCAGGCGTCGGGTGGGGGTGACCACCGCCCTGCGGTACTTCGGACCCGGGGCGATCATCGCGTCGCTGACCATCGGGAGCGGCGAGTCCATCCTCGCCTCCCGCGAGGGCGCCGTCTTCGGGTACGCCGTCCTGTGGGCCGTGCTGGTCGGCTGCCTCGCGAAGGGCGCGCTGGTCTACGCGTCGAACCGCTACATCACCCTCACCGGCGAGCACCCGATGCGACGCTTCGCGCGGGTGATGCCGGGCCCGCGTGGCTGGTTCCCGATCGTGCTGGTGGTGATCTGCTTCGCCTCGTTCCCGGGCTGGGCCAGCGGTGTGGCGACCGCGCTCGGTGACTACCTGGACGCTCTCGGCCTCGGCAACGCCACCCTGTGGGCCGTCGGCGTGCTGGTCCTCGCCGCGGGACTGTCCTTCATCGGCGGTTACGCGGTGCTGGAGAAGGTGCAGATCGCGATCGCCGGGATCATGGTGCTGCTGGTGCTCATCGCGGTGTTCGTGTCGAACCCGGACTGGCTCGCCGCCCTGCGCGGGCTGCTGCCGATCATCCCCGACTACGCCCCGTTCGTGGCCGATCGCTACCCCGACGTCGTCGAGACGTCGGTGTGGGTGGAGCTCGCGGTGTTCATGGGCGGGCTCGGCGGCGGGATGTACGACTACATCGGCTACACCGGCATGTTGCGCGAGAAGAAGTGGGGGATGCTCGGCCACCGGGACGCCGACCGGATCGAGGAGGCCCTCGCGGCGGAGGACGATCGCGCGCGGATCCCGCTGTCGACCGATGCCGAGGACGTGGCCAACGCGCGCGCCTGGAGCCGGGCCCCGCTCTACGACATGCTCGCGGCGTTCCTGGCCCTCGGTGTCATCGCGACGGCGTTCATGATGAACGGGGCGACGATCCTGGGTGCTCAGCAGCAGGTGCCCGAGGACAACGACGTCCTGACCTACCAGTCCCAGTTCTTCGGCGTGGTGGCGCCGGTGTTCGAGTACTTCTACATCGTCGCGATCGTCATGGTCCTCTTCGGCACGATCTACGCGCTCTGGGAGGCGTACTCATGGACCGCGTACGAGAGCCTCGCGGCGGTCTCGGAGAAGGTGCGGGCGCGCGGGCAGCGCGGCATCCGGCCCCTCGTCTACGGCTGGACCGGTGTCATCGCCCTGGCCGCGATCCTCTCGGATCTGAGCTTCACTGACCTGATCACGCCGGCGTCGATCCTGGGCGGTGTCTTCGCCTGCGGCATCTACGGCGCCGGACTGCTCTACGTCGACTGGACCAACCTGCCGGCTCCCTACCGCATGGGCCGGGCGCTGCGCGTGCTGGTCGCCCTCGGCTCGGCGTTCCTCACCGTCTGCGGCCTGATCGCCATTCTCGAGCTCGTCGGGGTGATCGCATGAGGACCGTGTCGTGGCGCTACGTCCTGCTCGGGCTGGGGTTCCTGGCCCTGGCCGGTGTCCGCGCGGCGCAGGGGGCGCCGGTGTGGGCGGCGGTCTTCGTGCTCGCAGGCGCCGCCAATGCGTGGCTCGCGCTCGCGGGCGGACGCGGGGAGGTCGCCCGGACGCCGGCCGCCGACATCGACTCCCGCGAGGTCGAGGGCGAGCGGGCACGGTGCCTCGCCGCGCTGCGGCGATGGCAGGTCCTCGGCCTGGGCGGCGCGGCGCTCGCCGCCGGGCTCCTGCTGCTCGAACCACCCCTCGCGGTGCTCGGCGGGGTGGCGGCGTTGGTCGCGGTGTCCCGGGCCCGCCGGGTGCGGCGCTACGCGGCCATGTTGCCCGCATCCGCCGGCCACGGGCTCTGACCCGTCGCCGCTCACGCGGCGGGGTACCGGGTCGGGGCCGTGCGGTCGCTGTCCTGGTCCGGGGTCCCAGGCTGTCGACGGCCCAGAGCTGGCGCTGGTAGTCGCCGAACCCGTCCTGGAAGGTCAGGGTCTTGTCGATGACCTCCTGCGGGCTGCCGACGGACAGCGGCGTCCGGCTCGCGTCGTCCTCGAGGCGGGTACCGCGGAACAGGGTGTGGTTCTCGACGTACGGGCGGAACGCGGCGTAGGCGTCCTGCGACCGGCGGGCGATGTACGCGTGGCCCCCGAGCCCGACGATCGCCTGGTCCCCGGGCCCGTGCCCGTGGTGGGAGAAGCGCTCCCGGTAGAAGTCGACCAGGGGCTTGAAGTGCATGTTGGGCGCCAGGATGTGGTTGGCGAAGTAGCCGTTGCCGTCGTACGCCGCCTGCTCGGCGATCTCGGTCATGCCCCGGGGGAGGCCACGCGGAACCGCAGATCGCCGTCGACGTCGAGCCGGGCGAGCTCGGCACGCGAGGCGATGCCGAGCTTGGGATAGACGTTCGCCAGGTGGTGGCCGACCGTGCGGTGGCTGATCAGCAGCTGCGCCGCGATCTCCCGGTTGGTCAGGCCCTCGGCGGCCAACCGCGCGACGCGCCGCTCCTGGGCGGTGAGCCCGGCCGGTGGGCCCGCGGCGTCGCGGACGCCGGACGGCTCGGTCAGGTCCCGCTCGCGCAGCGCCCGTGCCCGCAGCGGTGTCGCGCCCAGGCGGGCGAAGGTGTCGGCGGCCGCGGCGAGCTCGCGCCGGGCGTCGGCACGGCGGCGCGCCCGCCGCAGCCACTCCCCGAACAGCAGGCGGGTGCGGGCGTGCTCGAACGGGTCGTCGCCCGCCCCCGCCTCCTCGAGCGCGGCCCGGAACGAGGCCTCGGACCCGGGCCCGCCGTCGTGCAGCGCGCGGAGACGGTGGCCGGCCGCGCGGGCCCAGGCCGCCCCTGTGCGCTCCGCCCACGTCTCCACCGTCGCGACCCGGGACCCGACGACGTCCGAGCGCCCGACCTGCGCCGCCGCCTCCGCGGTGTCCGGGGCGGCGAGCAGCGCGAACGTGGTGTGGGCGGCCTCGTGAGCGGGCTCGCCGAGCGGGAGCAGGTGCTGCAGCGCGTCCTGCGGCCGCCCGCCGAACAGCGCCGCCCGGCCGCGGTGCCAGTACACCGAGGCGCTGAGCGCCCGCACGCCGCGCGGGGCCGAGACCGCCAGGGCGTGCGCGGTGTGCTCCTCGACGAGGGCGTCGTCGCCGCGGGCCGCGGCCAGGCTGGCCACGCAGAGCCGGCACTGGGTGGCGACGTGGTGCGCGCCGGCCTCCTCGGCCAGCCGCAGGCCCTCGGTCGCCGAGGACTCCGCCGCGTCCCACCGACCGGCGTGGAGATCGAGGACCGCGGTCTGGGCGAGGACCATCGCCAGCGCGGCGAGCTCGTGGCGCCGGCGCAGCTGCGCGGCCCGCAGGCTTAGCACGTCGTGCAGCGGACCCTCGACCCCCCAGGCCTGGACCAGGGGCACCGGCGGCAGCAGCTCCCACGGGGCGGCACCCAGCCTGCCGACCGTGTCGCCGCTCCCGCGCGGAGTGGTGGGCGCGACCCCGCCGGTCTCGTCGTAGCAGGCCCACCAGGCCCGCAGCACCGGCATGACCGCCGACAGGTCCGGATCGCCGTCGGTGTCGACGGCGAGCAGTCGTCGCAGCGCCTCCTGCTGGAGGCCGGACCGACCGGCCGACCACGCCGCGCGGACCGCGACCGTGCCCAGCTCCACGGCGCCGCGGGTGCTGCCGACGAGCGTCATGTCGCGGGTGAGGTAGTGGTGCGCACGGTCCGGTGTGCCGTCGGCGAACTCGAGGATGCCGCGCAGCCCGCCGCTGCGCCGGGCGACGAGCTTCTCGCCGCCCCGGCGTTCCGCGTCGTCCAGGAGCCGCCGCGCCGTCTCGGCGTGGCCGGCGTCCCACGCGGCGCGGGCGGCGGCGGCCAACCGTCGCGCGGCGTCCGCCGGTTCCGGCGACAGCTCGGCGGCGCGACGGAGCGTCCGCGCCGCCATCGCGTCGGCGCCGCGGTGCAGGCACCGCGCGGCCGCGCTCTCGAGCATCGCGGCGACGTCCTCGTCGACCGTGTCCGCGGCGGCGGCCAGATGCCACGCCCGTTCCTCGACCGCGTCCCCCGGCAGGGCCGCGGCGATCGCCCGGTGCGCGGCCTGCCGCTCCGGAAATGAGGCGCCGTCGTAGATCGCCGCGGGGATGAGCGGGTGCCGGAACTCGAGGCGGTCTCCCGAGGCTCGGAGCAGGCCGGAGCGCAGGGCCTCGTCCCAGGTGGACGCGTCGACGCCCCATCCGGACCCGGCACGGTGCACGACGTGACGGTCGCCGCGGCCCTCGGCGGCGGCCAGCAGCAGCAACGCCCGGGTCGGCGGCTTCAGGGCCTCGGCCCGCGCGCAGAACGCCCGCCGCAACCGCGGCCCGACCGGCACCGACTCCCCGGACGGCCCGCGCGGCGCCTCGTCGTCCGCGCCCTCGAGGGTGGGCAGCTCGTGCAGCGCCAGCGGGTTGCCCCCGGCCCCGCGGACCGTGCGGTCGACCAGCGCCGCGTCGGCCTTGGGCACCGCGGCGTCGACGAGCCGCCGCGCCGCGTCGTCGGCCAGACCCGCGACCTCCCGCGAGGGCAACCCCTCCCACGGCCCCGCGTCGGGGTCCTCGTGCCCGGTCAGGAGCACCACGACGGGAGCGGTCCGCACCCGCCGCGCGACGAAACCGAGACAGTGCGCGGTCGCCTCGTCGACCCACGGGGCGTCGTCCACGACGACGAGCACCGGTCGCTCCCGGGCCAGGCCGGCGAGCAGCGAGAGCACGGCGGCGCCGATGAGGAAGCGGTTCGCCGGGTCCTGACTCGTGCCGAGCGCCCCGCGCAACGCCGCGGCCTGCGGGTCGGGAAGCGTCTCCAGCCGGTCCGCCACCGGCCACAGCAGCTCGTGCAGCGCAGCGAAGGCGAGCCCGGTCTCCATGCGCGTGCCCCGGCACCGCAGCACCGTGGCGTCGGACGCGGCGGCGACGGCGTACTCGAGCAGGGCGGTCTTGCCGATCCCCGGCTCGCCCCACAGCACGAGCGCGGACCCTGCGCCGTCGCCCGCCCGGGCCAGCAGCTCGTCCAGGGCCGCGGTCTCGGCGCGCCGCCCGAACAGCTCCATGGTCACGCAGCCTCTCCGTCGCCGTGACGACCGATCCGACGACCGATTCGCCGGGGTTCGCGCGGCCCGACACTCGGCACGTGAACCACCCCGCACGTGCCATCGTGCCCGAGGAGGACGGACCGGGATCGCCGCCGCGGTCGGCGTCCGCCCGCGCGCAACGGAACCTGTTCGAGGTCCTCGACGGGACGTTCGGTCCCGACGGCGGCGAGCCGGTCGTCACCGGAACGGACGTCGTGCTCGTCGCGGACGGCCGAATCCGCGCGCTCCCCACCCTGCTGGACACCAGAGCGGAAGGACGGAACCGATGATCAGCCCGGCGACGACGAGCTGGCCGAGCCTGCCGGTCGAGGACTGGACGCCCACCCGCGAGACCCTGCACATGTGGACCCAGATCGTGGGAAAGATCCGAATGGCCCACGCGCCACTGCTCAACCACTGGTGGCAGGTGACCCTGTACGTCAGCCCGCGCGGACTGACGACGTCGACGATCCCGCACCGCGGCGGGGCGTTCGAGATCGAGTTCGACTTCGTCGGCCACACCCTCGAGGTCTGCAGCAGCGACGGCGGGATGCGCAGCCTCCCGCTGCGGCCGATGTCGGTCGCCGAGTTCTACGCCCGGACCCTGGACATGCTCGCCGAGCTCGGGATCGAGGCCCCGATCCGGCCGCACCCCAACGAGGTCGAGCCCGCGATCCCCTTCGCCGACGACCACCAGCACGCCTCCTACGACGGCGAGGCGGCCGCGCTCTTCTGGCGCCAGCTGCTCCAGGCGAACCGGGTGATCGGCGAGTTCCGCTCGCATTTCGTGGGCAAGGTCAGCCCGGTGCACTTCTTCTGGGGCGGGATGGACCTCGCCTGCACCCGCTTCTCCGGCCGGTCGGCGCCGCCGCACCCCGGCGGGGCCCCGAACTGCGGGGACTGGGTCATGGTCGAGGGCTACTCCCGGGAACTGTCGAGCTGCGGGTTCTGGCCGGGAGGGGGAGCGGAGGGCGCCTTCTACGCCTACGCCTACCCCGAGCCGGACGGTTTCGCCGATCAGACCGCGGGGCCCGAGGGCGCGTTCTTCAGCACCGCGTTCCAGCAGTTCCTGCTGCCCTACGAGGCCGCCCGCGCCGCGCCCGATCCCGATCGCGCGGTCGCCGAGTTCCTCCACGCCACCTACGCCGCCGCGGCGGATCGCGGGCACTGGGACCGCTCCGCGCTGGAGGACGACCCGTTGCGGTGGGCTCGAGGCCGGTGACCTTCGGCCGGAGGTCGCGGCGTGCGCCACCCCCGGCCGGTCGGATCAGTCGGTGGCGACGCCCATCGCGGCGGCCATCCGCAGCTGCGGCACGGCTTCGTCGTGACGCGCAGGTCGACGGTGAGCGGCTCGCCGCGGTTGGCGCGATCCCTGCTACCGTGCGCCCAACTGCTTGCATCTCGCAATCACTAGGGAGGGCCCATGACGGACACGACGTGCCACATGTCGATCTCGGTCGACGGCTTCGCCGCCGGACCGGACCAGCGACGCGACAACCCGCTCGGGACGCGGGGCGTCGAGGTGCACGGGTGGCACATCGGCGACCCGCGGGCGAACGAGGCCGACGAGATCGCGAACGGCTGGCTCATGCGCCCCCGCGGGGCCTACGTCATGGGACGGAACATGTTCGGGCCGGTCCGCGGCGAGTGGGACGAGGACTGGCGCGGCTGGTGGGGGCCCGAACCGCCGTACCACGCGCCGGTGTTCGTGCTCACCCGGCACGCCCACGACCCGATCGAGATGGAGGGTGGGACGACGTTCCACTTCGTCACCGAGGGCTTCGACGCCGCCTACGCGCGGGCGTCCGAGACCGCGGGCGACCGGGGGGTGGACATCGCGGGGGGCGCCTCGACCGTGCGGCAGGCGCTGATCGCCGGCGTGATCGACGAGTTCACCCTGGACATCGCCCCCACGCTCCTGCACTCCGGCGAGCGCCTGTTCGACGGCGTCGCGTCCTTCGACTTCGAGCCCGTCGAGGTGCTCCAGTCGCCCCTGGCCACGCACATCCGCTACCGCCGGGTCGGGTGATGGTCCGCCCGGACCGGCACCTCGGTGCGGGTGCTGCGCTCGTGGTCTCGGTGGACAGCGGCTCGGGACACACGATCGCTCCGGGTGCTCCTCCGACCCGATCTGACGGGGTTCCCCGGAGCACCCGTGGCGATCATGTACCGGCTCGTCGAGGGTCAGGTGCGGGCCATCGCGGACTTCCTCGGCATCGGCGGCACCGGCTCCACCCTCGTCGGGTCTCGGCGGACCGTCGCCGACCAGCCACTCTCGACGTGCTTCGGAGCCGAGCCGCCGGTGGCGTCGTGGTCGATCCCCGTGGACGGGTGGCCGTGGTCCGCCGGCGGGCCGGGACCTGGTCGCTGAGCGGTCCTACGTGGTGAACCACCCGGACGGGCCGAGGCTCGTGCCGGCCTCCAGGCGGGGCGCGTACTGGTCGTAGAACACCGTGGCGATCAGTTCGCGGCGGCTGCGGACGCCGGCCTTCTCGAAGATCGATTTCAGGTGGTCCTGGACGGTGTAGCCCGACAGCTCGAGGGCGCGGGCCATCTCGGCGGTGCTCACGCCCTGCAGGGCCAGGGCGACGACGTCCCGCTCGCGCCCGGTGAGGCCCAGGGCGGCCACGACCAGCGGCACGATCTCGGGCGGCCTGGCCTCCTCCAGGGTGACGACCACCTCGGCGGCCCCGCCGTCCGGGGCGAGCAGCGGTGAGGCGTGCCCGACCAGCCAGTGACCGGTGCGTGAGCGCAACCGCATCCGCGGCACCGTGGGGTACTGGCCGCGGGCGAACCGTCGGGCGGCGCCGACCAGGGCGCGCACGCTGAACGGCAGCGGGCCCCGGCCGATCGGCTCGCCCGTGAGGAGCGCCAGCCCGTCGGCGGCGCCGACACTGAGGCGCACGAGCTCGTCCGCGCCGTCGACCACCAGGACGACCGGCCCCTGTGCGGCCGGGAGCAGTGCGGTGCCCGCCGACGCGATCGTCCCGGCGCGCAGCCCGACCGCCAGGGCCGTCCGCACGCCACTGAGGTATTCCTGCTCCGCGTCGGTGAACGACGACCGGGCTCCGTCGCGGAACAGCGCGAGGAACCCCCAGGACGCGCCGTCGCTCTGGAGCGCCATCCGTGCCTCGTCGCCGATGTCCCAGTGGTGGTACAGATCGCTGAACCGCGGCGAACTGCGGAGGTCCCCTCCGGTCTCCACCATCGCCGTGGCGACCCCGCCCGGCCGTCCCGCCACGACGTGGAAGTTGAACGGATCCGGCCCCTCGTACTCGTGGAAGATCCACTGCTCGTCGTACTCGTCGCCGACGCCGCCCCACTTCACGTTGCCGGTGATCAGGTTGGTGGCGGGATCGGCGGGCGCGAGGCACGCGACCGAGAACGGGACCGCGCGGGTCAGGACGTCCAGGGCGGCCCCGGCGAAGGTCGGCAGGTCGAGCCCGGCCGTGGCCAACGACCGGATCTCGAGGCGGGCCCGTTCCGCCGCAACGTGCACGATCCGAGTGTGATGCGCCGGACATCCTGATCGGTATCCCCAGTTCTCTGGGGTGTTCGACGGCCAGCTTCGTGGGATGGGCACGGCGGCGGCGTGGGGTCACGCTGCTCGCCGAGACCCGTACGGGACAGCGAGGAGCAGCCATGGACACCACCACCGTCGCGCAGCGCACCGGGTGGGTGCGCACCGCCGGGATCGTCGGTCTCGCCGGCGGTCTCCTCGCCGCCGGCGTCGGCCTCTACGAACTGGTGACCCTGCCCATGGAGGTGAGCACGACCTCGGGTCTGCGCAACGCGCTGCTCCACGTGGCGACGATCATCGCGCTCGCCGGGCTGGCCGCGCTCGGGGCCGCGGGCGTCGCGTGGTGGGGCCGGGCCGGGATCGGCCTGACGATCCTGGGCTTCGTGGCGCTGACCGTCGCGGAGGTCCTCGAACCGGTCGACCCGGCGACGGCCACGACACTCTTCGAGCTCGCCCCGCTGGTGATCGGGCCCGGCCTGGTGCTGGCCGGTGTCGCGGTCCTCCGCGCGCGGCGGTGGTCGGGGTGGCGTCGTTT
This sequence comes from Actinomycetospora sp. 2LY8.5, assembly GCF_057180585.1. Taxonomy (NCBI): domain Bacteria; kingdom Bacillati; phylum Actinomycetota; class Actinomycetes; order Pseudonocardiales; family Pseudonocardiaceae; genus Actinomycetospora; species Actinomycetospora sp. 2LY8.5. The sequence goes on from NZ_JBXUHE010000003.1 coordinate 181,524, forward strand.
CGTCCCGCTCGCCTGCGGGGCCTACGTGCTCGTGGTCTTCCTGCCGGTGATGATCGCGATCGGGACCGACGCGGCCTTCTGGACCGTGTTCGTCGGTTTCGAGCTGGGCCTGGCCGCGCTCGGGCTCGCCGTCACCCAGGAGGCGTCGGCCGGCTTGCGCGTCCCGTGACCGTGTGTCGCCGTGGTCCGTCGTCGGACAATGCGAGCTCCTCCTGCTTTCCGATCCACATCCGTTTGCTTGTGGGCGCCTAGCGCATTCGTCGTAATGGATCTGTGACGACAAGAAAATAGTGTCGAGATTCGCACGGAAGGCTTTCGTGCGGCATCGATCGCGGGGAGGGTGGCTCCGCCGTTCGATCCGGGGGAGGTGCGGGACGTGACCGTTCACCACGGCCGCCACGAGATGCCCGGATGGCGCGGCTACCTCCCGGACAGCGTCGACCGGGCCTCGCGGGGACCCGGACGACGCGGGGGGCTGCTCCGGCGCCGCGCGGTGGCGGTCGGTGCGCTCGCGGCCTGTGTCGTGGCGGGCGGGGCCGCGGCGACCCACATGAGGCCGGTGTGGCGACCGGACCCGTCACCCGGGCCGGTCGACACCTCCGGGTCCGTCCTGGCCCGGAGCTCGGCGTGGTTGCGGGACGCAGGCCCCGTGCTCGGTGCCGTCGAGTTCGAGCTCCGCCGTGTCGAGGATGTCCGGCACCAGTGGCAGACGTCCCCGATGGCGCGGCGCGCGGGGCCGGCGCCGAGCGCGGTCACAGCCCTGCTCGAGCGCCGGGCCGCGCTGGAGCGCCATCGCGAGACGTTGCGCACGGCGATGGCCGCCGTCCGTGCGGAACCCGCCTCGGAACCCCTGCTGACGAGCGCCCGGGAGCAGCTCCGGGCCGCGCAGCAGATGCTGCGGGACCTGGGCGCCGGCCGCGGCGTGCTCGGGGATCCGATGGAAGCTGCGGTCCTGAAGCTCGTCGGCGACCGCAGCGGCCTCGCCGCGTCCGGAGGCGATCCCCCGACGGTGCAGGCCCTCGGGATCCCGACGCGGAGCAATCCGGTGCGGCTCGTCGCGGCGGTCGACGCGAGGACGACCCGACCGGTGGCCGTCGAGGGTTCCTCGGTGGCGAGCGCGGCGGCTCCACGCGAGCCGTCGCCCGGGTCCTCGGTGCCGTCGGGGGGTGCCGAGGGCCCGGATGCGGGCCGTTCGCTCCGATCGACCCCGGAGGCGGAACCCGACGCGCCCGCGCCGGACCCGCCCGCCCCGGACCCGCCCGCGCCGGCGGCGCTCGAGGCGGACCGTGCGAGTCCCGTCCAGCCGGTCACCGAGGCCGCGCCAGCGAGCGATCGGCCAGCGACCGATGGGTCCGTCGCAGCGCTCGACGGCTCGGCGCCGACGGCCGAGAACTCGATGTTGACGTTCGGCGGCACCCCGCCGGAGGACAAGGACCCCACCGAGGCGCCGGAGCAGGACCTGCCACGCGACGCGTCCACCTCGGGTGAGACCGCGGACGACGCCGACACGGACCCCCAGGAGGCCACGTCGCCGGACGTGTCCGACACGTGAGGGGCCCGGACGCCCGTCCCGCGGAGCAAGGCGGGCACGGGCGCCCGGGCACTCGGAGCGCGGGGTACCAGGCGTGCACCTGGGGCCGTGGTCGCGGTCTCGGCGTCGGTCGCCGCGGATCAACGGCCGACGCAGACCCCCGGCTGCCTCCGCATCGAGCGGCGGTGTCGCGTGGGTTCCCGTGGTCCGAGCACAGGGCCCGCCGGGGGACGTGACCTTCTCCACCGGTCCCGCCGTGGCCGACCGCGGCCCTGATGCGTCTGTTGTACGCGTCATGCGCTTCTGGGACAACGGCCGTTCGGTGGCCGAGCGCGGCACGCTCGGCGTGCTCGGTCTGGCGGCCGCGGCGGTGGCGGCGGTGGGCCCCTGTTTCGACGAGCGGGTCACGGCCGGGCGCGGATGTCAGATCTCCTGGCCGTCGCGGGTGATCGATCCGGGAGGCCAGTCGGCGAACGGACGCCGCACGGGCAGCACCATCCCGTGCCGGCGCTCCTCGACGGCGTCGTCGACGCGGATCGAGCGGACCCGTGCGTCCAGGGGCGCCCAGCCGCACCGTCGGTAGAAGGGCCGGACGTGCGCGTCGCAGGTGAGGAACCCGTAGGGGAGGGCGAGCTCGGTGAGGGTGGTGGCGACCCTGCGCATGAGCGCGGCGCCGAGACCCGTGCCCTGCTGATCGGGGTGGACCGCGACCAGCCCGACGTCGCCGACGAGGACCGAGCCGTCGACGGTGCGCAGGAAGCGCCGGACCACCGCCGCGTGGGCGATGATCTCGTCATCGCGACGACCCAGGAGGCGGAGCTCGGGCCGCGCCCCGGCCCAGCTGCGGTCGGGCGAGAACCGGCCGGCCGACGACGGGTAGGTGCGTGCCAGCAGCGCGGCGACCGCCTCGTGGTCGACCGGCGCGAGGGACGTCTCCCAGCGACTCGTCCACCGGAGGGGCTCGGCCTCGGAGGGCGGAAGCGCTCGCGTCCGCACCGACTCCGTCGAGGTCACGCGCGCCTCCATCCCTGCTGTCCTCGCCTCCGGAGAGGGGCAGCACCAAATGTAGGCTCATTATGCCCGTTCGTCGCCGTCGGGGCGACGACGACGAGTCGGTCCGCGCCGTCCACCGCGTCCTCGATTCGCCCATCTCGGCCACCGGGACGCGCTGACCGCGACGGCACCGGAGAAGGATTCCCGGATGCGCCTCGGCCGGCGGAGGTTCGCGTCGCCGACCGTGCGGGTACCGATGTGACGGAGAGCACATCGTTCCCGTGGTCCCGGGTGGAGCCCCCGGCGGGGCCCGAGCGGAGGAGGAGTCACATGGCCGACAGCGTCTACCGGGTGACCGAGGTGATCGGTACCAGCGACCAGGGGTGGGAGGCCGCTGCGCGGAACGCGGTGAGCACGGCCGCCGCATCGGTGCGCGACCTGCGCGTGGCGGAGGTGCTGGAGCAGGACGTGGTCATCGAGGACGGCCAGATCAAGACCTTCCGCACGAAGCTCGCGATCTCCTTCAAGTACGGAACGGACGGGTGATCACGCCGTAGCGCTCCATGCCCGAGCGCGCCAGAAGGCGGTGAGCACGCGTGCGGCCCGGGCCGGGTCCTCGGTCATCCACCAGTGGCCCAGCCCGTCGAGCACCGCGATCTCGGCGCCCGCGCGCTCCGCGGCGCGCCGACGGAGCTCCTCGGTGCCGCCGAACGGGTCCGCGGTGGCGAGGAGCGCCAGGCCGGGGCGAGCGGCGAGGGTCGCCAGTCCCGTGCCCAGCTCGGCCATGACCGGTTGGGCGGCGGAGCGGTAGAGCGCGAGGATCGCCTGCTTCATCTCCTCGCCCTGGACGCCCGCGATCTGCAGCGCTTCGGCGTGGCTCACGCCGAGCTGCTCCATCTGTTCGGCCCGCTGGACGGGGGTGCCTCCGAGCATCTCCTCGAGGTGGGCCTCGCCGTCCCCGGGCGTCTGCCACGTCTGCGCGAGGGCGTGCCACACGTAGTCCGGCTCGAAGAGGCCCAGCGCGTCGGTGGCCCAGCTGCGGACCAGCTCCGGGCGCGCCATGAGCGCGGTGCCGAGGTGGCCGCCGCCCCAGTCGTGGCCCAGGAGGTCGACGGGCCGGTCGAAGCGCTCGAGCTCGCCGATCAGCCAGTCGCGATACGCCGTCACGGTGGCCGGGAAACCGGCCGGCAGCGGCACGCCGAAGCCGGGTGGGGACAGCCGGACGACATCGTCGACGCCTGCGCGGGCCAGCTCGGCGACGAGGGGGTCCCACACCGCCGCGCTCTCCGGGTTGCCGTGCACCAGTGCCACCGTCATGGTGCCGCATCCTGCTCCGTCCATGTCGGTGCCGCGACGTGAGGATGACGCTCCGACTGCCACGAGCAGGGTCCGGCATCGTGCTCGCCCTCGCCCTCGACCTGGCTCTGCGGCCCCGAGTGCCTCGGGTCTCACCTCGCGAGGGGCTCGTATCGGTAGGTCACGCACCCATCGGCGTCGAGACCGACTGCGGCGAAGCCCAGCTTCTCGACGGCTCGTCGGGCCGCGACGTTGTCGGCCTCCACACCGGCAAGGACCGGTAGGCCCGAGCGGAAGACCGGTTCGGCCAGGGCCTGGCGCATGACCTCACCGAGCCGACCGATGCCACGCCAGTCGGGGAACAGCAGTACCGCGACCCAGACGGCGCCCTGGTGTTCCTCGGCGTCGAGGTATCCGATCTCGACGCCGTCGTCGAGGAGCATCCAGCCGTGTCGGCGCGGGTCGTCGCGCACGAGGCGCCACCACGTGTCGGCGGGCATGCCCAGGCGCGCTGTCCCGGCCGGGTCACCCCGAGCGACAGCGTCCAGGATGGCGACGTCACGCTCCTGGAGGGCTCGCAGGGACAGCATCGGGGGCAGTCTGGCAGGCGCGCGGACCCACGCGGGTGCGCTCGTCGCCCTGGCTCCTGCTCCGGCCACGGTGACCGGCGCAAGGTTCGTCGTTCCGCGGCTCGACGGGAGCTGGTGCCCGACGCCCGGCCGGAGCTACCATCCCACGCAGGCGATGGGGCTCGCCTCCAACCGCAGGTCCTCCTGCTGACGGTCCCTGTTTCGGTTCCGACCGGGCAGGAGGCCGCATGCACCCAGCTCCCTTCCCGCGCCGTCTCGGGCGCACCACGAGATCGGCGAGCAGCTCGCGGTCGGGGACCCGTGGCCGGCCCGCCGACCGACGGGGCCGCTGCAGCCGCCGAGCTCCACCGCACGCGAGCTCGCTCGCGCACACGGTTCAGCGACCGACCCCGCGGCACTCCCGGTCCACGGCCGGGCCCGTGGTCGTCGACGTTCGTCGGAAGGAGCGACCCATGACTCGTGCGGAGCCTCCCGAGGGGGAGCACGGCGCCGAGGTGACCGGCCCCGAGCTGCGCACCGACGGCCCTCGCGCGAGCGCGGAGCCGACTACTCACGTGGTGCTCGGTTACCGCGCCAGCCCGTACGGCGAGGTCGTGCTGCGTCACGGAGCGGACCTCGCCATGCGACTCGGGGCCGCCCTGCACGTGGTGCACGTGGTGGACCTGTCCGACTACCCGATCGACCCCGACTCCCCGGACTGGGAAGAGCAGGCACAGCAGACCCTCGCCGCCGAACAACACGACGTGGAGAACACGCTGGCCGACTTGCCGGGCTCGTGGACCTACCACGCCGCCCACGGGGACCCGGTCGCCCTGCTGCGCCAGGTCGCCGACAGCCACGACGCCCTGATGTTCGTCGTCGGCAGCCGCGGGGAGAGCGCCGGGAGCGTCATCAGCCGCCTGCTCGGCACGAGGCCTTCGGTGTCGCACGGACTGATCGCGCGCAGCCACCGACCCGTCCTGGTGGTCCCGCCGCATGCGGCCGACGGGTCGTGAGCGTGACCCAGGGCGGCGACGGGGGACGTCCGGCGTGCCGTACCTGACTCGAGCCGCCCGAGCGCGCCGGCGCTGGGCGGCCAGGGCGTGATCACCGTGGCCGGGACGTCGAGTTACCGTCAGGCATGGGTCTTGGCCTTGCGCCGCCACTGGGTGAGCGCGCGCTCGGTGTAGCCGTTGGGCTCGGTCCCGCCGGTGAAGACCAGCTCGAGGGCGGCCTGGAACGACTCGCTGTTCTCCAGGTCCGGCGTCATGGGCGGGTAGCCGTCCTGGCCCTCGTTCTGCTCGTCGACCAGCGCGGCCATGCGGGCGAAGGTCTCGCGCACGGTGTCGGCGTCGACGACGCCGTGCTCGAGCCAGTTCGCGATGAGCTGGCTGGAGATCCGTAGCGTCGCGCGGTCCTCCATGAGCCCGACCCCGTCGAGGTCGGGCACGGTCGAGCAGCCGATGCCCATCCCCACCCAGCGCACGACGTAGCCGAGGATCGACTGGGCGTTCGTCTCCAGCTCCCGGCGCACGTCGTCGTCGGACAAGGTGCTCGGGTCGATGAGCGGGAGCTCCAGCAGGTGGCGGCGGTCGGCCGTCTCCCGGTGCGCGATCTCCTCCTGGACGGCGTGCACGTCGACGCGCAGGTAGTGCAGTGCGTGCAGCGTCGCGGCGGTCGGCGAAGGCACCCACGCGGTGTTCGCGCCCGCCTTCGGGTGCCCGATCTTCTGCTCGAGCATCTCGGCCATCGCGGCGGGCTTGGCCCACATGCCCTTGCCGACCTGCGCGCGGTGGGAGAAGCCGGCCGCCAGGGCGACGTCGACGTTGCGGTCCTCGTAGGTCTGCAGCCAGACCGTCGACTTCATGTCGCCCTTGCGCAGCACCGGCCCGGCGGCGAAGCAGGTGTGGATCTCGTCGCCGGTCCGGTCGAGGAACCCGGTGTTCACGAAGATCACGCGGTGCGCGGCCTGGCCGAGACAGGCCGACAGGTTGGCCGTGGTCCGTTTCTCCTCGTCCATGATGCCGATCTTCAGCGTGTTCGTCCCGAGGCCGAGGGCCTCCTCGACCGCCGCGAACAGCTCGACGGTCAGCGCGACCTCGTCCGGCCCGTGCTGCTTGGGCTTGACGACGTAGACGCTCCCGGCGCGCGAGTTGGTGTGCGGTCCGAGCCCGCGCAGGTCGTAGAGGGCGGCGACGGCGCACACGAGCGCGTCGAGCACGCCCTCGGCGGTCTCCTCACCGTCGGCGGTGAGCACGGCGTTCGTGGTCATGTGGTGGCCGCAGGTACGGACCAGCATCAGCGAGCGACCCGGCAGCGTCAGGGTCGAGCCGGCCGAGTTCCCCGCCGCGGTGTACTCCCGGTCCGGATGGACCCGCCGGGTGACGGTCTTCCCGCCTTTCGTGAACTCCGCGACGAGGTCGCCGGTCATCAGCCCGAGCCACGTGCGGTAGGCGAGCGCCTTGTCCTCGCCGTCGACCGTCGCGACCGAGTCCTCGAGGTCGACGATCGTGGTCACGGCCGACTCGAGCACGACGTCGCTCACGTCCGCGTGGTGCTGCCGGCCCACCTGCGTGGACGGGTCGAGGACCAGGTCGAGGTGCAGGCCGTTCCGGACGAGCAGCACGTTCCCCCGGCCGTCGGCGTCGGGCGCGGTGAACCCGGCGAACGCCGACGGGTCGGCGAGGCCGACCGTCCCGTCCGCCGTGTCGGCGGTCAGCCCGTCGGTCGACGGGCGGTAGGCGGTGACGTCGGCGTGGCTCCCGCGCTCGAGCGGGAACAGCTCGTCGAGCAGCTCGTCGGCGGCCTCGATGACCTGGGCGCCGCGCCGCTCGTCGTAACCCGGGGCGAGCTCGTGGTCCTGGGGGAGCGCGTCGGTGCCGTAGAACGCGTCGAACAGCGAGCCCCAGCGGGCGTTCGCGGCGTTGAGTGCGAACCGCGCGTTGGTCGCCGGCACCACCAGCTGCGGGCCGGGGACCTCGGCGATCTCCGGGTCGACCCGGGCCACGTCGATGGTGGGGACGCTCGCCGGCTCCGTCCCGAGGTAGCCGAGATCGGTGAGCAGCTTCTCGTAGTCGTCACGGGAGCCCGCGCCGTGCTCGGCGTGCCAGGCGTCGATCCGCCCCTGGAGCCGGTCGCGCTCGACCAGCGCCGTCGCGATCCGCGGCGCGAACCGCTCCTGCAGACGGGCCAGGATCGACCAGAACTCCTCGCCGGTGAGCTCGACCTCCGCGAGCAGCTCGTCCTCGACGAACGCTCGCAGGTGCTCGTCGACCTTCAACCCGGATCGCTCGGACATCGTGGACACGGACCGACCGCCTCTCTCACCTGCTGGATCCATCGGCACTCGTGACGACGACGCGCAGCGTCGTCGTCGGCGTAGCTCCCCGCACCCGGTTCGGTGGCGACGCCGGGGCGGTTCGCGTCTGGCGGCGGATCGCTGCGCCCAGCCATCATGCTGCACGCCGTTGCGGTCGGGAACGAGCCGGAGGTCGACATGTCGCAGCTGGGTGTCGGGCGCGGTGACACGGCACTGGAGCTGATCGGCGTCACGCCGCCGTCGGCCGGTACGTTCGAGCGGCAGCTCACCGCGCTGCAGGCCTACCTGCGCGGGGAGTCGGTCGATGCCGAGGGTTTCGCGAGCCACATCACCTGGTTGCCGCTTCCCGAGGAGGCGAACAGTGCGGATCGCGCAGTCGACACGTTCGGGCTCGGCGCCGACCCTCACGTGATCGACGCGGGCGCGCGGATCGGCGACCAGGTCACCGGCGAGGCCAGGACGACGTCGCCGCCGAGACGGTCGGCGATCATCAGGGACGCCTCGACGACGGTCAGGAAGACGGGCTCTTGCGTGGCTGGTTGGCGTCCCCGACCAGCCACCCGGCGACGGCGTTGAGTTTCATGTTGGTGTCCTGTGAGGACTTGACCAGCATCTCGAACGCCTCGTCACTGTTCAGACCGAAGCGTTCCATCAGAATGCCCTTGGCCTGCCCGATGACGTCGCGAGAGTCGACGGCGGCACCGAGATGAGCGGCGTGGTCGGCACCGTAGATCAACGCACCGGCCTGGGCCGCGAACAGCCCGGCGGTCACGACTGCCGTCACGTCGAAGGCGTGGCGCCGACCGGAGTACAGGTTGAGCGCGGCCCGGGCGCCGCCGCGCTCGCTGACGACCGACGTGGACAGCATCGACAAGGTTCCTGCTTCCACGGCGTGGGGCGCGAAGCGGGGCCAGCGCTCGGCGTCTCGGCCATCAAGGTCGTGAGCCAACAGGCATCCATCCGCGGGCGGGTCGTCGGCGGCACTGATGCACGGACCTTCGCCGAGCCGACTCTGCAGCTGGTCGAGCTCGTAGACCGCGTCCGTGGTCGCGTGGCTGGTGCGGACGTCGCGGTCGTGGGTGCGCGACAGCCCTCCACCGGCAGCCGCCGGGACCAGGGCGACCGCGGACACGATGAGCTGGCTGAGCAGCGTGTCCCGATCACGGATGCTGCGCATGTCGATCAGATTCTGCGCCGCGTCGCGCATGGTGTGGACGAGATCGGTATCCGGTGTGCCCATGGCTGCGGGCCCCTCGCGCGGGGGTGTGCCTGCGCCGGGCGGGACAACGCCGAGGCGCGGGCCGGTCAAGGGCCAGCTGGTTGAGGCCTTGTGATCACGGTACAACTCATACGCTGTCTGTCCACCGGACGGGACCGGACGGTCTTCGTCGGCGGCGTCGGCGTCCAGCAGTGCGACGGCCGGTCCGACCTCGTTGAGCTCGCCCTCGCGGGACGGGACCCGCCTGCTGCGGGACCCCCGTGAGGACTGACCGGGCGGCTCGTCCGCGAAGCGTGCTCAGGGGGACCCGTGCCCGGAGAGTTCTGAGTCGCGCGAGTCGGTGGCCGGCGGGACGGTCCGGTTGGTGCTCCGGCGACGACCCGCAGAGCTCGGCCGGAGGTCGAGTCTGCGCAGGAGCTGGGCGTTGAGGGCGACGACCACGGTCGAGGCGGACATGAGGATCGCGCCGACCGACATGGGCATGACGAACCCGAGGGGGGCGAGGACGCCGGCGGCCAGCGGCACGGAGATCAGGTTGTAGCCGGCCGCCCACCACAGGTTCTGGGTCATCTTGCGGTAGGTGGCGCGGGAGAGGTCGATGACCGAGATGACGGTGCGCGGGTCGTCGCCGGCGAGCACGACGCCGGCCGAGCCGATGGCGACGTCGGTGCCGGCGCCGATGGCGAGCCCGACGTCGGCGTGGGCGAGTGCCGGGGCGTCGTTGACGCCGTCGCCGACCATGGCGACGCGGTGCCCCTCGTCCTGGAGGGCGGCCACGGTGGTGGCCTTGTGCTCGGGGCGGACGCCCGCGAACACCCGGTCGATGTCCAGTTCGCGGGCCACGGCGTGCGCGACGGCGGGGGAGTCGCCGGTGGCCATGACCACCTGGAGCCCGCGGTGGTGCAGGTCGGCGACCGCGGCGCGGGACTCGGGGCGCACGGCGTCGGCGAGGGCGAGCGCGCCCGCGACCCCTCCGTCGACGACGACGTGGAGAACGGTGGCGCCGTCCTCGCCCCAGGCGTGCGCGACGTCGAGCTCGTCGAGGCCGGCCTGGTCGAGCAGGCGCGGACCGCCGACCCGCACCCGCCGACCCTCGACGACTGCGGAGACCCCGAGCGCCGGCGTGGAGCTGAAGTCGGCGGCTGCGGGTGGGGTGAGTCCGCGGTCGGCGGCGGCGGCGACGATGGCGCGCGCCAGCGGGTGCTCGCTGTCGGCCTCGGCGGCCGCGGCGAGGGCAAGGAGGTCGTCGGCCCGGCCGTCGACGGCGCGGAGGTCGGTGACGGCGGGCTCGCCGCGGGTCAGCGTGCCGGTCTTGTCGAAGACCACCGTGTCGACGGTGCGCATGCCCTCGAGGGCGAGCCGGTCGGTCACGAGGATCCCGGCGCGGGCGGCGCGCTCGGTGGCGATGGCGACGACCAGCGGGATCGCCAGCCCCAGGGCGTGGGGGCAGGCGATGACGAGGACGGTGATCGTGCGGACGATCGCGTCGTCGGGCAGTCCGATCAGCGACCAGACCAGGGCCGTCAGCACGGCCGTGCCCAGGGCGAACCAGAACAGCCAGCCGGCCGCGGTGTCGGCCAGGCGCTGGGCCCGGGAGCTGGAGTTCTGGGCCTCGCTCACCAGTCGGCCGATGCCGGCGAGGGTGGTGTCGTCGCCGATGGCGGTGATGCGGACGCGCAGGCCGGAGTCGGTGGCCACGGTCCCGGCGACGACGGGGTCGCCCTCGGACCTGGTCATCGGACGGGACTCGCCGGTGATCATGGACTCGTCGAGGGCCGCAGTCCCGGCGACGATCGTGCCGTCCGCGGGTACGCGGCCGCCGGGCCGGACCACGACGACGTCGCCGACGACGAGCTCGGCCGGGTCGACCTCGGTGATCTCCTCGTCGGTCCCCGTGCCGTCGACGCGCTCGGCGCGGTCGGGCAGCAGCGCGGCGAGGGAGTCGAGCGCGGAGGTGGTCAGCGCCAGCGAGCGCATCTCCACCCAGTGCCCGAGCAACATGATCACGATGAGGAGCGCGAGCTCCCACCAGAAGTCGAGCTGGTGGTGGAGCAGCCCGAGCACTGCACCCCAGGACGCGACGAACGCGACCGTGATCGCCAGCGCGACCAGCAGCATCATTCCGGGCCGGCGGGCCCGGATCTCCGAGACCGCGCCCGTGAGGAACGGTCGCCCGCCCCAGAAGAACATGATCGTGCCCAGGACGGGCGACACCCAGGCGATGCCGGGGACCACGGGCACGTCGTAGTCGATGATCATGGCGAACATCGGGCTGAGCCCCACGGTCGGCACAGCGAGCACGAGCATGATCCAGAACAGCTGCCGGAACCGGGCGACGTGGTCGCCGTGCCCGGCGTGACTGGTGTGCGCGCCGTCGCCGTCGGGGCTGTGCGTCCGTCGTCCCCGAGCGTCGCTCGAGGCTCGCTGTGTGCCCATCGGTCGTGACTCCCTTCGGCGCCTGGCGTGGACGTCTCGATTCAATACCCCCAGGGGGTATATGTGTCAACGGGCCTGGTCGCCGACGTACGAGGTCGGCGGTGTCGGCAGTGTCGGCAGTGTCGGCAGTGTCGGCAGTGATCGGGGTCGCTCCGCCGTCCGTGCGGGTGGGGGCGCGATTCCGACGGCTCGGAACGATCGGGGTTGATACCCATACCCCCAGGGGGTATAGGTTGAGGCGGAGCGACGAGGGAGGCAGCGATGAGCGGCTACAGCGGCGACCAGGACGCCTACCTGCGACGGATGCGTCGTATCGAGGGCCAGGTCCGCGGGATCGCCACGATGATCGAGGACGACAAGTACTGCATCGACATCCTGACCCAGGTCTCCGCGGCGACGCGCGCCCTGGAGGGGGTCGCACTGGGGCTGCTCGACGACCACCTGACGCACTGCGTGGCCGAGGCGGCCGCCGAAGGCGGAGACGTGGCCGAGCAGAAGATCGCCGAGGCCAGCGCCGCCATCGCACGCCTCGTGAAGTCCTGATCTCACGCACGACCGCGCTCCCGCCGGCCCCAGCGGCGGACCGGTCAGGACCGCACCCACCGAACACCCACGACCGCCCGACGCGAACGGAGACATCCGCCATGAGCCGGACCAGCACCTACACCGTCACCGGCATGACCTGCAGCCATTGCGCGACGTCGGTGCGCGGGGAGGTCGGCGAGGTGGCGGGGGTGAGCGATGTCGACGTGGACCTCGCCAGTGGCCGGGTCGTCGTCACCTCGACAGGGCCGATCGACGACGGCGCGGTGGAGGCCGCCGTGGCGGAGGCCGGCTACCGGCTCGAGGACGCCGGGAGCACCTCGTGAGCACCACGAGAACCGCGACGACGGCCCCGACGGCGGCAACCCCCGACGGCGACACCGACGGCGGCACCGACGGCCGGACGCACGCCGAGCAGCGTTCCTCGGTGCGCTCACGGTTCGACCGGCCCGTCGTCCGGCTCGGCGGGTTCGCCCTCGCCCTGGTTCTGGCCCTCGTCGTCGGCGGTGGGCTCGGCCTCCTGACCGGACCGAGCCCGATCACCCCGGCCCAGCCACCCGCGTCGACCGCAGCGGTGCCGGCCGCGACCAGCACCCCGAACGGAGACGCCGACGTCAGCGGCCTCGCGGTGTCCGAGGACGGCTACACGCTCGACGTCCGGGCCACACCCGCACAGCCCGACACCGTCGGCGAGCTGGCGTTCCGGATCGTCGGACCCGACGGCGCCCCGGTCACGGCCTTCACCCCCACCCACGACAAGCCGCTGCACCTGATCGTGGTGCGGCGGGACCAGTCCGGCTTCCAGCATCTCCACCCGGTGATGGACCCGGACGGGACGTGGCGAACCACCACCAGCCTGGCGCCCGGGGATCACAGGATCTTCGCCGACTTCGCGCCCGAGGGCCGCACCGAGGCGATGACCCTCGGCCGCGACATCGCGGTGGCCGGCCTCTATACTCCCGCACCGTTGCCGCCGCCCTCGACGACGGCCACCACGGCGGACGGCTACGCGGTGACACTGACCGGAACGCTGGTGCCCGGGACCGCGAGCCCGCTGACCCTGTCCGTCTCGCGCGATGGAGCACCGGTCACCGATCTGCAGCCCTACCTCGCCGCGTACGGCCACCTCGTCGCCCTCCGCACCGGTGACCTCGCCTACCTCCACGTCCACCCCACCGGCTCGCCCGGCGACGGGCGCACCCCGGCGGGACCGGCCGTCGAGTTCCTCGCCGAGGTGCCCTCCGCCGGCCCGTACCGGCTCTACCTGGACTTCGCCCATGCGGGCGTCGTGCGCACGGCGGAGTTCACGGTCGTGGCCACGACCGGCCCGGCCACCCCGGCGGTCGGCGCACCCGCGCCCTCGAGCGGCCACGGCGAGTCGGGTGCTCCCCATGGCCACTGACCACTCATCGACAGCAGTCGTCGGTGGCCTCCACGAGGTCGCCGAGGAAGGACACTCGGGATGAGCACCGTCACCGAGAACACCGACGCGACCGCGAACGACGTCGCGAACACCCACGACGTGGAGCTCGTCCTCGGCGGCATGACGTGCGCTTCGTGCGCGAACCGCATCGAACGCACGCTCAACAAGCTCGACGGCGTCGAGGCGACGGTCAACTTCGCGACGGAGAAGGCGCGCGTCGCCGTCACCCCGGAGGTGGCCGTCAGCGACCTGATCGGTGCCGTGGAGGCCGCCGGCTACACGGCGTCCGTCCCCGGGCCCCCGCGCAGCGAGGCGGAAGCCGATACCGAGCGCTTCGGCGAGGGCGAGGACGAGGTCGACAGCCTGCGCACGCGGCTCCTGGTCTCCGTCGTCCTGTCGGTCCCCGTGGTCGTGCTCGCCATGGTGTCGGCTCTGCAGTTCACCTACTGGCAGTGGGCGTCCCTCGCGCTCGCCGCGCCGGTGGTCGTGTGGGGCGCCCAGCCGTTCCACCGGGCCGCGTGGGCCAACCTGCGGCACGGCACCGCGACCATGGACACCCTCGTCTCGCTGGGCACCCTGGCCGCTCTCGGCTGGTCGCTCTACGCCCTCTTCCTGGGCACCGCCGGGGTGCCGGGGATGACACACCCCTTCGAGCTGTCCATCGAGCCGACCGACGGTGCCGGCAACATCTACCTCGAGGTCGCGGCCGGGGTCACGACGTTCATCCTGGCCGGCCGCTGGTTCGAGGCCCGGGCCAAGCGCCGCGCCGGGGCCGCGCTGCGCGCGCTGCTCGAGCTCGGCGCGAAGGACGTCGCCGTCCTGCGCGACGGCGTCGAGGTCCGCATCCCGGTCGACCAGCTCGCCGTCGGCGACCGGTTCGTCGTGCGCCCGGGGGAGAAGATCGCCACCGACGGCGAGGTCGAGGACGGGACCTCCGCTGTCGACGCCTCCATGGTCACCGGCGAATCGGTCCCGGTGGAGGTCACAGCGGGCGACGCCGTCGTCGGCGCGACCGTCAACGCCGGCGGTCGCCTCGTCGTCCGCGCGACGCGGGTCGGTGCGGACACCCAGCTCGCGCAGATGGCGCGCCTCGTCGAGGACGCCCAGACCGGCAAGGCCGCGGTGCAACGCCTCGCCGACCGGGTCTCGGGTGTCTTCGTCCCGATCGTCATCCTGCTCGCGGTGGGCACGCTCGGCTTCTGGCTCGCCGCCGGCGTCGGAGCCGCCGGCGCCTTCACCGCAGCGGTCGCCGTCCTGATCATCGCGTGCCCGTGCGCGCTGGGGCTGGCCACCCCGATGGCCTTGATGGTCGGGACGGGGCGCGGCGCCGCGATGGGCATCCTCATCAAGGGCCCCGAGGTCCTGGAGTCGACCCGTCGAGTCGACACCGTCGTCCTCGACAAGACCGGCACGATCACCGAGGGCCGCATGTCCGTGGTCGACGTGCTCCCGGCGACCGGCGAGGACGCCGACGAGGTCGTCCGCCTCGCCGGTGCCCTCGAGGACGGCTCCGAGCACCCCATCGCGCGCGCGATCGCCGCCGCGGCCCGGGACCGGTCGACGGGACGGTCGCCGGACGTCGAGGACTTCACCAACGACGAGGGCCTGGGCGTGCACGGCACGGTCGAGGGCCATGCCGTGGTCGTGGGACGGCCGCGCCTGCTCGAGGACCGGGCCGTGACGATCCCGGTCGAGCTGATGACGGCGAAGTCCGCCGCCGAGGCGCGCGGGCACACCGTGGTCGCGGTGGCGTGGGACGGCGAGGCGCGCGGTCTGCTGTCCGTCGCGGACACCATCAAGGACACCAGCGCAGAAGCCGTCCGCGGCCTGCGGGACCTGGGGCTCACTCCGGTGCTGCTCACCGGCGACGCCGAGCCCGCCGCTCGTGCCGTCGCCGAGGAGGTCGGGATCGACCGCGACCTGGTCATCGCCGAGGTGCTGCCCGCCGACAAGGACGACGTGATCGGGCGCCTCCAGGCGGAGGGCAAGGTCGTCGCCATGATCGGTGACGGCGTCAACGACGCCGCGGCGCTCGCCCGGGCCGACCTGGGCCTGGCCATGGGCACCGGTACCGACGTCGCGATCGAGGCCGGCGATCTCACGCTGGTGCGCGGCGACCTCCGGGCCGCGGTGGACGCCATCCGGCTCTCCCGCCGCACGCTGTCGACCATCAAGGGCAACCTGTTCTGGGCGTTCGCCTACAACACCGCGGCGTTGCCCTTGGCCGCCGCCGGCCTGCTCAACCCGATGCTCGCCGGAGCGGCCATGGCGTTCTCGTCGGTCTTCGTCGTGGTCAACAGCCTGCGGTTGCGTCGGTTCCGCGCGACCGCGTGACGATTCCGCTCCGCCGTGACGCCGGGGCTGCCCACAGGGAGGAAGAGCGACCGCGCCGCCGTCGCTCCCGTGAGCTCACGAGGTGCGCGATCACGTCGACCAGCCCGGTCGCACGAGGCCGGTCTCGTAGCCGAGGACCACGAGCTGAGCGCGGTCGTGGGCGTCGAGCTTGGTCATGGAGCGGCTGATGTGGGTCTTGACGGTGGCGGGGCTGACCACGAGGTCACGGGCGATCTCGTGGTTGGACAGGCCACGGGCGGCGAGAGCCACGACTTCGCGCTCGCGGTCGGTGAGTTCGGCCAGGCGTCGGCGCATGTCGCGGCTGAGCTGCGGGGCGGCGGCGCGCTGGGCGAACTCCTCGATGAGGCGTCGGGTGACCGTCGGCGAGAGCAGCGCGTCGCCGGCGTGCACGGTGCGCACCGCGGTGACGAGGTCGGCGGGCTCGGTGTCCTTGACCAGGAATCCGCTCGCGCCGACGCGCAGGGCTTCGAAGATGTAGTCGTCCTCGGCGAAGGTGGTCAGGATGGCGACCTTCGTCTTGCCGAGGGACGGGTCACCGACGATGGCGCGGGTGGCCTCGAGGCCGTCCGCTGCGGGCATGCGGATGTCCATGAGCACGAGGTCGGGAACGTGGTGTCGCACGCGTTGGACGGCGGTGGCGCCGTCGTCGGCTTCGGCGACCACGGTGATGTCGGGCGCGGCGTCGAGGAGGGCCCGGAATCCGGCGCGGACGAGCGACTGGTCGTCGGCCAGGACGATCCGGATCATCGCGAGGGCCCGTCGGCGGTGGCGACGTCGATCGGCGCCGGTGGTGCGGTGGGCTGGTAGGGCAGGGACACGTGCACCTGGAATCCTCGCTCGGGGCCCGGGCCGGCGGCGAAGGTGCCGCCGAGTGCTGCGGCCCGTTCACGCATGCCGGGGATGCCGTTGCCCGTGTCCTGGTCGAACCTTGCGCTCGGCCCGGTCCGGTTCCCGTCGTCCCGGATCCCGATCTCGAGGCGGGGGCCGACGGCGCGCACGCGGACGGTGGCCCGGCAGGGCGCGGCGTGGCGGCGGATGTTGGTCAGGGCCTCCTGGACGATCCGGTAGATCGCTTGGTCGACGCTCGGGCCGGGGCGTAGTCCGTCGGCCAGGTCGAGGTCGACCTCGAGCCCGGCGCTGCGGTGATCGGCGATGAGTGCGGGCAGGCGGGCAAGGCCGGGGTTGGGCTGGCGGGCCGGGGCTTCGTCGATCCCTCGCAGCACACCGAGGGTGGTTCGCATCTCGGCGAGCAGCTCGCGGCTCGACGACTTGATCGCCGCGAGGGCTTCCCGGGCCTGTTCGGGCTCCTGATCGAAGAGGGTGTGCGCGACACCGGCCTGCACGTTGATCATCGAGAGGTGGTGGCCCAGCGAGTCGTGCAGGTCCCGGGCGATACGCAGCCGTTCCTCGCTGACCTGGCGGCGGGCGGTCTCCCGCTGCGCCGCGCGGACCTGCGCCGCCCGCTCGCGGCGAGCTCGCCACCAGGCGCAGCCCGCGATCACCGCCGCCAGTGACGGCAACCACGCCGCGGCGACGGCCCAGGCCACGGCGTCGAGCCCGAACCGGGTCCGGATCAGGTGCAGTGTCAGCAACCCGAGGAACGCCACGATGGTCATCGCGGTGGCGCTGGTGCGGTGTCCGCGCAGGACCGCGCTGCACACCGCGGCGAGGGTCGGCAGGAAGACGGGGCCGAAGCTGTATCCCAGCGCGAGGTAGGTCCCCGCGGCCGCGGCGGCGACCGGGATGACACCCGGGGGCCACAGGGCGCGGCCGACCAGGGCGAGGGGACCGGCCAGGAGCAGCGCCACGGCGAGCGCGTCGATCGGCCGCGCCGCGGGCTCGCCGCGACCGGCGTTGATCGACCCGACCACGGTCGCGACGGCGACCACTCCCGGCATCCCGAGGGTGCGTGCCGCCCCCTCCCACCATCGGTGCCGGGCCCCGTCGGCCAGGGAGGCGATCAGCGCGTCGACCGGTCGGGTGGGCCGTGGGTGCGGTCGTGGGTGCGGTCGTGGGTGCGGTCGTGTCGTGGCGCTCATCGTCTCCCACCCACCCGTGCCCGGGGCTTGACCACGCTCAGGGCCACCGCCACGACCAGCATGGTCCCCGAGACGACCGGCGGGTACAGCAGCGACGAGGTGTCCGCGGCCGCGGCCGGCTCGACCAGCAGGCGGCGGCCGTGCTCCGCGGCCGCGGCCAGACCGGGCCGCAACAGGACCACGACGAGGACGGCGAGCACAACGGTGATACCGAGCTTGATCGCCACCCACCAGTAGCGCAGCAGCCCCCAGTGGGTGATCAGGCCGAGCAGCACACCGCTGACGAGGCTGAGCAGCGCGCTGGCGATCAGCGGGCCGCTGAGAAGGCCCAGCACCTGGTAGCTGGAGGCCACCAGATCCGGGTCGCCGGCCCCGAGCGCGGTGAGCACCAGCACCGCCAGCATCACGTCGAGTCCGATCCAGGGCTCCGGCCCCCAGGACGTGCGCCACGAGCACGCTGCGGCGAAGCGCGCGCGGCACCGGCCAGCGGGCCGCGGCAGGTCGCGCGGGGAGCATCGAGGAGGCGGCGGAGGAGGCGGGGGCCGAGGCGGCCGTCGAGGCGGCCGTCGAGGCGGCCGTCGAGGCAGCCGTCGAGGCAGCCGTGGCGTCGGGTGTCGGGCTCGTCATGCGCTGCCTTCCGCGGAGGGTCGGAGACCTGACGATCCGGGTTCCGGCGCGGCGAGTCGTCCTCCACGAGGCGGATGTTCACCTGCGCCCTCGGACCGACGTCGGACGAGGTCGGGCGAGGTCGACGTGCGCTGGCGCCGGGAGCGCCGCGGGCTCAGGCGCACGACACCACCCGGCGGCACAGCTCGGACCAGGAGCGCACCAGAGCGTCGTCGTCGTGGGCACCGGGCGCCACGCCGAACGTCCATCGCGAGCGACGAGCGTTGACCAGGGCGCCGAGCAGATGCACGGCCAGCCCGTCCTCCAGCGTCCGGGACCCACCGTCGTCGTCGATGCGCAGCCAGCTCCGCAGGATCGTGGCCATTCCGCGGTAGGAGGGGTCGGAGACCTCCCGGCGGAACGACTCCCGCAGGCCCGGAAGTCGGTCGCCCTCGCGTTCGAGGACCCGCGTGATCGCCTGTTGGCGGTCCAGCTCGGCGAGGATCCAGCGTGCCAGCTCGGCGGCGCGCGGCCCGATCCCGGCGTCGTCGCCTCCGGTGGCGATCGGGGCGCTGAAGCGAGCGCGGGCGTCGGTGATCGCACGCAGGTGATCGTCTGCGGCGGCTGCGAGCAGCTCGTCCTTGCTCGCGAAGTGCCGGTAGAGCGCGCCGCGTCGGGGCACCAGACCGACGGCCCGCTCGATCTCGCCGACGCTCACGGCGTCGAACCCGCGCTCGGCGAACAGCCGTAGCCCCTCGTCGAGCAGGCGTTGCCGGGTTCCGCGCCCCGTCTCCGCCGGGTCCGAGCTCGTCGCCACGACCTCCACCGTCCCCTCTGGACAAGCGTAATCCAGTGATTATAGTCGGCAAGCAATAATCGAACGATTACTTCGGAGGGGACCATGGAGCGCACCCTCGTCGAGCTGGGTCACGGTCCCGACGACGCACTCGAGTACGTCGACACCGGTGGCGACGGGCCGGTCGCGGTCTTCCTGCACGGCGTGCTGATGGACGAGTCCTTGTGGGCGTCGACGGTGCAGGCGATGCCCTCGACGTGGCGGTGCCTGGTCCCGGTGCTCCCGCTGGGTGCTCATCGCCGTCGCGCCGCGGTGCACGAGCCCGGCGTGCGAGGGCTCGCCGGTCTGGTGGCGCGGTTCCTCGCCGCCCTGGACCTGCACGAGGTGATCGTGGTCGGCAACGACACCGGCGGCGCGATCGCCCAGGCGCTGATCACCACCCGTCCGCAGCGGGTCGGCGCGGTCGCCCTCGTGTCGTGCGACGCCTTCGAGAACTTCCCACCGGGGCTGCCGGGAAGGACCATCGCCCTCGCGGCCCGGCTGCCGGGCATGCTGACCCTCGCGGTGGCCTCGCTGCGCTGGCGGCCGCTTCGAGGGCTGCCCGTCACGTTCGGGCACATGACCCGCGATCGCGGCAGCGACCCGATCATCGACCGCTGGATCCGCGCGTACCTCGCCGAGCCGGCGGCGCGCCACGACCTGCGACGGTTCCTGCGTGACCTCGACCGCGACGAGCTGCTCGACGCCTCCGGCGACCTCGGCCGGTTCGACCGCCCCGCCCTGATCGTGTGGGCGAGCGAGGACCGGGTGATGCCGCCCGAGCACGCCGACCGGCTCGCGGCGCTGCTGCCCGACGTCGAGCTCGCCTGGGTCGCCGACAGCAGGACCCTCGTCCCCCTCGACCAGCCGGCTCGCCTCGCGCGCCTGCTCACCGACTTCGGGCGCGCCCGGTGCGGCGAGACCTCGCGCGGCGGTCGTACCCCACGGGATGTACCCGGCTCACCGACCACGGGGGGACGACCTGCCCGCAGCCGTCTCCCACTCTGCTTCCTCGACGGACCCGAGCGCGGTGCCGTCGATGGTTCCGCCCCGGCCCGATGGGAGCAGCAAGGATGACCCAGCCGCCCGAGACCGGCTTCGATCGCGCTGCGGCGGTGACGCGTTCCCTGCTCGGCTGGGGCGTCGTGGTCGGACCGTTCTACTTCGTGGTCGGGATCGTGCTCGGTGCGATCACCGACGGGTTCGACTTCCGGCGCCACCAGCTCAGCCTGCTCATGCTCGGCGACCTCGGCTGGATCCAGACCACGAACCTCGCCCTGAGCGGATGCATGGTCGGCGCGGCCGCCCTCGGGCTGGCCCGCGCCTGGCGCGCGGACGGCCAGGTCGCACGGTGGACCGCCACGATGCTCGCCCTGGCCGGAGCCGGCCTGATCGGCAGCGCCGTCTTCCCGCCCGACCCCGCGATGGGGTTCCCGCCCGGCTCGACGACCACGATGACGACGAGCGGGATCAACCATCTCGCCTTCGGAGCGCTCCTCTTCCCCTCGCTCGCCGCGACCTCGGTGATCGCCGGCCGGCGCTTCGCCCGGCACGGCAAGCGGTCGATGGCACGATACTCGCTCGTGACCGGAATCGTGGTCCTCCTCGGATTCGTCGGCGGAGCGACCTTGTCCACCTCGCCGGTCGGTGTCGTCTCGCTCTGGACCGCGGTCGTCGTCGGGTTCGCGTGGCTGCTCGCCACATCGCTGGTCGCCTACCGCGAGGTCCCGCACCCCGACCTCCATCGACGCCACCCCCGAACGGCCCCGCCCGCACCCCGCCCATGACCGGACAGCGAGGTCGGCCGACGCGATCTCTGCGCGAGACCGAGCTGTCCCGGATCCGGGCGTCGGGCTGGGTGACCAACCCGGCACTGCGTCGGGTACTGGACCGGTCGGGCGCCGAGCCGCCCGACGTGACGGTCGACCGCCTCATGACCACCGACCGGTGGCATGCCGCCGAGACGCTGGTGCGCGGACTCCGCACGGTCTTCGCCGGGTTCCGCTTCGCTCACCAGGTGGACTACGGCCTGCTGCTTCTCCCGCCGTCGAGGTCGCTCGACGTGCGGGCACCCGTGCCGGTCGGGGTCCGGTCGGCGCAGCACCCGTCGCTGACCGGCGACGTCGTCGCCGAGGGTCTCCCGGTCGGACGGGACGACGCCGCGGAGACGGAGTGGCGCATCTGGGTCGGCGTCGCCGGACGCTACGGCGTCTCCGCGGGCAGCTACCGGGACGTGACCTCGGCGGATGCCGCACGGTTCACCGTCGCCGGGCGCGACACCCGGACCTTCATGACCCGTCAGCTGTGGGCCGCGCGGTTGCTGCAGGCCGGAGCCGGTGTCGTCCCCGACTCGGATCTGAACCCGTTCTGGACCTTCACGCTGTTCCCCGGCGAGGACCTCGTCGGGGGCCAGGCCGAGTCCGGCACCGTGCTCAAGAACAAGGTCCGGTTCCGCCTCGGTAAGGCCGACCGGGGGATCGGCCCGGCCCGCGTGGCCCCCGCGCTGCCGCTGACCTGATCCCCGGACGTCGAGGCTGAGGTCCCGGGGGTCCACGGGCGGTCAGGCTGCCGGTCGCACCATGGTGAGCTGGTGCACCCGGTGACGCCGATAGTGGACTCCGGGGACCACCGGTGTGGCGCCGTGGGCGTGGAACCCCATCCGGGCGAAGAACCGCACCGCGCGGGTGTTCTCGACCAGGGTCTGCAGGTGGCAGCCCGGGGAATCGGCCCCGGCCAGGCGCTCGAACCATCGGTGCATCAACGCGTCGGCGACCCCGGTCCCTCGGGCCCGGGGCGCCACGTTGATGTGCAGGTGCGCCGGCCACCGTGGATCCGCGAGCCCGCCCGAGGCGGTCTGCTCGCCTCGTAGCGTGGCCGCGAGGATGTCGACGAGCGACCGTGCGAAGAAGCGGACGGCGCGCGGGCGCAGCATCAGGCGGTGCTCGGCGACGGCGCGGGCGAACCTCGCGTCCTCGCCGGGTAGCCGGGTGCTGTCGAGGCACCCGGTGAGGTAGCCGACGAGTTCGCCGTCGAGCTCGGCGACGAACAGCGACGCGGGCTCACCGGTCACGTACGGGTCGAGGTACATCGCGCGCTCGGAGGCGGGGTGCCCCCACAGGTCACCCGTCGGCGAGCCGGCGCCCGCCCGGTGGAACAACCCCTCGAGGCCGTCGCGGTCCGACGGCGCGAACGCTCGCACGGTCCATCCGGTCACGGCCACCTCCGGCCCGCATCATGACCCGCCGCACCGGGCGGCGCACCTGGTCAGCGGGACTCCGCCCGCACCCGGCGCCACACGACGACGCCGGGCGCGTCCACCGTCGCCCGGCCCGCCTCCCCGCACGTCGCCCCGCAAGCCGACACGGTCCGCTGCGCCCACCCCGCCGTCGCTCGCCGTGGAGGCCGGCCCGGGACGAGCAGCTCCGCGAGGGGCCCCACGCCGGCGCGCTGCACGGAACTCGGGGCCGCGCTCGCGCGGGCGATGCGCAGCTGGGGCAAGCGGGTGGCCTTCATCGCTTCCTCGAGTTGGTCGCACGCCTTCCTCAACGACAAGGGCCGGCACCTGCGGCCCGACACGGCGTCGGACCGTGAGCTCTACGAGGCACTCCTCGGTCGGAGATGGTGGAGACCGACGTCGTCAACTCCACCAAGGTCTTCGCGATCTTCGACGACGGAACAGCGAGCCGGCCGGCTGACTGATCGGCGCTCGCGAACGAGGAGAGGACGACGTGGCTACCCCTCCGCGCATGACCCGCCGGGGTTTCGGGTGGGGCTGGTGGCGAGGGCGGTCAGGCCTGGTGGTCGGTGTGCGAGCGCGCCCCGGGTGCCCTCGCCGCGACGCGACCCCGACCGATCCCGAAGAAGGGCGTCGGGAGGGCTCGGAGCGCCGCACCCCGGTCGGCTCTGGACAGCAAGATCGGTCGGGCGCCGTGCGGGCGGCCTCCGCGACACTGCACGCGTGGCGGAACGACCAGCGGGACGGGACCGGCTCAGGGCACTCCTGGACTCGGTCCTCGACGAGGACCACGATCGTCTCGTCGACATGGCGCAGGGCGCGTACTCGTCCCCGTTCCACTTCAGCCGAGAGGTGTCGCGCCTGTCCGGGGAGGCGCCTGCGGCGATGCGCCGTCGCGTCATGCTCGAACGAGCGGCGTGGCGGTTGCGATCCGGCTCGTCGGTGACCGACGCCGCCGTCGAGGCCGGGTACGACTCGGTCGACGGGTTCAGCCGAGCGTTCTCCCGGGCCTACGGGTGCCCACCGAGCACGTCGGAGACGGCCGACCGTTGGCTGCCCACCCCGAACGGGATCCACTTCCACCCGCCCACCTCGTTGTGGATCGACGGCTGGCACGCGGCCCGTCGCGAGCAGACGATGAGCGAGGTCGCGATGCTCATGGTCCGCCACGACGTCGACGACGTCCGGTTGCTCCTCGACGCCGCACGGCGGTCGGACCTGCCTGAGCTGGAGCGCGAACGGTGCTCCGGCGAGACCCCCCTGTCCTGGGGCCGGCGCGACGGCACGATCCTCGACGTCCTCGGGGGGCTCGTCGCCGCGAAGGAGGAGTGGCTGGCGGCGATCCGCGGTGAGGACGCCCCCGACCCACGGCCCGAGGACGATCTCCGGGGTCTGACCGAGCGGCACGAGGCCGTGGCCCCGCGGTGGTTGGCGACGGTCGAGGAGACCGAACACCGGGGCGGCTGGGCGGACCGGCTCGTCGACGCCGTGTGCGATCCGCCCCAGAGCTTCGTGCTCGGCGGGGTCCTCGCCCACGTCCTGACCTTCTCGGCGGGCCGGCGCCTGCTGGTGCGCCGCTGGCTCCGCGAGGTCGGCGCGCTGGCGCTGCCCACCGGCCCGGAGGCCGACGACGCCGACCCTCTGAACTGGCTTGAGAACCGCACGAAGGGCACCCCGTGACGCTGACGACCTTCTACACGTCCACCTCGCTCGACGGGTTTCTCGCCGACGAGCAGGACTCCTTGGACTGGCTGCTCGAGCTTCCCGACGACGACGGTCCGATGGTCGGCGGAGCGATGGGTTACGCCGACTTCGTCGCCGGAATCGGTGCGTTGTGCATGGGCGCCACGACCTACCGGTGGATCGTCGAGCACCAGGCAGCGCTCGGGGAGCCCTGGCCGTACACGATGCCGGCCTTCGTGTTCACCCACGGCCGGCCCGAGGTGATGCCGGACGCCGACGTGCGGCTCGTGCACGGAGACGTCCGCCCGGTGCACGACGCGATGGTCCGGGCCGCCGGCGGGCGGGACCTCTGGATCGTGGGTGGGGGCGACCTCGCGGCCCAGTTCGCCGACGCCGGGCTGCTCGACGAGATCGTCGTCGCCATCGCCCCGGTCACGCTCGGCGCTGGTCGCCCCCTGTTCCCTCGCCGCCACGACCTGAGCCTGACCGAGCTCGCCCACAACGGCGTCTTCGGATGCGCCCGATATCGAGTGACCGGCCGGCACTGAGCTCGTCGGCGGGGTCGAGGGATGGTGAGGCTCCTGGGCCGCGCTCGACGATGACGACGTGAACCGGGCGCTCGCCGTCCTGGGGCGTGCTGGGCCTGCGGGAGCGCGCAGCCGCGGGAGGCCCGGGCAACGCTGTCGGCCGCGAGCTCGGGCGTCGACCACGTCACCAACGTCCTGGCCGAGCTCGGCGTCCGGGACCGCACACAGGCCGCGCTGCGCGCACGCGAGCTCGACCTGCTCTGAACGCTCCTGTCCGGGTCACGGCCGGGCGTGACCCGCATCCGTGACCTCCGACCTATGACCGGTGCCGCGCGGAAGCCGAACCTTCTCGGTGTCGTCAGCACCACGAACAGGAGGACCTCTCATGGCCGTCGACCCGAGCACGGGCGACGCGGCGGTCGCCGCTGAGCCGTCCCCGACCGTCCGGCCACGCGGGCGCCGTCTCGCCGGATTCACCGGGCACGACCTGGAGACGGTCGTCGCCTTGATCGTGGGCGTGGCGGCGGTGTTCCCGCTGATGTTCCCGCTGATGTTCCCGCTGACGCCGGCCGCCCTGCCGTGGCGCCGACGCGAGGACGGGCTGTGAGGCGGCACGGGCGCGCCGTCCTGCGCCGCACCGCCCTGGTGCTCGCCGCGCTCGCCGCCGTCCTCGTGCTGCCCGCCGTGGGCGCCGCGGTGTCCGCCCCGCGGGCGTTCACCGCCCCGTACACACCGGGCCCGGCGCGGGTCGTGCCGCCGCCCTCCCCGGCGCGCCACGACCCGGGCCGGCCGACCGCGGTCGTGGTGGTCGGGGACCGGGGCGCCGAGGTGTCCGACGTCCTCGCCCCGTACGAGGTCCTCGCCGAGACGCAGCGGTTCAACGTCTACACCGTCGCGCCTCGGCGGGTCCCGGTGCCGTTGACCGGCGGCCTCGACCTCGTCCCCGACCTCACGTTCGACGAGCTCGCTACGCGCACGGGACGTCCCGACCTGGTCGTGGTCCCCGCCCTGCCCGACGAGGGCGAGCCCAGCACGGCGCCGGTGGTCGGCTGGCTCCGGACGCAGGCCGACCGGGGCGCTCTGGTGCTGGGGGTGTGCCGGGGTGCCGCCGTGGTGGCGGGGGCCGGGCTCCTCGACGGCCGCCCGGCGACCAGCCACTGGACCTCCGTCGGCCGGTACGCGGCGCGCTTCCCGGGAGTCGACTGGGTGCGGGGACGGCGCGTCCTCGACGACGGCGACGTCGTCACGACCGGCGGCGTGCTGTCGAACCTCGACGGCACCCTGCACGTCGTCGACCGCCTCGCCGGCCCCGCGGTCGCCGACCGTGCCGCGGCCGCGGTGGGCTGGGCGCACTTCCGCCGCAACCCCTCCGCGCAGGACCGCAACGGGTTCCCCGACCCCGTCGCGATCGTCAACGCGAGCTACCGCTGGGATCCCGCCACGGTCGGCGTGAACCTGGACGACGGTGTCGGCGAGATCGAGCTCGCGTCGGTGTTCGACCCCTACGGGGGGCAGTCCCTGGCCACGCGCACCCTCGCGCTGAGCCCCGACGGCAGCCCGGTGCGCTCGCGGCACGGGTTGACGTTCCTGCCCCGCGACACCCTCGCGGCGGCGGCCGCGCGCATCGACCGGCTCGTCGTCCCGGGCGCCACCGCCCGGCCCGTGGCCGCGCCCGTCGCCGCCCCGGCACCGGAGTACGTCCACGTCGGGTCCGGGTTCGCCTACGACGCCGTCGTCACCGACCTCGCCCGGCACACCGACACCGCCACCGCCCGGTGGACCGCCGTCGTCCTCGAGCTGCCCACCGACGGGCTCGCCCTCGAGGGGCCACGCTGGCCGTGGGAGCCCACGCTCCTGCTGGTCCTCCTGCTCCTGCCCGGCGCCGCCGCCGTGCTCGGCGTCGCCCGCGTGCTCCGCGGCCGCCGCGGGTCACCCGTCCCGCACACCGAGAGGACACCATGAACACACCGGACGTCGTCTCCCGCCCTGAGTGGGAGGCCGCGCACCAAGAACTGCTGGTCGCGGAGAAGGAGCTGACCCGCGCCCGCGACGCGCTCGCCGCGCGGCGGCGGCGGATGCCGTGGCTCCCGGTGGAGGAGGCCTACGCCTTCCACGGACCCGAGGGCCGGGTCGGGCTCGTCGACCTGTTCGCGGGACGACGCCAGCTGGTCGTCTACCGCGCCTTCTTCGAGCCCGGCGTGCTCGGCTGGCCCGACCACGCCTGCGTCGGCTGCTCGATGATGGCCGACCAGGTCGCCGACGTCGCCCACCTCAACGCCCGGGACACCACTCTCGCCTACGTCTCGCGGGCGCCGCAGGCAGACATCGAGCGCGTGAAGGCCCGCATGGGCTGGACGATGCCCTGGTACACGATGCTCGACGATTTCGGCACCGCCTTCGACACCGCCTTCGGCGTCGACCAGTGGCACGGCACGAACGCCTTCATCCGCGTCGGCGCGAGCGTGTACCGGACCTACCTCGTCACCGGCCGCGGGGACGAGGCCCTGGGCAGCGTCTGGAGCTACCTCGACATCACCGCCCTCGGGCGGCAGGAGGACTGGGAGGACTCGCCCGCGGGCTACCCCCAGACCCCCGCCTACGCGTGGTGGAACTGGCACGACGCCTATACCGACACCGGACCGTCGGCGGTCGGGCTGGCCCAGGTCGACCGCGCTCAGGGGCGATAGATGGACACCACCCCGCTCCGGGACGCCTACCGCGAGCTGATCGACGCCGCGGCGACCGTCGCCGACGCCGGCGCGCCCTGCCCACCGCCGGTCGGCGAGTGGGACGCCGACCAGGTCCTCGCGCACGTCTGCCTCGTCACCGCTGCCACCATCGCGGCCACCTCCTGCATCGCGGCCGGCACCAACACCACCTACGACAACCGCGCGGCGTCCGACACCTGGACCATCGACCGCCTCGTCGCACGCGCCGGAGGGAGCCGTGGCCTCCGGGAGCGCCTGCGGGTCCAGGGCGACGTGCTCTGCGCGCTCGGCGGATCGATGGGTGAGCCTGAGCTGGAGACCACGGTCCCGACGCTGCTCCTGTCCCACGGCGCCGTCCTGGTCGACCAGCCCCTGCGCCTTCGCGATCTCCTGGACGGTCTTGCGGACGGGGAGCTGCCCGGTCACCGGAGCCAGCTCCTGGCCCTCCTCGAGGGCGGGGCAGGGATGGGCTCACCGTGACGGCGGCGGTCGCCGTTCGGTTCTGGAGGACACGATCGCCGGTGACGGACATCAAGAGTGCCTCGGCAACGCTCCCTCGTCGCTTCGTCCTGACCTTCGACGAGATCGATCGGGGTCGCGCGTCGGAGGTCGGCGGCAAGGCGGCGAACCTGGGTGAGCTGTCGCGGATCGCCGGCGTCGACGTGCCGCGGGCGGGTCGACGATCGACGCGTCCGCGAACGGCAGGCGTTCGACGGATATCGGTCGCTGACGCGACCTCCTGGTGACCGCCTTCACCGACCCCGGCCGGTCCCCGATCTTCGTCGCCGTCGAGCTTCTGCCTGAAGACGCGGTCACGCCCGGGCCGAGGCGGCCTGCTTCGCCTCGCGCTCGGCCTGGTGCTTGGCCGACCAGGCGTTGATGGCGTCCCACTGCTTGGCGGCCAGGGGCTCGCGCACGCTGCGGGTCCAGGCCTCGTTGGCGAGCAGCCGGCGGTCGGTGCGCTTGAACTTCGGGATCACGTGGTTGGCGAACAGGTGGTAGTGGTGCAGCGTCGCCTCCCACGGCGCCCAGTTGTGGGCGAACATGAGATAGCAGCCGAAGCCGCCCTTGGACTGCTCCTCGAGCCGTTCGATCTGCGAGATCGCGTCGTCGACGGTGCCGATCACGCCCATCCCGCTCTCGATGACGAACTCGATGCGCTCCTTGGTGTTCTTGCCCTCGACGCCGAGCTGCGGCGCGGACGCGGTGTGCTGGAGGTAGTCGAACCACTCGTTGATGCCGTACTCGACGTCCTTGATCGCCTGGTCCTTCGTGTCGGCCAGGTGCATCGGACCGACCAGGCGCCAGCTCTCGCGGTTCGGCGACGTGCCGTGCTCGGCGGCCTTCTCCTCGACGACGTCCCAGTGGTGGCCCAGCGCGTCGAAGCCGGCGGCGCTCATCGTCGCGCCGATGGAGATCATCCCGAGCCCGTGCTTGCCGACCAGGCGCGGACCGGACGGCGAGACGATCGCCGCGGTGGCGATCTCGGGGTGCGGGTCGGAGTAGGCGTCGAGCTGCAGGCGGGCGTCGACCAGCTTGTAGCGACCGGTGTCGACGGAGATCGGCTCGTCGTTGTTCAGCAGGTGCATGAGCACGTCGACGTCGGTCTCGAGCGCGGCGCGGGCGTCGGCGGGGTCGATCCCGAGCATCTCGGCGTCGGTGGCCAGCGCGCCGGGGCCGACGCCGAGGATCACGCGCCCGCGGGTGAGGTGGTCGAGCATCATCAGGCGGTCGGCCACGAGGAACGGGTTGTGGTACGGCAGCGACAGCACGCCGGTGCCGAGCTTCATGTGCCTGGTGACCTGGGCGACGTGCGCGATGAACAGCAGCGGGTCGCCGATCAGCTCGACGCCGCACGAGTGGTGCTCGCCGAACCAGGCCTCGTCGAAGCCCATCGCGTCGAGACGCTGGACGAGCTCCACGTCGCGCTGCAGGGACCAGGTCGGGTTCTGGCCGACCGGCACGTGGTGGGGCGGCAGGAAGATGCCGAAACGCATACGGGACACAGCCGAACTCCTTCGTCCGTCGGGAGTGTGGGTCAGCCGGCGCGGACCAGGTCGGATCCGGCCGCGGTGAAGACGAAGCCCTCGTAGTCGTCGGCGACGACCTTCTCGAGGACACGGCGGTAGCCGCGCACACCGCCGACATAGGGCATGAACACCTGCGGCTTGCCGGGCACCTCGGCGCCCATGTAGTAGGAGGCCGCCCGCGGGTACAGCGTCGCCGCGGCCCGCTCGTTGACGTGCGCGACCCAGTCGGCCTCCGCCCGGGCGGAGACCTCGACCTCGTCGGCGCCCGTGGACGCGGCGCGGTCGAGCAGGCCCGCGATCCAGTCGACGTGGGCCTCGATCGAGAGCAGCACGTTCGACAGCAGGGAGGGGCTCCCGGGGCCGGCGATGACGAAGAGGTTCGGGAAGCCGGTGGCGCCGATGCCGAGGTAGGTCCGTGGGCCGGCGTCCCAGTGCTCGCGCAGCGTCCGCCCGTCCCGCCCGACGATCTCGGGCTTGAGCAGGGCGCCGGTCATGGCGTCGAACCCGGTGGCCCACACGATCACGTCGAGCTCGATCTCGCCGGCGGTCGTGCGGATGCCGTTCTCGGTGATCCGCTCGAGCGGGGTTTCGCGCATGTCGACCAGGTCGACGTTCTCGCGGTTGAACGTCTCGAAGTAGCCCGAGTCGACCGGGGGCCGCTTGGCGCCGAAGGGGTAGCCGCGGGGCATCAGGCGCTCCGCCGTCGCCGGGTCGTCGACCTTCTCGGCGATCTTCTCCCGGATGAAGTCGGCGGCGGTGTCGTTGGCGCGCTCGTCGAGCATGAGGTCGTGGTAGGCGAGCAGGAAGCCGAACCCCGCGGTCTTCCACTGCTCCTCGTAGAGCGCCTGCCGGTCGTCCGGCGAGACCTCCACCGCGGACTGCTTGTTGGGTGTGAACCCCAGCCCGCTCGGGGACTGCTGCGCCCGCTCGCGCCGCTCGCGGTAGGTGGCCTTGACCTCGGCGTCGCGCTCGTCGGACAGCGGGGCGTTGTTGGCCGGGATCGAGAAGTTCGGGGTGCGCTGGAACACCGTGAGGTGCCCGGCCTCGCGGGCGAGCACTGGGACGAGCTGGGTGCCCGACGAGCCGGTGCCGATGACGCCGACCCGCCGACCCGCGACGTCGACGTGCTCGTGCGGCCACGCGCCGGTGTGCAGGATCCGACCGCGGAAGTCGTCCTGGCCCTCGAGCTGCGGCTTCTTGGTCACCGACAGCTGCCCGGTCGCCATCACGAGGTACCGGGCGCTCCAGGTGCCGGCGCAGGCGCCGTCGGTGGTCACCGTCCAGCGGTGCGCGTCCTCGTCGTAGACGGCGCGGGTCATGCGCGTGGACAGGTGCACGTCGCGGCGCAGGTCGAAGCGGTCGGCGACGTGCTCGACGTAGCGCAGGATCTCCGGCTGGGTCGCGTAGCGCTCGCTCCAGCGCCACTCCTGCTCGAGCTCCGGGGAGAACGACAGCGAGTAGTCGTGGCTCTCGACGTCGCAGCGCGCCCCCGGGTAGCGGTTGACGTACCAGACGCCGCCGAGCCCGTCGTTGGCCTCGACGACGGCGACCTCCAGCCCGCGCTCGCGGAACGTGTGCAGGCTGCGGAGCCCGGCGAAGCCGGCACCGACCACGAGCATGTCGACCTCGCGCATGGGACGAGGGTAGGGCGACGATCGGACCGGCGTCAACATATGTGTTGACCAGCGTGAGGGGTCATCGGCCCGACCACCGGGGGGCGCGCTTCTCGGAGAACGCCCGCGCGCCCTCCCGCGCGTCGGCGGTGGCCTTGATGGCGACGAGCTCGCTCTCCTGACGGGCCCACGTCTCCTCGACCGGCAGGTCGCTCGCGGCGAGCAGGCGCTTGGTCGCGGCGAGGGCCAGCGGGGCGTTGCGGGCGATCCGTGCGGCCAGCTCGACCGCGCCCGCAGCGGCCCGGTCGGGCTCCACGAGCCGGTTCACCAGGCCCCAGCGGTGGGCGTCGACCGCGCCGAAACGGTCGCCGGTCAACGCCAGTTCGGTGGCCACGGTCCGCGGGACCCGCTGCGGTAGGCGGAGCAGCCCACCCGAGCCGGCGATCAGCCCGAGGCCGACCTCCGGCAGTCCGAACACGGCGTCGGAGGCGGCGACCACCAGGTCGCACGCCAGCACCAGCTCGCAGCCGCCGGCGAGCGCGTAACCCTCGACCGCGGCGATCAGCGGTTTCGCGGGCGGCGCCTGGGTGAGGCCGCCGAAGCCGCGGCCGGGGACCTCCGGGGCGTCACCGTCGAGGAAAGCGCGCAGGTCCATCCCGGCACAGAACGTGCCGCCCGCGCCGGTGAGCACGCCGACCGACAGCTCCGGGTCGGCGTCGAACGCGTCGAGCGTCGTGGCGATCGCCCGGCTGGTGGCGCCGTCGATCGCGTTGCGCTTCTCGGGACGGTCCAGGGTGATCAGCAGGATCCTCTCGGCCGGGCGCTCGGTGCGTACCCCGCTGCTCTCCATCGCGCCAGCCTGGACACCACGGCCGCGCTCGTCAACACTAGGGTTGACACTAGGAGGTCGATGTGGACATCCACCCGATGGGCGCGCTGATGCGGCGCTTCGTCGTGGACTGGCTCGACCGGGCGGACGCCGCGGTCGTGCCGGAGATCCTCGCGCCGCACTACGCCATCGACATCGCGGGGGTGCAGATGCCCGGCCGCGGGGCCTACCTCGAGGCCACGAGCGCCCAGCTGGCCCGCTTCCCCGGTCTCACCGTCACCGTCCACGACGCGGTGTACACCCCGGACGGTCACGCTGCGCTGCGCTTCACCGAGCACGGCGCCTCCGAGCGCGGCGGCTCCGCGGCGTGGCGGGGGATCGGGCTGTTCCGGGCCGAGAACGGGGTCCTCGTGCACAACGCGACCGAGGAGGACTACCTCGGTCGGCGCCGCCAACTGATCACCGGTTGCCCCGACCCGGTCGACCCGCCCATGGTCGCCCCCTGGACCGAGCTCCCGGCCGACCCCGATGCGGAGGCGGAGCGGTCCGTGCGGGCGTGGCTCGACGACGGGGCTCCCGCCCGGCCCGGCATCACGTTCGACGACGGGTCCACGACCGCCGACCTGCTCGAGGACTCCACGATCACGGTCGACGTCCTCGTCACCGCCGGACGACGGGTCGCGGTCCACGGCCTGGCCCGTGGCCGCTACGCCGGGGGTCTGCCCGGCGTCGACGCCGCCCCCGGCGCCGAGGTCACCCAGGGGCTCGCCGCGCTGCTCGACGTCGCCCCCGACGGCGCCCTGTCCGGCCACGTCGTCCGCGACCGGCTCGGCGTCCACCGAGCCCTGACCCGATGACCGGGTCCGACGCGGGCCTCGCCCCCGAGGCCGCCGACCTGCTGCGCCGGCTCACCGAGCTGGGGCTGCGGCCCTACGCCGAGATCGGCGTGCTGCGCGCGCGGCACGCCGTCGAGGCCGCGCGGTGGATGCAGGGCGAGCCGGAGAAGGTCGACACCCGCGACGTGCTCGTCGCCGGTGGGGACGGCCCTGTCCCGGCGCGCGTCTACCACCCCGCTCTCGGGCAGACGCTCCCGCTGACCGTCTGGTTCCACGGCGGCGGCTGGGTGACCGGCAGCGTCGTGAACGCGGACCGTCCCTGCCGGGCCATCGCCAGGGCGGCGCGGTCGGTCGTCGTCTCCGTCGAGTACCGCCGCGCGCCCGAGACGCCGTTCCCCGGCGCGGTGGACGACGCCGAGGCCGCGACGGCCTGGCTCGCCGAGCACGCGGCCGACCTCGGCGCGGACCCGGCCGGGCTCGTCCTGGCCGGCGACAGCGCGGGCGGCACCCTCGCCGCCGCCGTCGCGCGCAGGCTGCGCGGCCGCATCGCCCGCCAGGTCCTCGTCTACCCGCCCCTCGCGCCGCCCGGACCGGACGGCTACCCGGCGAACAACGACGGCCACCTGCTCACCCACGCCGACATGGCGTGGTTCTGGGAGCACTACCTCGGCGGCCGGCCCGCGACGCCGGACGCCGCCCCACTGCTCGCGGACGACGACGAGCTCCCCGGACTGCCACCCGCGTCGATCGCCGTCGCGGGCTTCGACCCTCTGCACGACGAGGGCGTGGCCTACGCGGCCAGGCTGCGCGCGGCCGGCGTCGACGTGGCGCTGCGGGACTGGCCGGACATGATCCACGGCTTCCTCGGCATGGCCGGGGAGCTGCCGCAGACGGCCACCCTCGTCACCTGGATCGCGGAGCAACGCAGGAGGGCGGCATGAGTGTCGCCGGGGCGAGCGCAGCGACGGGGAGGGTCGGGGTGGTCGGGGGCGGCACCATGGGCCGCGGCATCGCCTACGTGTTCGCCGCCGCGGGCCTGCCGACGACGGTGGTGGAGCCCGACGCCATCCGCGCGGTGGCCCTGGTCGGCGAGCTCGCGCAGCGGGCCCGCACGGGCGCCGAGAAGGGCAAGCTCGATCCGGCCGTCGCCGAGCGCCTGCCCGCGCTGCTCGACGTCGTCGAGGACGTCGCCGGTCTCGCCACCGGCCTCGACCTCGTCGTCGAGTCCGTGCCGGAGATCCCCGAGCTCAAGGTCGAGGTCCTGAGGGCGGCCGAGGCGCGCGAGCCCCGGCTGCTGGCCTCCAACACCAGCTCGATCTCGATCGACGCCCTGGCCGAGGACCTGGCCCGGCCGGCCGCCTTCCTCGGCATGCACTTCTTCAACCCGGTGTGGTCGCTGCCACTGGTGGAGGTCGTGCGCGGCCGGTCGAGCGACGAGGTCGCCGTCGCCGCGGCGCAGGACTACGCCACGACGATCGGCAAGGAGTCGATCGTCGTCCGCGACGTGCCCGGGTTCGCCACCAGCCGGCTCGACAACATCGCGGCCTTCGAGGCCATGCGGATCCTCGAGGAGGAGGTGGCGACCGCCGAGGACATCGACAAGGCCGCCGTGCTCGCCTACGGGCACCCGATCGGTCCGCTGCGGCTCTCCGACGTCGTCGGGCTCGACGTCCGCCTCGACATCGCACGGCACCTGTCGAGCGTCTACGGCGAGCGCTACGCCGCGCCCGGGATCCTCCGGCGCCTCGTCGCGCAGGGCCACCTCGGCCGCAAGACCGGACAGGGGTTCTACGCCTGGCGTTGACGACGCCGAACAGGCCGGTCTACCGTCAACACTGCTGTTGAGAGCGTGGAGGCGACGTGGCCGACGGACTCGTGAAGGACGACCTTCTCCTCGACACCGAGGAACGCCGGGCGCTGCGCGAGAGCGTGGCCAAGCTGGTGGGCAGCTACGGCCGGAGCTACTTCCAAGACGTGACGCGACGTGGAGCGCGCCCGGACGAGCTCTGGGCGGACCTGGGCCGCGCCGGCTACCTCGGCGTGCACCTGCCCGAGGAGTACGGCGGCGGCGGGGGAGGGCTGACCGACCTGGCGATCGTCATCGAGGAGACCTCGGCCGCGGGCTGCCCGCTGTTCATGCTGGTGATCTCGCCGGCCATCGCCGGGTCGTTGCTCACCGCGCACGCGTCCGAGGCGCAGAAGCAGCAGTGGCTCGCGGGCGTCGCCGACGGCACGAAGCGCATCGCCTTCGCCATCACCGAGCCCGACGCCGGCACCAACACCCACAACATCACGACGACGGCCCACGCCGACGGCGACGGCGCCTGGCGCATCCGTGGCCAGAAGTACTGGACCTCGGGCCTCGACGACGCCGACGCCGTCATCGTCGTGGCCCGCGGCACCGACCCGGACGAGCGGGGCCGCCACCCGATCTCGATGTTCCTGGTGCCGACCGACGCGCCGGGCCTGTCGTACCAGCCGATCGACTCGGCGCTGCAGATCCCCGAGAACCAGTTCACGACGTTCTTCGACGACGTGCGGGTGACACGCGACGACCTGATCGGCGAGGAGGGCGCGGGCCTGCGCCAGGTCTTCGCCGGGCTGAACCCGGAGCGCGTCACCGCCGCCGCACAGGCCAACGGCATCGCCCGGTTCGCGCTCGCCCGGGCGGCCCGCTACGCCACCGACCGCACCGTGTGGTCGACGCCGATCGGCGCCCACCAGGGCGTGTCCCACCCGCTGGCCACGTGCTTCGTCGAGGTCCAGCTCGCGCGCCTGATGACCATGCACGCCGCGAAGCTGACCGACGAGGGCGCCGACGCGGCCGCCACCGGCAGCGCCTCCACCGTCGCCAAGTACGCCGCCGGCGAGGCCGCGGCCGCCGCGGTGGACCAGGCGATCCAGACCCACGGCGGCAACGGCCTGTCCAACGAGTACGGGTTGTCCGACCTGTGGTTCGCCGCGCGGATGTTCCGCACCGCCCCGGTGAGCCGCGAGATGGTGCTCAACCACGTCGCCCAGCACAACCTCGGCCTGCCGAAGAGCTACTGATGACCACCACCGAACCGACGCCGGTCATGGACGCCACGCTCGGCGACACCCTGGCCCGGGTGGCCGCTCTGGGAGCGCAGCGGCCGGCGATCACGATCGTCGGGGCCCGCGGAGCAGCGGGGGAGGAGCCCGACCGCACGGTCACCTTCGGGGAGTTCGACCGGCGCGCCCATCGCGTCGCGCAGGCGCTCGTCGGGCAAGGTCTGCGCCCGGGTGACCGTGCGGCGGTCCTGCTGCGCAACTGTCCCGAGTACTTCGAGCTCCTGTTCGGGGCGGCACGGGCGGGTGTCGTGCTCGTCGCCCTCAACTGGCGGCTGGCGGCCCCGGAGATCCTCGCGATCCTGGAGGACGCCGACCCCGCCCTGCTCGTGTGCGGCCGTGACCAGCTGGTCCTCGTGCCCGAGGACCGGCGGCCGTTGGTGCTCGAGGACTCCTACGAGGGCTGGCTGGCCGCCGCGTCGGAGCAGCCGGTGACGCACGCCCCGGAGCCCGACGACGTCGTCCTGCAGCTGTACAGCTCCGGCACCACGGGCCTGCCCAAGGGCGCCCGGCTCACCCACGCCAACCTCGCGTTCACCCCGCGGATGGGCCGCGAGTTCTACGGCATGGGGCCGGACTCGGTGAACATGGTGCCCTCACCGCTGTTCCACATCGGCGGGATCGGTTACGGCCTCACCGCGCTCGGCCAGGGCGGGCACACCGTCCTGCTCTGCGACCTGGCGCCCGACCACCTCGTCGCGGTCATGGAGCGCCACCGGGTCACTCACGCCTTCGCCGTGCCGGCGATCGTGGCCGCCATCCTCGCCTCACCCGCCGTCGGGCAGGCCGACCTGTCGTCGCTGCAGCGAATCGCGTACGGCGGGGCGCCGATGACCGAGGCGCTGCTGCGCCGCGCCATCGACGGCCTGGGCTGCGGCTTCATGGCGGTGTACGGGATGACCGAGACCGCAGGCACCGTCGTCAGCCTCGCGCCGGCCGACCACGACCGGCCGCACCTGCTGCGCTCGGTCGGGCTCCCGCTGCCCTGGCTGGAGATCACGCTGGTCGATCCGGTCACCGGGGAGGAGGTCGCGGTCGGCGAGGTCGGTGAGATCCGCGTGCGGTCCGGGCAGAACACCCCGGGCTACTGGCACCGGCCCGAGGAGTCGGCGGCGACGCTGCTCGAGGGCGGGTGGCTGCGCACCGGTGACGCCGCCTACCGCGACGCCGAGGGCTACGTCTACCTGCACGACCGCATCAAGGACCTCATCATCTCCGGCGGTGAGAACGTCTACCCCGCGGAGGTCGAGAACGCGCTGGCCGCGAACCCGGCCGTCGCCGACGTCGCCGTCATCGGGGTGCCCTCGCCGCGGTGGGGAGAGACGGTCAAGGCGATCGTCGTGCCGGCGCCGGGAGTGACGCTCGACCCCGACGAGGTGCTCGCCGACGTGCGCACCCGGCTCGCCCGCTACAAGTGCCCGACATCGATCGACGTGGTGGAGGCCTTGCCCCGCAACGCCGCGGGGAAGGTGCTCAAGCGCGAGCTCCGTGCACCGTTCTGGCCCTGAGTGCTCGATACGATCGCGTGTGCGTCCAGCGCAGTGCGGCACGACGCCGGGATCGGCAGGAGGGCGGCGGATGACCGAGGCCGGGAAGAGCGCGATCGCACGACGCCGGGCCGCGGCGCTCGACGAGGGCGGCGCGGCGTACCAGGAGCGGCGCGCAGCGATCGTCCGGGCGGCCGGCGACGTGTTCAAGCGGCACGGGTTCCGAGGCACCAAGATCGGTGACATCGCCGAGGCCGTCGGGATGGACCGCGCGACGATCTACTATTACGCCGGCAGCAAGGAAGAGCTCTTCCACACCGCCGTCGGCGACGCGGTGGAGCGCAACTGCCTGCGCGCGGAGGAGATCCTCGCGGCTCCGGGCACGCCGCCGGAGAAGCTGCGGACGCTGATCACCGAGCTGATGGTGTCCTACGCCGAGAACTACCCCTACCTGTACCTGTACATCCAGGAGGACCTCGGCGTGCTGGCGCCCCGGTCGCAGTGGGGCCGCACCATGGCCCGCTACAACAAGCGGTACGAGAACGTCCTCGTCGCCATCGTGGAGGACGGGCTGGCCGACGGTAGCTTCCACGCGACGACGAAGCCGTGGGTGATCGCCTACGGGATCCTCGGCATGGTCGCGTGGTCCAACCGGTGGTTCAACCCGGAGACCTCGACCGTCCCCGCCGCCGACATCGGCGCCGCCTACGCCGACACGGTGCTCGGGGGCCTGACGCGCACATCTCCGGAGGAGACACCATGAGCTCGCTGCCCCGCCCGAGACGATCGAGGTGGCTCGGGGGGTGACGACGCCTCCGACCGGCCCGAGTGCGGGTCCTCACTCGCGGCTGTGCAGCGAGCTGCGCGCTGACTGTGTGGCTGCGGCGTCGACCGCCAGGCTCTCGTCGTCGACCTCACCGGTGAGGACGACCCCGTAGACCTCGCGCGCCGCGGCTCGGGTCACCCACCCTTCGAGCACGTCGCCGAGGACCAGCTCGGGCTCACGCTCGAGGGGATCGCCGTACCCGCCGCCGCCGGCGGCGTGAGCGCGGATCCGCTCCCCGGGGACGAGTTGCTCGGCGCCGATGGTCGGCACGTCGAGAGCGTCGTCGGCCCGGCCGAGGATCTGGGCACGGGCGCGGGCTCCGTCGTGACCGCCCCGTACCCCGCGCGCGGCGTTCAGGCTGCCGTCACCGGCGTAGGCGGCGAACAACGGCGTTTCGCGTGGCCCGTAGACGAGCTCGGCGGGCGGCGCGTCGCGCCTCCGCCCGGCGCCGCCCCCGTCGGCGACGAGCCGCAGCGAGTCGACGAGCACCGGGTACTTCTCCTCCGTGGTCTCCACGGAGTCGCGGTGCAGGAGGCCGCCGGTCACCGGCAGTGCGAGGGTCAGCCACCCGTCGGTGTCGGCGGCCGCTCCGCCGCCGTTGTTGCCGAGGATGATCTGGTTGACGTAGGGCGCACCGTTCCGTCGGCGGTCGGTGCCCGAGATGACCGCGAAGTCGGCGCCCATGGCGGCGCCCCCGTGCGCGAGGCCGACCTCGTCGACCTCGGCGAACGCGGACTGGGTGGCGTTGACGAGACGGTCGGCGATGTTCGTGTCGCCATCGAGCAGCTGGTCGGGTGCAGCGGGATGCCCACCACGCAGTTCTCCCGGAGGAACACCTCCACGCACCGGAAGCTGCCCGCGTTGTGCGGGATGTCGCTGTCGAGGACGTCGAACAAGCCCGTGACGACGTTGTTGACCGCGGTCGCCTCGCTCTGGTTGAGCCCCGCGGGTACGCAGTCGGGGTTGTCCCGCAGGTCGATGGCCACCCGTCCCCGCTCGGCATCGACGTCCGCCACAACCTTGATCGGCACGCCGTCGTCCACACCGGGCACGGGGTCGTGAGTGGCGTGCCCGACCGGACACCCATGAGGTCTCCGATTCGCGGGGCGTGGGGCCGGGACCGGGCGTCAGGAAGCCGTGGTCTCGGTGGTGCGGGACAGCGCGGGGTCGCCTGGGGAGACACCCACCGCGCGGAGCCCGAGGTACTCCGGCACGGTGTCGGCATAAGAGCTCCCGAGGTCGGAGGCGGGCGACGGAGCTCATCGACGGGAGGGTCGGCGTGGAGATGATCGACTGGTTGGGCTTCCTGTTGGCCGCGCTTCTCGTCTCGGCGGTGCCGGGCGCCAACCAGTTGCTGAGTCTCC
Source organism: Actinomycetospora sp. 2LY8.5 (assembly GCF_057180585.1). Taxonomy (NCBI): domain Bacteria; kingdom Bacillati; phylum Actinomycetota; class Actinomycetes; order Pseudonocardiales; family Pseudonocardiaceae; genus Actinomycetospora; species Actinomycetospora sp. 2LY8.5. Next base: position 220,916 of record NZ_JBXUHE010000003.1, read on the forward strand.
GCAACGCGGTACGGCAGGGCACGGCGGATGCCACGATCGCGCTGGCCGGTCGGTTCTCTGCGTTCGTCATCCTCGTCGCGTTGGCAGCCGGCGGTCTGGGAGCCGTGCTCGTCACGTCAGCGACCGCGTTCACGGTGCTCAAGTGGGCCGGCGTGGCCTACCTCGGCTGGCTCGGTCTGTCGCTGCTGTGGAAGTCCTGGCGCTCGCGATCGTCGGACTCCGTCACTCCGACGGAGCCGGTCCGCGGGCGGTGGGCGCTGGTTCGGCAGGAGTTCACCGTCGCGATCACGAATCCGAAGGCGCTGCTGTTGTTCGCCTCGTTCATCCCGCAGTTCGCGCCGCCGACAGGCGCCACCCCGCAGGCCCTCGCCGTGCTCGGGCTCGCCTACATCGCGGTGGAGGCGGTCTCGGCCGTCGTCTACACGGTGTTGGGTGGACGGCTGCACAGCATCGGTCTCACACGCCGAGTCCGGCGCCGGCTCGACCAGATCAGTGGCGTCGCGTTCCTCGGCCTCGCCGGGCTCCTGGCCGCCGAACGCCGCGCCTGAGTCCGCCGCGGTTCGTGGTCACGATGCCGACATCGTGGAGCCTCTCCACGAACAACGGCTCGAGCTCGAACGCCCGCCGGATCCGTCCGATCGTCGAGCGCGGCGAAGGCGTCCGCTCGAATCCGCACCGCGGCCTTGGTGTCGAACCCGGTGCGCTGTACCCCGAGGTCCCTCCGCACCCCGAGGTCCCTCCGCGTGCGCCCGGGTATGTCCCGCCTCAGGGCCAGGAGCGCGCCGAGGCCAGGGGGGCGGAGTCCGTGCTCCCCACGCGCGGGCGGACGAAGGCGCCGATCTGCTCGATCGCGCGGTCGGCGTCAGGGAGCTGATCGGCGAACATCTGGAAGACGTGGACCATCTCGTAGCCGATCTGCAGGACGGCGTCGCCGCCGGCCCGGAGTACTCCGTCGACGATGCGGACCGCGTCGTCCTCGAGGACCTCGCTGCTGCCGGCCTGGGCCAACAGCGGCGGCAGACCCGCGAGGTTGCCCAGCAGCGGTGACGCCCGGTGGTCCGTGGGGTCGGCGCCCTGCAGGTAGCCCTGGGCCATCTCGGTGAGGACGGCACGGCTCACGAGCGGGTCCATCGGCTCGCGCGCCGACATGGAGTCTCCGCTCAGGGTCAGGTCCGCCCAGGGGGACATCAGCACCCCCACCGCCGGCAAGGCGTCGCCACTGTCGCGCGCGGCCGCCATCACCGCGAGGGCGAGGCCTCCACCGGCCGAGTCCCCCGAGACCACCAGAGAGGAGGGATCGATGCCGTCGGCGATCATGCCCTTGTACGCGGCGACGCCGTCGTCGAAGGCTGCGGGGAAGGGATTCTCCGGGGCGAGGCGGTAGTCGGCGAGGAATACCTGCGCGCCCGCGGCCCGGCCCATCCGCACGGCCAGATCCCGGTGACTGGTCGGCGACCCGATGAGGTAGCCGCCGGCGTGGAAGTGCAGGATCGTCGTCGCCCCGGACCACGGACCGCGGACCCAGCTGCCGTCGACGCCTCCCATCCGGGCGGGCGTGATCGACGCCTCGCCGGGGGGTTCTGGGCACATCCGGTCGAAGCCCGTGCGCATCTCCTCGACGGTGGCGTCCGCACGGAGCCACCCGGCGTAAGCGGTCGAGGCGATTTCGTTCACCTGCTGCGAGACCATCGGTCCTCCATGCGACGTGGCCGGCCTCACTGCCCGCCAGTCGTGCTACATCACCATTCGGAGCGGAGGCGGGAGGGTCTCATTCTCGGAGGGCTCGATCTCACCGGTGAGACTCGGTCGTCCGCCTGGGCCGGTACGGGCAAGGACGGACAGCGGCCCCGGGCAGCCGGGCGGCGGTCAGCTCCGGGCGGGACGCTTGATGTTGAGCGTCTTCATCTTCCGGTAGATCGTCGCGCGCGAGATGCCCAGATCCGTGGCAGCCACCTCCGCGTTCCACGAACGGCGCTGGAGCGCCTGAACCACCGCAGCGCGTTCGGCTTCCTCCAGCGCGACCAGGCGGCGCCCGTCTCGGCTGACCGCCTGGTGGGTGGAGGGCAGGTCTTCAAGGGTGATATCGCGGCCGCGTGCCGTCGCCAGCGCTGTGGACAGCACGCGGCGGAGCTCGGCGACGTTGCCCGGGAGGTCGTGATGCATCAGGGCGTCCACGCATTTCGAGGCGCAGCGCACGGGACCGGTACCCGGGCTCAGCCCGCCCAGGAGCGCGACGATCAGTGCGGGAAGGTCGTCGCGGCGGTCGCGCAGCGCGGGGACGGTGAGGGCACCGTCGGTACGGTCGATCAGCCGGCTGAGCAGGCCGGGCTCGATCTGGGACGGGTCGACCGTGAACAGAACCCGACCCGCCGAGCGCTCGAGGTGCGCACACAACGCCAGGGTCCGGCGACGATCCAGGCAGTCGACGTGGCGCAGGACGGCCGTCAGTTCGGGTGCGTGGACGCGCTCCGCGAACTGTTCGACGTCGTCGACGGCGAAATCGAGCTCCAGGGTCTCGGTGCCGGGGTTGGTCAGGCCGTGGACGGCACGGGCGAAGGTGAGCTTGCCGGCGCCCTGCTCTCCGAGCACCGCGATCCGGCGCCGATCGGCCAGCAGCTGGGTTCCCTGTTCGAGCAGGCGCTGCCAGATCGGCATGTTCGGATGGGCGGGATCGATCGACGGGCGGATCGGTCGTCGTGTTTCGCGTCCGGACCGCATCGTGATGAGGACGCCGGCCGGAGTGGCGCCGTCGTCGACGGTGGAGCAGCGGACGTCAACGGGGACGCCGCGGCTGAGGGTCAATCGGCCGGTGATGGTGCGCGAGTGCCGCATGCTGTCTTTCGCCCAGTTCCACAGCAATGCATGGTCAGAGGGGTCGAACAGCTCGGCGGCCTGGGCGTTGGTGAACAGGAACTGGTCGTTCAACGACGCCACGGCCAGGGCCGGGGAGCGGGCCATCCGGACGAAGGCGTCGAACAACGCGCGCTCGCGCGTGGAGGCCCCGTCCTGCAGCCGGGTCTCGATCTCGCGGGCGGCCTCGGCCACCAGCGGGAGAAGGTGCTCGTTGGTGTCCCGGTAGTGACAGGTGAGCGCGACGATGCCTTCGAGGCGCTGTGTCAGCGGATCCTTGACCGGCACGCCGACACAGGTGAAGTCCTGCATGTCCTCGAGGTAGTGCTCGGGACCGGCCACGATGATCGGGGCCCGGACCTCGATGACCGTGCCCAGCCCGTTCGTCCCAGCGACCTCCTCCGCCATGAGCGCCCCGGGGGCCGCGGAGATCCGATCGAGTCCGGACAGCAGTCGCCGGTCGGCCGCGGCGCGCCAGACCAGCCACGAGCCGCTGTCGGCCAAGGTGATCGCGGTGTGGGCAAGCTGCGCACTCAACCTCTCCAGCACCGGAGTGGCGGCCCGCAACAGTCGCGGCGTCGCCGGTCGATCCGGGTCGAGGGGGACGGCCAGGCGGTCGCCGGGGTTGATGCCGCTGAGCTGGGACCGCCGCCACGACGTGATGATCTCGTTGCGTAGGGACAGGTCGGCGGGCGCGGTGTCGTGCGCGGGCAGGGAGATGGGCTCGCCGAGCAGCCGCTCACGGGCGGCCTGCATGCGTCGACGGGCCTCGGGGCCCCATGCGGGATCCGGGTCGAGCTGTCCTGGCATGGACCGAACCTCCGACCTGCTGCGAGTCCCGACGACGCGGGCTCGTGTCTGATCGTGACAGTGCCCCGGTCCCGATCCCTAGCAGAACGGGGACCGGGACCGGGGCGCTGACGACGTCTTGCTAGATCAGCAGGAGGCCGTCGACCGGGTCGGCGAGACCGAGCAGCGCCTTGCCTGCGGGCACGAACGCTCCGTCCGGATGCAGGTAGGAGTGGTTCTTCAGGAAGTTGATGTCGCGCTGCTGGCGCTGCAGGGGGTTGTCGAGGTGGTAGATGCTCGACCCCGATCCCTCCACGATGATCTGCACGGCGTCGCGCGCCACCTGGCAGATGCGCGGAGAGGCCATGCGCAGCTCGGCCGCCGTCTGGACCTCCGCCGAGACGCCCCGATCGGACAGGTCGGACACCACGCGCAGGGTCTCGTCCCAGAGCAGCCGGGCCATCCGCGTCTCGGTGACGGCCTGCCCGTAGCGGCCCCACGCCTCGGGGTGCTCGCGTTGGGGCCCCAGCCCGAATCCGACGATGCGGGTCTGGATCCGGCGGTGGAAGTCCTCGAGTGCGGCTTCCGCGCAGCCGACCGCGACCGCGGCGAGCAGCACGTCGAACATACGGATGATCGAGAAGCCTTCGAGGGGACGGATGTCGTCGGGGTCGGCCGGGTGGAGGCGTTCCTGGCCGAACGCCGTCCACTGCCGGTCGCGGGGGATGAAATGGTTCTCCAGCGAGAAGGTGTTCGACCCGGTGGCCTGCATGCCGGCCATGTGCCAGATGTCGGTGATCTCGACGTCGGCGACGTCCGCGCACAGGCCGAGCATGGCGGGCTCCTCCTGACCCGGCCGCTGTTCGAGCGTGATGAACAGGACGTGGTCGGCGTTCATGATCCCGCTTGCGAACGGCCACGTGCCGGTGACCCGCCATCCGCCCTCGACGGGCACGGCCGTGCCCGACGGGGTGGCTTGGAAGCCGGCGGACAGGGCGGCCGTCGCGAAGGGACGCCCGTGGAGCAGGTGTCGCAGATCCTGGGTGATGGACACGTTGTGCACGACGAGGAAGGAGTAGACCCATGCGGTCGACGCGCAGCCCTTCGCCAGGATGCGGGTGATGGTCCCGAGCTCGGTCATGCCGTAGCCGTAACCGCCTTCGCTGCGGGGGCTGACGACGTAGAACAGGCCCGCGGCCTCGAGGTCGGCGATCGTCTCGTCCGGGATGCGACGCAGCTCCTCGGCACCGCGGGCCCGCTCGCGCAGCCTGGGCACGAGTGCCTCGGCGCGGGCGATGAGTTCCTCGGCGCTCGGCCGCCCGCCGGTCTCGGTGGGTGCCGACAGGATGGCAGTCATGATGATTCCTCTCAGATCTGCATCGAGCCGGCGTCGACGGGAAGCGCCACCCCGGTGATGAAACGGGCCTTCTCAGATGCCAGGAAGAGAATGGCGTTGGTGATGTCCGTGGCCTCGACCCACGGAATGGGCATGATATTGAGCGACGCGAAACCTGCTTTCGCGTCCTCGGCCGTGGGGTTCTCCAGATCGGGCCGGAAGAGGCGGTACTGCGCGTCGTGCTGGATCATGTCGGTGTTCACCGTCGTCGGATGAACGGAGTTGACCCGGATGTTGAACGGGGCGAGCTCGTGGGTCATGGCCTTCATCAGGCCGGTCACGCCGTGCTTGGCGGCGGTGTAGTGGGCGACGCCGCCGTTGCCCTTGAGCCCGTACACCGAGCTGGTCAGGATGAACGACCCGCCGCCGGCGGCGATGAGGTGCTCGACAGTGGCCTTGGCGGTGTTGAACACGCCCGTGAGGTTCGTACCGATCATGTCGTTCCACTGCTCGGCGGTGAGGTCACGAACCCCGCCGTAGCTGACGATGCCCGCGTTGGCGAGAACGACGTCGAGTCGGCCGAGCTCGCTGACTCCCGCGTCCACCGCGGCGGCCAGCGCTCCCACGTCCCGGACGTCGGCGACGGACGGCACGATCCGACGGTCCTCGGCCTCGACCAGCTTCGCGGTCTGGGCGAGGTCTGCCTCGCTCGACAACCCGTAAGGCACCGAGCCGATCTGATCGCAGATGTCGATCGCGATGATGTCGGCGCCCTCCTGCGCCAGGCGGACCGCGTGGCTGCGGCCCTGACCGCGGGCCGCGCCGGTCACCAGCGCGACTCTGCCCTCCAGCTCTCCCACGTCGACTCCCTCGTCGGTCTCAGCGCCCGAACCGTGTGTGGTCCGGCTCACTGCTCCGGGAGCATGCGTCGTCCGTGCGACCGCGGAAGCTCTCAGTCCTGAGACGCTGAGACACGCCGGTCGCCGCACTCCCAGCGCCTGGAAGCGCTGCTGCCGGCGGCGCCCGGGCTCGACGTCACCCTGCCCGAGACGACGCGACACCTTTGGGTGACGGCGCTCAGCGGACCACGCCTACGCCACGGTGACGCCGCTGTGGCGGAGCGCGGCGATCCGCTCGGGGGAGAAGCCGCGTTCGGCGAGCACCTGGGCGGTGTGTTCGCCAGGTCGTGCTGCCGGTGGCCCCGCGGTGGCCGGCGTGCGCGAGAAGCGCGGTGCCGGAGCGGGCACGCGGGTGCCGTCGACGGTCACGAAGCCGCCGCGTGCCAGATGGTGCGAGTGTCCTGGGGCTTCGCTCATCCGCAGAACCGGGGTCACGCACGCGTCGGTGTCGGCGAAGCGCTCGACCCATTCATCGCGGGTCCGGGTGCGGAACGCCGCGGCGAGGCGCTCGGTGAGCTCGGGCCAGTTGTTCGGGTCCCACTGGTCCGGCAGTTCCTCGTCGGCGAGTCCGAGCTCGTCGACCAACCGCGCCCAGAAATGCGGCTCCATCGCGCCGACGGCCAGGTACTCGCCGTCGGATGTCTCGTAGGTGTCGTAGAAGGGCGACGCGCCGTCGTTGGCGTTGGCCTCGCGGCGCTCGTCCCAGCGGCCACGGCCGAGCAGTTCGTACATCATGGTCATCAGGTAGGAGGCACCGTCGACCATGGCGGCGTCGACGACCTGCCCTTGCCCGGAGCGCCCGCGCTCGATGACCGCGGCGGTGATGCCGAGGGCGAGCAGGAGGCCGCCTCCGGCGAAGTCGCCGAGGAGGTTGAGCGGTGGCGTGGGGCGGTCGTCGCGCCGTCCGAGTGGGGCGAGCGCGCCGGCGAGCGCGACGTAGTTGATGTCGTGGCCCGCCCGCTGGGCCAGGGGCCCCTCTTGACCCCAGCCGGTGAGGCGTCCGTACACGAGCTTGGGTGCTCGCGCGTGACAGTCCTCCGGCCCGAGGCCGAGGCGCTCCATGACGCCGGGCCGGAAGCCCTCCACGAGCACGTCGGCGTCGGCCACGAGGTCGAGCGCAGCGAAGCGACCGTCCGGGTGCTTGAGGTCGAGCGCGACCGAGCGTCGGCCTCGTCCGAGGATGCCGTCGGTGAGCGTCTCGACGCCGGTGGGCGGCTCGGACCGCGGGGGTGCGGGGCGGTCGATGCGGACGACGTCGGCGCCGAGGTCGGCGAGCACCATCGCGCAGAACGGGGTGGGGCCGATGCCGGCGAACTCGACGACGCTCATCCCGGCCAGAGGGCCCATGGGATGCTCCTCTCAGCGGTGGTCGAGGCGACCGAGGTCGCGCTCCATGGCGGTGGCTGCGCCGCGGGCCGCCTCGACCAGCGATGCCTCGAGCGCATCGGTGAGCTGGGCGCGGAGCCCGGAGATGTGCACGGCGGCGACGAGGCGTCCGGTGGCGTCGCGGACCGGTACCGCGAGCCCGACGATGCCGATCACGGCCTCCTCGCGGCTGACGGCGAACCCTGCCTGCCGGATGCGTTCGAGCTCCGCGTCGAGCGCGCCGGGGTCGGTGAGCGTGTGCTCGGTGAGCACGGGCAGCTCGGCGTCGTCGAGCCGGCGGCGCAGGGACGTGTCCAGGGCGGCGAAGAGCTTCCCGACCGCGGTGGCGTGCAGATACAGCTCGCGGCCGAGCCGGATCTCCACGCTCACGGGGCGGGAGCCCGGCACGCGGTCGACGTAGGTGACGTTGTCGCCCAGGCGCACCGCGAGGTAGACGTCTTCCCCGGTCGAGAGGGCCAGGTCCTGGAGGTGCCGGCGGGCCACCGAGCGCACCTCGAGCTCGTCGGCGATCCGCAGGCCCAGCCGCACCGCGCGCGGACCGAGCGTGTAGCGCAGGTCGTCGGTGACGGAGACGACCTCGCTGGCCACCATCCGCTGGAGCAGGTTGTGGCTGCTCGAGACCGGCAGCTCGAGGCGTTTGGCGATCTCGGTGACGGTCATGCCGCTCGTATGTCCGACGAGCAGCTCCAGGACGTCGAAGGTCCGGGCGTAGCGGTCCTTCCCGGGGCCTGCGTCCACCGGCGGCTGGGGCGTCGACACGACCGGACATCCTCCGTCATGCGACTCCGGGAGCGGTGTGCGGGCATGCGCGCCGCCCGCCGCGCTCAGCGGAGGAAGTCCCATCCGGGCCGTCCCGCGGTGCACAGCTCGAAGGCCACCGGGTCGATGGCCTGGTAGATGCCGATCGACTGCTGCCCGTCGTCGGTGCTCACGCGGCACAGGTGCTCGTCGAGCCCGCGAATGAAGACGCGGTTCTCAGGCCGCTCGAGGTCGTAGGTCTCGCCCTCGGTGTGGTCCGGTCCGTCGTAGGAGCCCTGGTGGATGTCGCTCTCGGGCGTGCCGCCGTACATCCCGCAGCGCAGGAACGCGGTCTGCTGCCCGAGGCGCTCGTAGTGCAGCTGTCGTTTCTCCCCGGTGTCGAGGCGGTAGTCCACGACCCCCTCGACGAACAGCTGGGTGTCGGGCTCGAAGCGCAACCGGCGGGTCGGCTTGTCGACGCGGGTGGCGCCGGGGCGCCCGTGGCCGAAGGGGTAGTAGACGCGGTCGCCCCAGAGGGTCCAGTCGTCGAAGGCGACGAAGGCGTTGCCGTTGACCCCGACGTGCAGCCGCCCGCCCAGGGACATCGCGGGCCCGCCGACTCCGCGCCCGGTGCCCCAGTGACGGTCGCGGGTGCCGGTGGAGCCGGCCGGCATCTCGTGGCGGACCCCGTCGATCGCGTACCAGCCCGAGACGGTCCCGAAGCCTTCGAAGCCGCTGGTGACGTCGTTGCGGCGGCCGGGCGGGGTGCCGTGGGCGGTGTCGGAGAGTGGTTCGCGGAACACCTGGCGGGTGGTGTCGACGAAGGTGAGGTCGTAGGAGATGCCGTGGTCGTTCGGCTCGAGGACGAAGCGCCACTCGCGCAGGCCGCGGATCACCCGTGGCGCGATCGGGCCGACGGCGAGGTCGACGCGGTCGGCGCCGATGCGACGGAAGCTGCGGACGGCGGTGTGGCGCCCACCGCGGTTGACGATGGCGTACGCCTCGGCGCGGTCCAGGTTGGGGTAGAAGCTGCCGCCGGTCGCGATGATCACTTCCCCGGCGGGATCGTGCATGATCACCCAGTAGCGCTCGTAGGCGCGCGGATCCCCGGTCCACATGACCCGGACCGGGTCGGGTGTCTGGTGCACGAGGAAGTCGTCGAGCGGTGAGAGCGGGAACTGCTCGGCGAAGTGCTCGTCGTCGATCGTGAGGCCGGGCCAGGCGCTGGTCACGTGGCTCCTCTCCAGGGCTCGGGCGGGGATCAGGTGGGGTCGGTGGCGACGCGGTGCTGCAGGTAGGCGCCGATGCGCGCGCGGGCGTCGTCGCCGCGCGGCGGGGGCGGCAGCACGCGGATCGTGGCCGACAACCGTTCGCGCAGCTGCTCGTTGCGGGTCGCGAGGGCTGCGACGTCCGTCCCGGGCTCGGGGGCGGGCGGGAGGTCGACACCGAGCTCGCGCAGCAGCCCGTCGAGTGCGGCGTTGTCCGCCACGAGGAAGGGCAGCGCGGTCGACCAGGTGCCGCGGACCCGGCGCACGAGACGTTCGGCGTCACGGACCCGGTCACGCCCGCCGGTGGACAGGTCCTCGTCGCGAACCACGGCGTCGAGCAGTCGGAGCACCCCGTCGAGCTGCTCGTCCACGGTCGGTCTCATCTCGTGGCCACCTCCGGGCACAGCGCGGGCAGGGACGCCAGGAGCTCGGCGAGCACGCGGCGGTGAGGTCGGTAGGGCTCCTCGCTGCGTCCCTCGAGGAACGAGCGCAGGCCGCTGACCTGCATGACGGCGGTCTTGAACGTGGAGAACACGACCCACCAGCGCAGCGCCGTGCGGTCCACCGGTGTGCCCGTGACCTGCTCGTAGTGCGCCACGAGGTCGTCGGCCTCCCAGACGCCCTCGATGGTGTGCTCGCCGGCACGCAGAGGTTGGGTGACCCAGCCGAGGTCCTCGAGCGGGTCGCCGAGGTGGGCGAGCTCCCAGTCGAGGAGGGCGCTGACGTCGCCGCCCGCGAGCAGGATGTTGCCCGGCTTGAAATCGGCGTGGACGAGCACGGTGTGCGTCGAGGTGGGGGCGCTGCGTCGCAGTGCGTCGATCGCCAGGTCGAGCTCGGGGTGGGCCTCGAGCGCATCGCCGCGCAGGATCGCCTCCCACCGGTCCAGCTCGGCGGACGCGGCATCCGGTCCGGGGTCGGCAAGCACGGCGTCGAGGCCCAGAGCGCGCCAGTTGGTGTCGTGGACCGCGCCGAGCAGCTCGCAGAAACGGGCGGCGAGGTCGCGGCGCTCGGACAGCGGCCGCGCCGAGCGCAGGACCCGGTAGTCGCAGGTGCCGGCCACGCGGCGCATGACGAGGAACGGGCTGCCCAGCCAGGTCCCGTCGGCGTCGAGCCACCGTGCTGTCGGCGTCGGCAGCGGTGCGGGTTCCAGCGCCCGCAGCACCGCGAACTCGACGGCTCGGTCGGTGTCGACGAGGCCCCCGTCGGGGTCCTGGCGCAGGATCAGCGGCTCGCGCCCGCCGTCGCGCTCCAGGTCGAACAGGTAGTTGTCCCGCGATCGCCCGACACCGACTCGTTCCAGGTCCACCACTCGCGCGCCCTCGCCGCCATGGGTGTCCAGGAACGACTGCAGCCGCGCGACGATCTCCTCGCTCACGGTCCCTCCTCGAGTGCGTGCCGCAGTGCCGCGCGGTGCTCCGGGGCCGCGACCTCGATCAGCGCGCGAGCGCGGGCGGCGAGGTCGGCCCCCCGCAGGTCGGCCACCCCGTGCTCGGTGACGACGACGTCGACGCTCGCGCGGCCGGTGGTGACCGTCCCGCCGTACAGCCGGGGGACGATCCGCGACGCGCCGTCGGCGGTGGCCGGGAGCATGACCACCGACCGGCCGTGCGGGGTGCGCTGGGCCGCGCGCAGGAAGTCCGGCTGGCCGGCGACGCCCCCCACGTAACCGCCGGCGACCTGCTCGGCGTTGACCTGGCCGGTGAGGTCGACCTGCAGCGCGGAGTTGAGGGCGACCAGGCAGTCCAGGCCCGCCAACGTCCCCGGGTCGACGACCTCGGCGACGGGGCGCACGTGGGCGCCGCCGCTCGCGACGTGGTCGTGCAGCTTCCTGCACCCCGCGGCCTCGGAGAGGACCACGGCGTCCGGCGCCGACGACAGGGCCCCGGCACGGGCGAGGGTCAGCAGCCAGTCACCGACCAGTGTCGAGCGCACCTGCAGGTCCCGGTGCCCGGACAGCGCCTCGGCCACCACCGCGGGCAGGGTCCCCACGCCGAGCTGCAGCGTCGCGCCGTCGGGAACGAGCGACGCGACATGGCCGGCGATCGCACGGTGACCCGTGTGCCCGGCCCGCGCCACCGGCCCGGGCAGGGGGTGCGAGACCGCGACGGCGAGGTGCAGTGCGGCCGTCGGCAGGGTGGGGGCGTCGGTGCGGGGCATCCGGTCGTTGACCTCGGCGATCACCACGGCTCCGCCGTGGGCCGCGAGCTCGTAGGCGTGGTCGACGGCGATCCCGAGACTGTGCCGTCCGTCGTCGCCGACCGGCGCGACCGACAACAGCACGACCACTCGCCCCGGCGCCCGTAGCGGCAGCACGCGAGGCAGATCGACGAAGGTGCAGGGGACGACGGCCAGGTCGCCCCGCGCGGCGTGTCGGGCGAGCGGGCCCATGGCCCCGAACGAGGCGAGTCGGACCGCCGGCGGGTCCTCGAGGACCCCGCTGTGGCTCAGTCCGACGAACAGCTCCACGTCGGGCAGGTCCTCGGCCGGCGTCTTCGCCAGGGCCTCGAGCAGCGCCGTGGGTTCCCCCGCGCCACCCGCGACGACGACGAGGTCGCCGTCGCGCAGCAGCGCCGGCCAGTTCTCGAGCGCGGTCGGGGTCACGTCGTGGGCGCTCACAGCACCGCCACCGGGGCGACAGGGCCCGCCGTGGAGCCGGCGAGCGGGATCGGGGCCAGCACCAGCAGGAACGTCGATCGTCCGGCCGCGTCGAGAGCGGCGGCGAGGTCGGCGAGGTCGAGGTTCTCGAGCAGGGGGACGCCGTAGCGGTGCATCAGGGTGATGTGGACGGGGAACGTGGAGCCGGCGGCCGCGGGCTGCACCTCCACCGCGTAGTTGTCGGCGCCGACCACCGCCACGTCCCGAGCGGCGAGCCAGCGAGCCGCGTCGTCGTCGATGCCGGGCTCGTCGTCGAAGTAGTCGGGGGAGCCGCGGTGGCGCTCCCACCACCCGGTGCGGAGCAGGACGGCGTCCCCGGCCCGTGGCGTGACCTCGGCGGCCCGGTAGGCGGCGTCGAGCTGGCCGGCGTCGATCGCCGCGCGCGGGGGCAGCGGGTCGTCGTGGGCCAGGTCCACCAGCACGCCACGGGTCACGATCGCCCGCAGCGCCTCGGCCCCGCACCGGCCCGCGCCGCGTGTCGATCGCACCGAGGCGGCGGCGTGCCCGTTGTAGAGCTCCTCGCCGGACCAGGCGTGGGCCAGGGCGTCGAGGTGGGTGCCGCTGTGGGTGCCGAACATGACGGTGTCCTCGGCGAAGCGGAACCCGTCGGGGGAGCGGGCCCCGGCGGCATAGTCGCCGTAGTCGCGGTCCATGAAGCGCTGCGGGGCACGGCGGTGCGGCGGGACCCCGGCGCGCGGGCCGATCGGCTGGGCGAGGGAGATCGTGCGTCCGTCGCGGACCAGGGCGGTGGCGGCGCGCACGGCGTCGGGGTCGACGAGGTTGAGGGCGCCGGCCTCGTCGTCCGAGCCCCAGCGGCCCCAGTTCCCGTCGGTGGCGCTCACGGCGCGACCGCCCGGACGTGCTCGGTGGCCTGCTGCACGAGCGCCTTGCGGGTCAGCTTCCCGGTCCCGGTCCGCGGCAGCTCGGGAAGCACGACGACTTCCCAGGGAACCTTGAAGCTCGCGATCCCCGCGCGGCAGTACTCGCGCAGGGTGGTGCCATCGGTGCCGTCCGGGGCGACGACGAACGCCATGACCACTTCGCCACGGGAAGGGTGGGGTGCGCCGACGACGGCGACCTCCGTCACCGAGGGATGGGTCGAGAGATAGCCCTCGACCTCGGCAGGTGCGACGTTGATCCCGGACGTCTTGATCATCTCGGTGAGCCGGGCGCCGAACTCGACGGCTCCGTCCGGACGGATGCGCAGTCGGTCGCCGGTGCGGAACCAGCCGTCGTCGGTGATCGCCGTCGAGCTCTCGGCGTTGAGGTAGCCCGGGGTCACGCGGCCGCGGACCTGCAGCTCGCCGAGGTCCCCGACCGCCTGGACCCGCCCTTCGGGGTCGACGGTGCGTACCTCGACGCCGGGCAGCGGCGGGCCCTGGGTCGTCACGCGCCATTCTCGAGGAGCGTCGTGCGGGGTCACGCAGCAGTTGCCGTACACCTCGGTGGAGCCGTACACGTTGCACAACTCGGGGATGTCCAGCTCGTCGATGGCGCGGGTGACCTCGTCGGGACGCCCGATGGTCAGCCCGGTGCGCAGGCTGCTCAGCGTCCGCACCCGCTCGCCGACGCCGACGAGGGCATCGGTGATGGTCGGCAGCAGGTACGCCGCCGTGACCTCCTCGGTCGCCATGAGTTCGGCGGCCCGGTGCGCCTCGAAGTGCTCCTGCAGCACCAGGCAGGCGCCGTGGGTCGCCGTCGCGGGCCACGCGTTCGCACCGCCGTAGCTCCAGAACAGGGGAGAGGAGAGCCAGACACGGTCCTCGGCGGTGAGGCCCATGCGCTCGCCGATGTGGAAGGCGTTGACGAGGGTGTCGCGCTGGCGCAGCGGCACCGCCTTCGGATCGCGGGTGGAGCCCGAGGTGTACAGGACGAAGGCGACGTCCTCGGCCCGTGCAGCGATCTCGCCGGTGTCCGGCCCGACGGCGCCGAGGAGGTCCCGCCAGCGCAGCGCACCGCGCGGGGCCCGGTCGCCGTCGCCGAGGAGCACGACGTGGCGCAGGTCGGGGAAGCGTTCGCTGTGCCACTCACCCGGGTGGGACCTCCACACCTCGGGGACGAGCTCGGCCAGGACCGCGAGCAGGTCACTCGAGCGGACGGTCGGGGTCATCACGAGGACCGGACAGCGCGAGGTCCGCAGGAGGAACTCGAGGTCGTGCGCCTTGACCCACGTGTTGAAGGCGTCGACGCGTGCCCCCCGCCTCATGGTGGCGAGCGCGACGACGGGCCAGTCGGCGGTGTTGCCGGCCAGCAGGCCGACCCCGTCCCCGGGCCCGACGCCGAGGCGTGCGAGGGCCGTAGCGCCGCGGCGGGCGGCGGCGTCGAGCTGGGCGTAGGTCAACCGCGCGGGCCCGGCGACGAGCGCGGGCGCGTCCGGACTCGTGGCAGCGAGGTCGTCGACCAGGGCGGGCAGGGTCGGTGCGTCCGGCGGTGTCGTGGTCATGGCACGAGGACCGCCCGTCCGGTCACCGTCCGCGCGTCGATCGCGGCGTGCGCGTCGCGGGCGTCGTCGAGCGCCCATCGTGGGGGAGGAGGAAGCTCGAGCCGTCCGGAGGCCACGAGGTCGACGACCTCGGCGAGGTCGTCGCGATCAGCATGGGCGCTGCCGTGCACGCGGAGCTCCTTGAGGATCGTCAGTCCGGGGTCGAGGGGCAGGGCGTCGGGTTCGGTGTTGCCGACGAGGACCAGGCAACCGCCCGGCGCGAGGGCCCGCAGCGCCAGGGCGAACGTCGGACCGCCCGTGACCTCGACGGCCACGTCCGCACCACGGCGCCCGCCGAGCGCGCGGATGGCCTCGCGCAGCTCCGACCGGTCGGGGGCGACGACGGCCGCGGCGCCGCGCCGGTACAGCTCCGGGGCCTTGTCCGGACTGCCGGTGACGGCGACGACGTGGGCGCCGAGCAGCCGTGCAACGGCCACCGTGTGCAGGCCGACCCCACCGCCCGCGCCCGTGACGACCACGATCTGGCCGGCGTCGACCCGGGCGCTGCGCAGTGCTCGCAAGCCCGTGCCGACAGCGCACGACAGGATCGCGGCGGTCGTGTCGTCGACGGAGTCCGGGACGACGACCGCATTGCCGGGGGTGGCGACGGCGAACTCCGCGTAGCCCCCGGGGAGGTCCTCGCCGTAGAAGCCGCGGCCTTCCCGGCACGCCGACGGTCGCCCGCCGACACAGTCGGGACACGTCCCGCAGGTCAGGCGCTGGTTGAGCGCGACGCGGCGTCCGACCCAGTCGGCGAGGTCCGACGACCCGCTGGCGACGACGGTGCCCGCGATCTCGTGGCCGAGGACTGCCCCGGCCTTCGCCGCCAGCTCGCCTCGACGGGCCAGGGCGTCGTGGCCGCACACGCCGCACGCACCGACGCGGATCAGGAACTCGCCCGTGCCAGGTGACGGAGCGGGGCGCGCCACGGGAACGAGGACCTCGGGGCCACCCAGAGCCGTGAGCTCGACGGCCCGCATGGTGCTCGGCAGGGTCACGAGCGCACCCGCTGCGCGCCGTGCGGCGCGGCCTGGTCCGCGGGCTCGTCGGTGGCCGTCCCCTCGGCGAACAGGTCACGTCCGGCGGTCTCGGGCAGGAGCGCCCAGAGCACGAGCCCGCAGACCAGGGCGACGCCGGAGAGGAAGAAGCCGGGCGCGTAGTTCAGGCCGGTGGCGACGACGAGGGACGCCCCGATGAGGGGGCCGAAGCCCGAGGGGGCGCCCACCCCGAGGTTGAAGCCCACCGAACCGTTGGTCAGGCGGGTGGAGGCGGGGAAGAGCTCGATCAGGATCAGGGACGTGTTGGCGTTGATCGGGGCCTGCAGCACCCCGAACACGACGAGCGCGAGGATGATCGCGACCGGGTTGCCCGTGCTCATCAGCAGGAACATGGGGATGCCGAGGATCGCGTGCCCGGCGCACCCGAACAGCACGGTGCGGCGGCGTCCGAACCGGTCGGAGAGCCGACCCGCGACGGGGCACAGCGCTCCGTAGATCACCAGGCCGATGCAGGTCAGCAGGACGGCTGTCGTGCGGTCGAGCTCGATGGTCGAGCCCAAGTAGGTGACGACGTAGGAGCCGAGGTAGTAGAGACCGACACCGCAGATCCAGGAGAAGGTGAAGGTGGTGAGCAGAGCGCGGATCTGGTCGCGCCGGAACGCGTCGGTCCAGCGGGCACGCGGCCGGTCGCTACGGCGCTCGATCTCGCGGAACACCGGGGTGTCCTCCAGCCGCCGCCGGATGTAGAGGCCGAGGAGCCCGAGCGGCAGCGCGACGAGGAACGGGATGCGCCATCCCCACGCGGCGAGCTGCTCGGCGCTGAGCAGGAACCCGAGGACGAGGGCGATGAGGCTGCCCAGCACGAGCCCGATGGCGGCGCCCAGGGAGGGGAAGCTCCCGCGGATGCCGCGTCGGCCGGGTGGTGCGGTCTCGATGAGGTACGCGGAGCTCGCGCCCCACTCGCCACCCACCGAGATGCCCTGCACGCAGCGCAGGAGCACCAGCAGTGCGGGCGCGGCGACCCCGATGGCCGCGTAGGTCGGGAGCAGCCCGATCAGGGCGGTGGCCACCCCCATCACCGTGATGCTGATGGACAGCGAGAGCCTGCGCCCGGCGCGGTCGCCGATCACCCCGAAGATCACGCCGCCCAGCGGTCGCATGAGGAAGGCGACCCCGAACACGGCGAGCGACTGCAGCAGCTGTGTGCTGGCGCTACCGCCCGGGAAGAAGATCGCGCCCAGGGTGGCGGCGAAGAACCCGTAGAGGGCGAAGTCGAAGTACTCGAGGACGTTGCCGATCAGGCATGCCGCCGCGATTCGCCTGGTGTCCTTGCCCTCGGACCCCGTCGCGGCGCCGGTGGCGCTGTCCGCGCCGTCTGAGCGTGAGGACATGTCCTGCGTCATCACCGGCTCCTCTTCGAGTTTCGGTAGGATGTTTCGAGAACTCGAAGATAGAGCCAGGGTGCCCGCGGGGCAAGACCCTCGACCACAGGTTCGCGCTCAGGACGTCGCCGGTCCCGCCCGTGCTGAGGCGGCCGGGCACGCCGCGTGCCGCCGGACCTGCGGACGTCGCGGCGCAGCGCGTCGACCAGCACCGGACGTGCGCTGACCGCGACCGGGGCTGAGCATCACCTCGGGCCCACTCTCATCCCCGGACCGGCAGGTTCGCCGGCAGGCGATCCAACACCGCGTCGTCGCTCCGCCGCGATCGGGCGCTCGGGGAGGCGGGCACTCCGTTCGCGGGGAACGACCACACGACCCGGCCGGGATCGGCCTTCTCGACCGCCGAGTACCACTCCCGCAGCGGCTCGCAGAGCCTCAGGTGAAGATCGAACGCCCGCCGCTGACGGGTTCGGTCCCCACCTTCCGGGCTCGCAGCACCTCGGGCGCCGGGACCGAGATCAGCACCAGGTCGGCCGACCCGAGCCCGCCCGCCGCGAACGCGGCGCGGCCATCACGCCCGCCCGTCGGGCACGTCCTGGGAGGAGGACGTCACGTTCACGGCCGGTTCGTCGAGACGTACCCCGCCCAGGACGAGGTCGGTCCAGACGCCGGCGATCTCCGTGCCACTCAGTTGGCCGCTCGGGCGGTACCACTTGTTGACCCAGTTGCACATGCCGAAGATCGCCAGGGCTGTCGCCTGGACCGGCATCGGCCGGAACTCGCCCTCGGCCATCCCCTTCTCGAGGATCTCCTCGACGAAGCGCGTGTACTCATTGCTGCGGGCGTGAGCCCTGCGCCGGAAGGCGGGGGACAGGTCCCGGTAGTGCTCGAAGAAGGCCTGGACGTAGCCCGGGATGGACTCGTTGGCGAGGACCATCTTGTTGATGGCCGCACGGAGCATCTCGGTGGCTGTCCCTCCCGACTCCCGGACCAGCTCGGCGTGGTCCAGGAAGTCGTTGGCGAGCACCTCGTGCATCGCGAAGAGGATCTCGTCACGACTGCGGAAGTAGTGGTACAGCGCCGACTTGCTGATCTTGTTCGCCGCCGCGATCTCCTCGAGCGACGCGTTCGCGTACCCGACCTTGGTGATGACCTTGGCGGCGGCGTCGAGGATCTCCCGGCGCCGTCGGTCGCCCTTCCCGCCCGGGGTGAACTCCTTCGGCTTGGCGGTGCGTGAGACCCGGCGATCGACCATGTCGAAAGGGTAACAGTCGGCCGCTCATAGAGACGATCTTAGTCAAGATCGTGCGCTCATACTTTCCGACCGGTCGGACGTACTTTGCAACATCGCACCAGTTCAGAGACCTGTTGACGCTGTTGTGTGTTGCTCGCTACTGTCCGACCAGTCGGTCAGGACACGACCGACTGGTCGGACGAAAATCCCTGAGGCCGTTACCGCGGCTCGGCGAGCCATGGAGTCTCGATGCGCGAGGTCAACATCATCGGGGTCGGGATGACCCCGTTCGGTAAGTCTCCGGACGCCACCGTCGGCGGGCTGAGTCGCGAGGCGGCCGCCGCGGCGCTCGCCGACGCGGGGCTGACGCCGTCGGACGTCGGCATCGTCGTCCACGCGAACTCCCTCGCCGGTGCCCTGACCGGGCAGCACTCGATGCGCGGTCAGGTGGCGCTGGGCGGACCGGACTTCGGGGAGATCCCCGTCGTCAACGTCGAGAACGCGTGCGCGTCGTCCTCGTCCGGAGTCCACCTCGCGCTCGGCCTCGTGCGGTCGGGTCAGTACGACAGGGCACTCATCGTCGGCTCGGAGAAGCTGACCGGTCGGTCCACCCGAGAGGTGCTCGACGCGATGCTCTCCGGTACCGACCTCGCCCGCGTCCCCGCCATCAGTCGTGAGCTCACGGGCTCGGACGAGCCTCCGGAGTCCTTCTACATGGCGATGTACTCCTGGGTGACCCACCAGTACATGGACCGCTCCGGTGCGACCCGGGAGGATTTCGCCGACGTCGCTGTCAAGAACTCCGCTGCGGGCGCGCTCAACCCGAACGCTCAGTACCGCACTCCGCTGTCCCGCGAGCAGGTCCTGTCCGGCCGCGTCATCGCCGACCCGCTCACCGTGGTGATGTGTGCCCCGGTCGCCGACGGCGCCGCGGCCGTGGTGATCGAGGCCGCCGAGGTGGCTCCGGCTCGCGCGGACGCCATTCGGGTGCGGGCGTCCGTGCTGCGCTCAGGTATCCCGGGCGGGGCGGCCGTCTCGCCCGAGGTGCAGGCCTCCCGGGCGGCGTACGAGACGGCGGGGATCGGGCCGGCCGACCTGGACGTCGTCGAGTGTCACGACGCTGCCTCGTCGAAGGAAATGATCATGTACGAGAAGCTCGGTCTCTGCGCTCCCGGCGACGGTCCGAAGCTCCTGGCGTCCGGCGCGGTGGCGATCGGCGGACAGGTGCCCGTGAACCCGAGCGGGGGGCTCGTGTCGCGTGGCCATCCGGTAGGGGCAACAGGGTGCGCGCAGCTCCATGAGCTCGTCACGCAACTGCGTGGCCGGGCCGGGGAGCGCCAGGTGGAGGGGGCGCGTATCGCGCTCGCCGAGAACTCCGGCGGCTACGTTCACCCCGATCCGGGCGTCTGCGTGGTCACCATCCTCGAGCGGGCGGCGGCGTGAGCGCGACGACAACCCCGGAGGCGTCAGCGGCGGAGGGTCCCGCCATCGTCGTCGAGCGGCGGGGTGAGGCCCTCTGGCTGCGCATCAACCGTCCGGATCGGATGAACGGGATTTCCCCGGAGGTCCTCGCGGGTCTCGACGCGGGGCTCGACACCGCCGAGCAGGACGCGAGCATCCGGGCGGTGGTCATCACCTCCACGGGGACCGCGTTCTGTGCGGGCGCCGACCTGTCACACGTGCGACGGATCGTCGAGTCCGAAGGCGGGCACCAGGCGTTCCTCCACGGTGCGGGCCGGCTGCTGAGCCGCCTCGAGGCCTTCGGCCTGCCGGTGATCGCCGCGGTGCAGGGTCTCGCCCTCGCCGGTGGTCTCGAGCTCATCCTCTGCGCCGACCTCGTCGTCGCCGCCGAGTCCGCGCGCATCGGCGACGCCCACGCCAACTACGGCCTCCTGCCAGGCGGAGGAGGCTCGATCCGGCTGCCGCGCCGAGTGGGTCCCGCACGGGCCCGGTACCTGCTCTTCACCGGCGACGTCCTGCCCGCCCGTGCGTTCCTCGACACCGACCTCGTCCACGACGTCGTGGCGGACGACGCGCTCGTCGACACCGTCGACGGCATCGTCGCCAAGATCGCGCGAAAGAGCCCGACAGGGCTGCGGCGGATGAAGGAACTGGTCGCCGACGGCATGGAGGTCCCGCAGGCCATCGGCCTGCGCATGGAGCTCCGGCAGTCCGCGGCGCACGAGCAGTCTCACGACTTCCGGGAGGGCCTGTCGGCCTTCTTCGCCAAGCGCGCCCCCCGTTTCACCGGCCACTGAGCCACGACCTCCAGGAAAGGCCGGCCATGGACACCGTTCGTCCAGGCGTCACCACGACCGCGCCCGCTCGTCGCCGGGCCGTTGCCGCGATCTCGATCGGCAACTTCGTCGAGTGGTTCGACTTCGGCGTCTACGCCATCTTCGCGACGATCATCGCTCAACAGTTCTTCCCGGCCGGGGACCCGCTGGTGTCGCTGCTCGCGACGTTCGCGGTCTTCGGGGTGGCCTACGTGGTCCGGCCCATCGGAGCCATCGTGTTCGGTCACTTCGGTGACCGGGTGGGTCGGCGGGACACGCTGGCGATCGTCATGGTCCTGATGGCCCTGTCGACCGCGCTGATCGGACTCACGCCGACCTACGCGTCGATCGGTGCCGCGGCGCCGATCGTCCTCGTCGTGGCGCGCGCACTGCAGGGCTTCTCGGTCGGCGGCGAATGGGGCGGTGCCGCCTCCTTCCTGGCCGAGCACGCGCCTTCCGGACGGAGAGGGGCGTACGGCGGGCTGATGATGGGCACGCTGATGCTCGGCATCCTCGCCGGAGCCGCGTGCGCCACTGTCCTCACCCTGCTGATGCCGGCGCAGGCGCTCGCCTCGTACGGGTGGCGGATTCCTTTCCTGCTCGCGCTGCCGCTCGGTCTGATCGGTCTCTACCTGCGGCTGCGGCTCGAGGAGTCACCTCGGTTTCGCGCGGTGGCGCAGGAGGCCCAGGTGCAGCGCGCGCCGCTCGTGCAGGCCCTGCGCGTGCACTGGCCGGCGATGCTGCGCGTCGTCGGGATCGCCGTCCTCGTCACCTCCGGCACCTACCTGCTCGGGTTCCTGATCACCTACTCGGTGCAGGTCCTGAGGTGGAGCCTGCTGACGGCGTTGACCGCCGACGTCCTGGCCCTCGCCGCGTGTGTGGCGCTGATCGTGGTCACGTCCCGGTTGTCGGACCGCTACGGCCGCCTGCCGATCCTGCGCTGGTCGGGTCTCGCCCTGCTGGTCGTGGTGGCCCCGCTGTTCCTGCTGATGGGTCAGGGCCTCGTGGGCCTGCTGGTGGCGCACACGCTCCTGGGTGCGGCGGTCGGTGCCTACGCGGGTCCCGTCACCGCGGCCGTGACCGAGTTGTTCCCGACCGACGTGCGTTACAGCGGTCTCTCGCTGAGCTACAGCGTCGCGACCTCGGTGTTCGGCGGGACGACCCCCTTGATCGTCACCTTCCTGCTGCAGCGCACGGGCGACCCGCTCGCCCCCGCCTGGTTCATAGCGGCGACCGCCGCCGTGTCGGTGCTCGTGGTGTTCACGGCGAGGGAAACGGCCGGCGGCTCGCTCGTCGATCGCTCCGCGCCGCCGGCCGCCGCGACCTCCACGACCGTCGCGACCGAGAGGGTGACCTGATGACGGCGAGCGTTGAGATCACCTACAGCCACCTCATCGTCCAGGCGCTGACCGCCCGCCCCGAGCGCGAGGCCTTCGTCCAGGGCGACCGGCGCCTGAGCTACGGGCAGACGGCCGACCTGACCGGACGCATCCAGCAGGTCCTGGCCGAGCATGGCATCGGGCTCGGCGTCGGGGTGGGCACCTTGAGCCCCAACATGCCCGAGACCTGGATGGTGCAGGCGGCGACCTATCTCCTCGGCGGTCGCTACAGCGGCCTGCACCCCCTCGGGTCCGTCGACGACCATGTACGCCTCTGCGCCGACGCGGACATCCGCGTGCTCGTCGTGCACCCCGACGTCGTCGAGACGGCCGCCGCGGTGGCCGCCCGCTCGCCCGGGGTCGAGCACGTCCTGGGGCTCGGGCCGACCGACCTGGGCAAGGACCTGCTCGCGCTCACCGACGCGAAACCCTCGATCCGGCTCGAGCCCGGCCCGGCGCGCCTCGACGACGTCGCCTGGCTGCAGTTCACCGGCGGCACGACCGGCGAGCCGAAGGGGGTGCCGAACACCCAGCGGGCCTGCGCGGCTCAGGCGCAGATCTGGCTGAGCTCCTACGGGGTGCCGCACCGCGCCCGCTACCTCGCCTCGTCGCCGATCACCCACGCCGCCCTGCTGACGATCCTCCCGACGTTGTTGCGCGGCGGTACCGTGGTCCTGCAGCAGGGGTTCGACCCCGAGGCGTGGCTGGCCACGGTGGCCGCCGAGCGCATCGACATCGCGCTGATGGTGCCGACCATGGTCGCGGCGGTCCTCGACGAGCTCCGGCCCGGCCGACACGACCTGTCCTCGATGCGGACCTTGCTCTACGGCGCGGCCCCGATGTCGCGCTCGCGGATCGCCGAGGCGTGGGAGCGCATCGGGCCCGTGTTGCGCCAGGGCTACGCGTGCTCCGAGGCCGGTGGGCCGATCGCGGTGCTCGAGCCGGAGGACCACGACCCGGCCGGCGCACGGCCGGAGCTGCTCGACTCGTGCGGGCGCACGGCGATCGGGGTCCGCACGGCGATCCTCGACCCCGACGGCGATCCGGTGGGGGACGGGGAGATCGGCGAGATCTGCGTGCGGGCCCCCGGCGTGATGGCTGGTTACTGGCGCCGTCCGGACCTCTCCGCGGCGGTGCTTCGGCACGGCTGGCTCTACACCGGAGACATGGGGCGCCGCGACGACCAGGGCTACCTGTACCTCGTCGACCGCTCCAAAGACATGATCATCTCAGGTGGCTTCAACGTCTACCCGCGCGAGGTCGAGGACGTCCTGATGGAGCATCCGTCACTCGCGGCGGCGGCCGTGATCGGGACCCCGGACGGGCGCTGGGGGGAAGCGGTTCGCGCGGTGGTGACGATCCGCCCGGGCGCGACCGTCGACGCCCGCGAACTCCAGGCGCTGGTGCGCCGGCGCAAGGGCCCGCACTACACGCCGAAGGTCGTCGACATCGTCGACCGCCTGCCGACGACGCCTGTCGGCAAGATCGACAAGAAGGCCCTGCGCGCCCCGTTCTGGGCCGACCAGCCCCGCCAGGTCAACTGAGGAGGACCGATGAAGATCGAGGTGCGGGTGCGCAACCCGCTCGAGGTCATCGGCGAGGACGCCCGCACGGCCGAGCACCTGGGCGCCGACGGGATCCTCAACGCCGAGATCGAGGAGGACCCCTTCCCCGGGCTGACTCTGGTCGCGTCGCGCACGCAGCGGGTCACCTTCGGGCCGGCGGTCGCCGTCGCCTTCGCGCGCACGCCGATGACCGTCGCCTACCCCGCCTACCACCTCCAGCGGTTCTCTCGGGGCCGGTTCGTCCTCGGGCTCGGCAGCCAGATTCGGCCGCACATCGAGCGTCGCTACGGCATGCCCTGGGGAAAGCCCGCCGCGCGGATGAAGGAGTTCGTGTCCGCGCTGCATGCCATCTGGCACACCTGGGACACCGGCGAGCCGCTCGAGCACCGCGGCGAGTTCTACACCCACACCCTGATGGCCCCGATGATGTCGCCGACCCGCAACGCCTTCGGCCCCCCGAAAGTCTTCGTCGCCGCCGTCGGTCAACAGATGCTTCGCACCGTCGGCGAGGTCGCCGACGGGCTCTACCCCCACGCCTTCATGACCGAGCGCTACCTGCGCGAGGTCGTGCTGCCCACTGTCCGTGCCAGCCAGCAGGCGGCGGGTCGCCCCGACCACGCGGTCGAGGTCGCGGTGTCCTCGCTGATCGCCACCGACGAGGCCGAGTTCGAGGCGGCTCGCGCGCAGATCGCCTTCTACGCCTCCACGCTGGCCTACCGCCCGGTGCTGGACCTCCACGGCTGGGGTGCGCTGCAGGACGAGCTGCACCCGCTGTCCAAGGAGGGCCGGTGGAGCGAGATGACGCCGCTCGTGCCCGATGAGGTCGTGCACACGATGACGGTGGTCGGCTCGAACGCGGACATCGCCAAGGGCCTGCGGACACGGTTCGACGGCATCGCCGACCGCCTCAACTTCTACGTGCCCGGCGACGTGCCCCCGCCGTCGCGCTACGCCGACCTGATCGCCGAGCTCCACGCATGAGCCGGCCCGGAGCTCCTGGAGCAGCCGTGCCCACCGACATCCTCGACCTCACCGGACGCACCGTCCTGGTCACCGGCGCCGGGCAGGGCGTCGGCCGCCAGATCGCGCTGTTCAGCGCGGCGCACGGCGCCACGGTCGTTGTCAACGACTACCACGCCGACCGGGCGGCGGCGGTGACCGCCGAGATCACCGAGGACGGCGGCCGCGCCGTCGCCGAACGCTGCGACGTCACCGAGTACGACGACGTCCGCGCCATGGTCAGCCGGGTGGAGGACGCCGTCGGCGGCATCGACGTCCTGGTCAACAACGCCGGCAACGCCGGACCGGTCGTCGACGGCACGGTGCCCGCCCCGCCGTTCTGGGAGACCGAGCCGAAGGACTGGGAGCCCTGGCTGGGGACCAACTTCTTCGGCGTCCTCAACGTGACCCGCGCCGCCGTCCCCGGGATGGTCACGCGCGGATGGGGTCGGGTCATCACCACGATCTCGGACGCCGGCCGGGTGGGCGAGCCCAACCTCGCCGTCTACGGCGGGGCGAAGGCCGGCGCCGCGGGCTTCTCCCGCGGCCTGGCCAAGGCGCTCGGGCGCCACGGGATCACGGTGAACTGCGTGTCCCTCGGGTCGGTGGACACCCCCGGTGTCGCGCCGCTCAACGCCGACCCGGTGCAGGTCGAGAAGAGCCTGCGGCGCTACGTGATCCGGCGGATCGGCCGTCCCGACGACGTGGCCGGGATGGTCTTGTTCCTGGCTTCCGAGTCCGCCTCGTGGATCACCGGCCAGACCTACCCCGTCAACGGCGGCTACTCCTTCGCCGTCTGACGGCGCCTCCTCGACCAGCCAGTCGACCAACCACGGACCACGGAAGGGGCTCACCGGTGAGCTACGTGATCGGCATCGACGTCGGCGGCACGTTCACCGACGCGTTCGCGACCGACGAGCACGGGCGGGTGCACGCGGCCAAGTCGCCGTCGACGCCGCCCGACTTCGAGCAGGGCGTGCTCAACGCGGTGGACGAGCTCGCCGCGGCGGCGGGCCTGGACACCGCGGCGCTGCTGCGCGACACCTCGCACATCTGCCACGGCACCACCGCCACCCTCAACGCCCTGGTCACCGGCGACGTCGCCGAGGTGGGGTTCCTGACCACCGTCGGGCACGCCGACTCCATCATGATCATGAATCTGGAGGGTCGCTACGCCGGCCGGGACTCCGACTACGTCCGGAACATGACCCGGCACACGAAGCCGGCGCCCCTCGTCCGGCGCGGTCGCATCCGCGAGATGACCGAGCGGGTCGACAGCAGGGGCGAGGTCGTCGTGCCCCTCGACGAGGAGGCCGCCCGCGTCGCGATCGCCGAGCTGATCGCCGACGGCGCCGAGGCCTTTGCCGTCTCGCTGCTCTGGTCCTTCCTGAACCCGGCGCACGAGCGCCGGCTGCGCGAGCTGGTCCACGAGCAGGCGCCGGGCGCCTACGTCGGCCTGTCGAGCGAGCTCAGCCCCCGCATCCGCGAGTACCCGCGCAACGTCACGACGATCATGAGCACCCAGGTCGGTCCCCGGCTGCGCGACTACCTGGCGCCACTGCGGGCCCAGCTCGACGAGCGCGGCTTCGACGGGACGTTGCTCGTCATGCAGGGCTCCGGTGGAGCGATCACCGCCGAGGACGCCCCCGACCGCGCCATCACCACGATCGGCTCGGTGCTGACCGGCGGCCTGGTCGGCTGCCGCAACCTCGGACGCCAGCTCGGCCACGACAACATCATCTCCACCGACATCGGCGGGACCACCTTCCTCGTCGGGATGGTGGTCGACGGCGAGCCGGTGAAGTCGACGACGACGGTGCTGAACCAGTACACGATCAGCACGCCGACGGTGAAGGTGAGCACGATCGGTAGCGGCGGCGGAGCGATCGCCTGGATCGACGGCGGAGGCAACCTGCGCGTCGGACCGCGCAGCGCCGGCGCCCGCCCGGGACCCGCCTGCTACGGCGCAGGCGGGGTCGAGCCGACCGTCACCGACGCCGACCTGGTCCTGGGCATCGTCAACCCGGACAACTTCCTCGGCGGTCGCCGCAAGCTGGACCGGGCGCTGGCCGAGAAGGCCGTCCGCGAGCGAATCGGCGAGCCGCTGGGCCTCGGCGTGGAGGACGCTGCCGCCGCGATCTACGCGATCCAGAACGCGCAGGCCGCCGACCTGGTGCGCGCCGTCGTGGTCAACGCCGGCTACGACCCCCGCGACTTCGTCGTCTACTCCTTCGGCGGCGCGGGCCCCGTGCACTGCGTCAACTACTCGCGCGACCTGGGGGCCAAGGCGGTCGTGGTGCCGTTGGGAGCGACCGCGGCCACCTTCTCCGCCTACGGCCTCGCGAGCAGCGACGTCGTCCTGGCCGGTGAGGTGTCGGACCCCGCGAACTTCCCCGTCCCGGCCGCGGCGATGCAACGGGCCTTCGACGGCCTCGAGACCGAGCTCCGCGAGCGGATGGACTCGCAGCGCCTGTCGTTCGCGGACGTCGCGGTCACCCGTGAGGTCGATGTGCGCTACAGCATGCAGCTCTCCGAGGTCGCGACCCCCGTGCCCGCGGGCGCCATCGACGACGCGGCCGCGGCCGGCGTGACCGACACCTTCGACGGGCTCTACGCCCGGCTCTACGGCTCCGAGGCCGGGTTCCGCGCGGCGGGCCACCAACTCATCACGTACCGCTCCTACGCCACCGGCACGCTCCCGGTGCAGCCCGACCTGCCGTCGGCCGAGAGCGGCAGCGGCAGCCCTCACCCGTACGGGCAGCGGCGGGCGTTCCTCGCTCACGAGCAGGGCTGGCAGGACGTCGACGTCTACCACTACACGGACCTGCGGGCCGGGCAGGCGTTCGCCGGTCCCGCCGTGGTGGAGGCCGACACGACCACGCTCGCGGTGCCCGAGGGAACGGCCGCCACCGTCGACCACCTCGGCAACATCGTCCTGACTCCCGGGAAGGCCTGATCATGCCCGTGACCCCCGTTCCCGGGTCGGAGAAGTTCTCCTACCGACCCACCCCCGCCGCGCGCCTGCGCGAGATCGCCGGAGAGCACGTCCGATTGCACGACGTCGACGCCGCGTCGATCGCGGCGGTCGACCCCTTGACCTACGAGGTCGTCCGGCACCGCCTGGAGTCCGTCACCTACGAGATGGGCGAGGCGATCAAGCGGATGTCGGGGTCGGCGATCGTCACCGACAGCAACGACTTCAACTTCGCGATCATGGACGAGGTCGGCGACGAGGTCGAGATCGGGCTCTACAACACCGCGCTGTGCGCCGCGATCGACATGGCGGTGAAGTGGACCCTCGAGCACCGCTCGGCCAACCCCGGCATCCGCCCCGGTGACATGTTCCTGTGCAACGACCCGTGGGTCGGAGGCGGACTGCACCAGAACGACACCGCGCTGTTCGCCCCGCTGTTCGTCGGCGACGAGATCTTCGCTTGGACCGGCGCCGTCGCCCACCAGATCGACCTCGGCGGCGTCTCCCCGGGCAGCTGGACGGTGAAGTCCACCGACGTCTTCTGGGAGTCGCTGCCCACCCCGCCGGTCAAGATCGTCGAGAGCGGGGTGCTGCGCAGCGACATCGAGGACGTGTGGCTGCGTCGCAGCCGGGTCCCCGCCCTCGTGGGACTCGACCTGCGGGCCAAGATCGGCGCGAACCACATGGCCCAGGAGCGCCTCGACGAGCTGGTGGCGCGCTACGGCGCGGACACCGTCAAGGCCGTCATGCGTCGCATCCTGGACAACACCGAGCAGCGGGTCCGCGCGAAGCTCGCCGCCATCCCCGACGGCGAGTGGTCGGCCGTCGCCTACCAGGACTCCGCGCGTGAGGGCGACCAGACGCTGTACCGGATCGTGCTGACGCTGACCAAGCGCGGCGACAAGCTGCACTTCGACTTCACCGGCACCGACCCGCAGGCCGACGGGTTGATCAACTGCACCCACGCCGGCGTGCGCGGCGGCATCACCCCCGCGGTCCTCGTCGCCCTGTGCGGCGACATCCCCTGGGCACCCGCCGGGGTGTTCCGCTGCATCGAGATCACCAGCGAGCCCGGCACGATCAACGACTGCACCTTCCCCGCCGGGATCAGCAAGGGGTCGGTCGCGTCCGCCTGGGCGACCCTCAACGTCGTCGCCGAATGCCTCGGGGGCATGCTCGACACACGGGAGGAGACCCGCCCGAACGTCACCGCCGTCTGCCTCGGCTCCTGGGATCTCGCCCTGCTGGCCGGGCTCGACCAGCGCGGAGCGCCCTTCGTCAGCATGATCGGCGACGCCATGGCCGGCGGCTTCGGGGCCCGCTCCGACCAGGACGGGGTCGACACCGGCGGCATGGCCGGGGCGCCGATGGGCCGGATCCCGGACGTCGAGATGACCGAGTTCAGCTATCCGCTGCTCTACCTGTGGCGCCGCGAGGAGCCCGACTCCGGCGGTCCCGGTCGGTACCGGGGTGGCGTGGGTGGCTCGTCCTGCTTCGTGATGCACGGCAGCGCCGCGCCGGCCCTGCACATGGTCGTCTCCGGCGGCGGCAAGGCGATCCCGCAGTCCTCGGGCGTCTCCGGTGGCTACCCCGCGAACACCCAGCTCGACCTGGCCATCCGCGGCGCCGACGCGCGCGCCCAGCTCGCGGCCGGGCGCATCGTCACCTCCCTCGACGAGATCACCGGGCAGCGCGAGGTGATGCCCCCGCACCTGGAGACCGTGCTGGGCGACCAGGACGTCTACTACATGGCCTGGCAGGGCGGGGGCGGGTACGGCGACCCGCTGCACCGCGACCCGGCCCTGGTCGAGGCGGACCTCCGCGCGGAGAAGATCACTCCCGCGGCCGCGGCCGACATCTACGGCGTCCTGACCCAACCGGGCGGGACCGCGGTCGACCAGGACGCCACCGAGCGACGGCGCCGCGAGCTGCGCGCCGAGCGGCTCGCGGGCGCGGGCCCCCGGATCGAGAGGAACGCGTGATGAGCCGCGTCGACGACAACGTCCGCCGCAGCGACGACGGGACGCTGACCTGTGCCTCCTGTGACGTGCTCCTGGCCGCTCCCGGCGAGCCGTACCTGCACCGCGCCCTGCTACGCATCGGCGACGTGTCCCTCGCGGGACCGCACGTGCGGGCCGCCGATCCGCCGGTCGTGGACGAGCAGGTCGAGTTCCGGCAACGGATCTGCCCCTCGTGCGCCACGGCGCTGCTGACCGAGGTCGTCGCGGCCGCGGACGCGGCGCCGCGGCGCGCGTCGCTCGCCGGGTCGGCGACGACGTGAAGAGCACCGCCGCAGTGATCCACCAAGCGGGGAAGCCGCTCGAGCTCGTCGAGCTCGAGGTGGCGGCCCCGCTCGAGGGACAGGTGCTCGTCCGGTACACCCACGCGGGACTGTGCCACTCCGACCTGCACGTCATGCAGGGCGACATCCCGGGCTGGTTGCCGATGGTCCTCGGGCACGAGGGCTCCGGGATCGTCGAGGAGGTCGGCCCGGGCGTCACCCGCGTCACCGTGGGCGACCACGTGGTCTGCTCGTTCATCCCGAGCTGCGGGCACTGCCACTGGTGCGCCACCGGCCAGCAAGCCATCTGCGACACGGGCGCGAACATCATGCGGGGCTTCCTGCCGCCCGGGCAGAGCTGGCCGCTGTCGGGGCCCGCCGGCCGTTACGGCGCCATGTGCATGCTCGGAACGTTCAGCCAGTACGGCGTCGTCCACGAGACATCCGTGGTGCGGATCGAGCCGGACCTCCCGCTGGACAAGGCGGCCCTGGTCGGGTGCGGGGTGCCTACCGGCTGGGGCGCCGCCGTGAACGCCGCGCACGTCCGGCCGGGGGACACCGTGCTCGTCTACGGCAGCGGAGGGATCGGGATCCACGCCGTGCAGGGCGCCCGCCACGCGGGGGCGGCCCACGTCATCGCCGTCGACCCGGTGGCGAGCAAGCGGGAGGCCGCGCTGCAGTTCGGCGCGACCCATGCCCTCGGGAGCGCCGACGAGGCACGCGCACTGGCGCACTCCCTGACCCGCGGCGTCGGGGCGTCGAAGGCCGTGATCACGGTGGGCACCATGACCTCCGAGGTCGTCTCCGAGGCGTTCGACGCGATCGGCAAGGCCGGGGTCGTCGTCCTGATCGCCATGGGCCCGGCGGACGAGAGAACGATCGAGCTGTCGGGCACGGTGACGACGCTGTGGAAGAAGACGATCCGGGGCAGCCTGTTCGGCGACTGCAACCCGACCACCGACATCCCCCTCCTGCTCGACCTCTACCGCGCGGGTGACCTCCGGCTCGACGGCTTGATCACCCGGACCTACACGCTGGAGCAGGTCAACGAGGGGTACGACGACCTCGTCGCCGGCCGCAACCTGCGCGGTCTGATCGTCCACGAGCATTGAGCAGCGCGCTCCTGACCGAACCGGACGAGGAGACTCGACCATGCCCACGCCGCACCTCGGCGCCGCCACGCCCGAGCAGGAGAAGCTCCGCGGTGAGGTGCGCGCGCTGTGCGAGCGGTTCCCGGAGTCCTACTGGCGGGAGCGCGACCGGGCCCGCGAGTACCCCGACGCGTTCGTCGAGGCCTTGACCGAGGCCGGCTACCTCGCCGTGCTCATCCCGACCGGGTACGGGGGCGGCGGGCTCGGGATCACCGAGGGCTCGATCGTGCTCGAGGAGATCAATCGCTCCGGCGGGCACGCGGCGGCCTGCCACGCGCAGATGTACACGATGGGCGCGCTGCTCAAGCACGGCAGCGAGGCCCAGAAGCAGACCTACCTGCCCGCGATCGCCGCGGGCACGCTGCGGCTGCAGGCGTTCTCGATCACCGAGCCCGAGGCGGGGTCGAACACCACCGACATCCGCACCACCGCCGTGCGCGACGGCGAGGACTACGTCATCACCGGCCACAAGAACTGGACCAGCCGCATCGAGCAGTCCGACCTCGCGCTGGTGCTGGCCCGCACCACCCCGCGCCGCGCGGACCCGGCCGAGCGCACTCGGGGCATCAGCCTGTTCCTGGTCGACCTGCGCGCGATCCGCCGCGACCAGCCCGACGCGCTCGAGGTCACCCCGGTGCGCACGATGTTCAACTACGCCACCAACGAGGTCCGCTACCGCGGTATGCGGGTGCCGGCCTCGGCGCTGATCGGCGAGGAGGGCAGGGGCTTCCGCTACGTCATCGACGGCTGGAACGCCGAGCGCATCCTGCTCGCCGCCGAGGCCGTCGGTGACGGCTACTGGTTCGTCGACCGCGCGGTGCGCTACGGACGTGACCGGGAGGTGTTCGGCGGGCCGATCGGCGCCCACCAGGGCGTGCAGTTCCCGCTGGCCCGCGCCTACGGGCAGGTCAGCGCCGCCGACCTCATGCGCTACCGCGCCGCGGCCCTGTTCGACGCCGGCGAGCGCTGCGGCGAGCAGGCCAACCTCGCGAAGTTCCTGGCCAGCGAGGCCAGCTGGCAGGCCGGCAACGCCTGCCTGGACACCCACGGCGGCTACGGCTTCGTCGACACCTGGGACGTCGAGCGCAAGTTCCGCGAGACGCGGATGTACCAGGTGGCGCCGGTGAACAACAACCTCGTGCTCGCGTACGTCGGCCAGCACGTCCTGGGCCTGCCCCGCTCCTACTGACGGCTGCGTCACCTGGGCGCGGTGCCGGCACCGCGCCCGGGCGGGCGAGCAGCAGCCCGCCGCGTCCCCCAGCAGTAGGTGTCCGGCGTCGATCCTGCGTGAAGATCGCGATCAAACCAGGGGCTCGGTCGGGTGTGGGAGCAGGGACGATCAGCTCGACGACGCGGCAAGTCGCGCGCGGATGTCGTCGCGGAGGAGGAACTTCTGGATCTTCCCGGTCGCGGTCCGCGGGAGTTCGTCGACGAGCTCCATGCGTTCGGGCAGTTTCTGGTTGGCGATGCGGTGGCGCCGGAGGAAGGCGACGAGATCGGCGAGCGACGGCACCTCTCCCCGTGCGGGGACGACGTAGGCGCAGATGCGTTCGACCAGTACCGGGTCCGGCATGCCGACCACTGCCACGTCAGCGACGGCAGGGTGCTCGGCGAGGAGGTCCTCGATCTCGCGGGCCGGGATGTTCTCGCCGCCGCGGACGATGATGTCCTTGCGGCGCCCCGTGATCGTCACGTATCCGTCGCGGTCGAGCACGGCCAGGTCGCCCGTACGGAACCACCCGTCGTCCGTGAACGCGTCCTCGTTCAGCGCGGTGTCGAGATAGCCCACGAACAGCTCGGGACCCCGCACCTCGAGGTCGCCCGCCTCGCCCGGCGGCACCGGCCGGCCGGCCTCGTCGACGATCCGGGCCCGGGCGAGCCCGATCATCCGGCCGTCGGTGGTCGCCCGCTTCTCCAGCGTGTCGTCGGCGTTGCCCCCGGACAGGGTCGGGAACTCCGTCGAGCCGTAGATGCGGGCCACGACGGCGTCGAGGTCCCGATCGGCTCGGCGGACCAGGTCGGGCGGGACGTCCGCGCCCCCGCACCCGAACACCCGCAACGACCCCAGGTCGTGCCGGACCCGCTCCGGGTGGTGCACGAGGCCGTGCAGGAAGGGCGTCGCCCCGATGACGAACGAGCACCGGTGCTGCTCGATGAGCCGCAGGGCCGTGGCGGGCTCCCAGATGTCCTGCAGGACGACCGAGGTCCCCAGCTGGAACGGCAGGTGCAGGCCGTACAGCACGCCGGTGATGTGCGCGAGCGGCGAGGGCATGAAGACGACGTCGTCCGCGGTGCACCCGAAGAGGTCGGCGATGCTGCGGTTCTCGTACGCGAGCGTGTGGTGGTTGTGCAGCGCACCCTTCGGGTCCGAGGTGGTGCCGGACGTGTAGAGCAGCACCGCCACGTCGTCGGGGGAGCGCGCCGGCGCCCTCCCGGGGGCGTGGGCGGGCGTCTCTGCGCCGAGCAGGTCGGCGAAACCGTCCTGCGGGCCGCGCACCGGTACGACGTCGCGCAGGTCCGGGAGCTCCGCACGCAGGTCGGAGATCATCACCAGGTGGTCGAACCCGCGGAAGGAGGCGGCGACGACCAGGACCCGGGCGCGGGACTGCCGCAGGATGAAGGCGACCTCGCGGTGCCGGTAGATGGGGATGATCGGCAGGGAGACGGCCCCGAGGCGCAGGACCGCGTGGTGCACCACGACGGCCTCGAGCCAGTTCGGCAGTTGCCACGCCACCACGTCGCCGTGCGCGACACCCTTCCTCGCCAGCCCCGCGGCGCAGCGCCGGACGAGGTCGTCGAGCTCGCGGTAGCCGACGGTCCGGTCGCCGTCGACGACGGCGACGCGGTCGGGGTGGATCGCGGCGTGCTCACCGAGCGCGGCGTCGAGGAACGTGCCGTCCCAGGCCCCGGAGCTGCGGTGGGGGTCGGCACCGATGCGCCCGATCGCCGTCGCTTCGATCATCAGGTCCGCTCCTCGGCCAGGCGCCGTCCTCCGAGCAGGGGGATGAGCTCGTGCTCGTCGCCGTACCAGGTCCGCAACGCCAGTGCGCGGCCCAGGTAGCGGTGCAGGTCGTGCTCGGCGGTGAAGCCGATGCCGCCGTGGACCTGCAGCGCGTCCTCGCACACCTGGCGGCCGACCCGCGCCGCGTACGCCTTGGCCTCCCAGCCCGCGAGCTCGACGTCGGCGAGCGACGACTCGTCGAGGCGCGCGAGATCGTCGACGGTCGCCGCGCAGAGGGCGTCGAGGGCGTAGGCCGACTGCGCCATCCCGGCGAGGATGTGCTGGATCGCCTGGAAGGAGCCGACGGGGCGTCCGAACTGGATCCGGTGGGTGGCGTGGCCGACGGTCTCGTCCAGCACCCGTGTCGCGATCCCGGAGAGCTCGCACGCCGCCAGGACCCGCGACCACGCGCGGACCGCGACGAGAACGTCGGCGGCCTCCGGGGCGGAGACCAGGAGCTCCTCGGTGCCGACGGGGCGTGCGTGGATCCGGACACCAGCGTACCGGGCCACCGGGTCCGTGCCCGTGCGCGCAGCGATGGTGATCGACGGGTCCCGCGCCGGCAGGACCACGATCGCCGGACCCCTGTCGGTCTCCGCCACGATCACGAGGTGGTCGGCCTGCTCGGCGGAGCGGACCAGGGTGACGGCGCCGTCGAGCACGCCGTGCGCGAGCCGGACCCGCCCCACGTCGGCGGCCCAGTCGAGGGTGACGCCCGGCTCGGCGAGCGCGAGCCGGGATCCGGCCGGGACGTCGAGCAGTGCGGGGAGGACCAGGTTCTCGGCCAGCGGGACCGGGAGGAGGCGTCGACCGGCGAGCTCGGCGAGGCCGCACACGGAGGACAGCCCGACCCCGATGCCGCCGCGCTCCTCGGGCCGAGTCAGGTCGAGCAGCCCGAGCGCGGTGAGCTCGCCGGCCAGCTCCGGATCCCATCCGTCGCAGGGCGCGACCGCACGGCCGGCGCCCGCGCGGCGGTCCAGGATCTCGTGGACGGGTCGGACGACGTCGAGGTCGGCGGTGGGGTCGTCGACGGGAACGGCGCTGGTCACGATCGCCCCCGCGGGAGCCCGAGCAGCCGCTCGGCGACGATGGTGCGCTGGATCTGCGCCGTGCCGCCGTAGATCGACGCGGCTCGTGAGTAGTAGTGGTCGTGCACCACCTGCGCCGAGGACAGGCCGAGCGGGCGGGCCTCGCGGTCGAGCCGGAAGGGCCCGAGAAGCTCCGCGAGCGCGGCGCACACGGTCTGCTCGGCGTCGTTGAGCACGAGCTTGTCGATCGAGTCGAGGGGATCGGGGCCGGTCGCGGCCGCCATCCGGGCGGCGATCCGTCGGGTCTGCGCGTCCAGCACCCGCAGCGCGAGGTGGGCCTCGCCGACACCGATGAGCACCCGGTGCGCGTTCCGGCGCTCCTCGGGCTGGGCCCGCAACGCGTCGAGCGCGTCGGCGAACATCCAGCCGATCTCCACCTGCCGGCGCAGCGTGTAGCCGGCACGTTCGCGCGAGAGGGTGTCGCGGGCGATGCGCCACCCCTCGTTCTCCGCCCCGAGCAGGTTGGCCACCGGCACCCGGACGCCGTCGAAGAACACCTCGCAGAACTCGGCGTCACCGGTCATCTGCACGATGGGGCGGACCGTGACGCCCGGGGTGGTCATGTCGACCAGCAGGTAGGAGATGCCGTCGCGGGCCGGTCTCGCGGCGGGGTCGGTGCGGCAGAGCAGGGCGCACCAGTGGGCCTGGCGGCCCCAGCTCGTCCACACCTTCTGACCGTCGACGACGAAGTGGTCGCCGTCGCGGACCGCGCGGGTGCGCAGGGAGGCGAGATCGGAGCCGGCCTCGGGCTCGGAGAAGCCCTGGCACCAGATCTCGTCTCCCGCCAGCAGCGGCGGGAGGTAGCGGCTGCGCTGTGCTGCGGTGCCGAACGCCTCGATCGACGGGCCGACGACGTCGAGGCCGATGAGGCCGATCGGGGCGGGCGCGTGGGCGCGCGCGAGCTCCTCGGCGAAGGCGAGCTGGTGGAGCGCCGTGAGGCCCCGCCCGCCGGCGGACTCCGGCCAGCCGAGACCCATCCAGCCGGCGTCGTACAACCTCCGCTGCCAGGCGCGCAGCACGGCGAAGCGCTCGTCGAGGTCCAACGGGACCGTCGGGACGTCCGTCGAGGACAGCCACGCCCTCGCGGTGCGCCGGAGCTGGTCGATCTCGGAGAGGGCGGCGACCGGGACGGTCTCGCCCGTGGCGGTCACGTCAGGCTCCCCGATAGACCGGGGCGCGCCGCTCGAAGAAGGCCGCCACGGCTTCCTTGGCGTCGCCGTAGGCCGACAGCTCGCCGGAGAGACCCTGCTCGAACTCGTAGCCGGCCTTGAGCTCCTGGTACTCGATGGCGTTGAGGCTGCGCTTGGCGAACCGCAGCGCGACCGGGCTGTGCCGGGCCATCAGCGACGCCACCGCGCGCGCCTCGTCGAGCAACCGGTCCGCGGGCACCACCTCGAGGACCCCGCCCATCCGCGCCAGGGTCTCGGCGGGCAGCGGCTCCCCGGTGAGGTGCAGGTACCGGACCAGGTTCGGGGGCACGAGGCGGGCCGCGTGCTTCGCCCCGCCCATCACCCCGACGTTCACCTCGGGGAGGCCGAACCGTGCGCCCTCGGCGGCGACGACCACGTCGCACGAGGCGGCGAGCGCGAGCCCCGTGCCGAGCGCGACGCCGTGCACCGCGCCGACCACCGGGACCGCGGCGTCGCGGATCGCCCAGAACGCCTCCCGGACCACCTTCATCCGCGACCCGGCGTTGTCCGGCGTCATCGACCGGAACTCGTCGAGGTCGTTGCCCCCGCAGAAGTGCCCTCCGGCGCCGGTGAGCACGACGACCCGGACGTCGGGAAGGCGTCGCTCGACGTCGCCGAACAGCTCGGTGATCTCGCCGTACATCTCCTGGGTGACGGCGTTCACCGGAGGCCGGTCGAGCCACACGGTCGCGACGGGGCCGTCGATCTCCCACCGCAGCAGCTCAGTTGCACCCACGTCGCACCTCTCGCTCGCCCGGGGCCGGTGGCGGACCGGACGACACATGTCCATGGATCGTCCGTGCACGTCGGCCTTCAGTAGAGTCACAGCTCACATCGGATGTCAATGAGCGTTATCGAACAAGGACGGTCAATTCCGCCCTGCGAAGCGGGTCAGCGCGGTAAGAAGTCGTTCGACCATCACGTCGGGAGCCAGAACGCGGTACCGTGGTACGCGGTCGAGGTCCATCAGGCGTAGCGCGGGGGAGTCGGGGGCGGAGCGATGTCGGACAGCGCCACCACCTCGGCCTCGTGGCGCGCGTCGTCACCGGCGCCGAGCCGACCCCACTGTGCGGTCACCTTCTCTCCGCCGTGGCGTGAGCGGCGGAGGGGCCCCGACCATCACCCGAGGAGAGACGTCATGCGCACCTTCGCGGTCCTGTACTCGTACGTCGACGACGATGACCTGCGCGCGGGGGTCCGCTCGGCCCACAGGGAGTACCTGGAGGGCCTCGACGGTGTGCTCGTCGCCGGTGCCTTCGCTCCCGGCGAGCCGGCAGGCGGGCTCCTCGTCTTCCGGGTGAGCGACCGGGAGAGGGTCCAGCAGATCGTCGACGCGGACCCCTACACGACGGCGGGGGTGGTCGCGAGCGTCCAGATCCGCGAGTGGGTGCCGGCGCTCGGGTCCGTGGCGGCCTCGATGACGGCGACCGCCTAGCTCGCCGGAACGCCCAGGATGTCGTCGGCCAGCCCTCCGAGCTCCGGCTCGAGACGCCGGTCGGCCCGCAGGTGAGGAATGCGCACGATCCCGTCGACGGTCGTCCGCGCGGCGTTCACCAGAGCGGACACCTCGGAGTCGGAGAGGTCCGGGCGCGTCAGGAGCAGCCAGCGCGCCCACTCGCCCACATGGTCGCCGGTCACCCGGTCGTGACGTTCCCGGACGTCCGCGGGCAGGTACAGCCGCTCGGTGACCGACACCGAGGCCACGTTCGTCTCCTGGGCGTCGAGGCGGACATAGCCCTCGACGAGCTCGTGGACGACCCGGGCGTCGGGGACTGGGCGGCGCAGTGCCCTGGCGGTCTCCAGCGCCAGCCACTCGTCGAACCGGGTGACGACGGCGACCAGGAGGTCCGCCTTCGTGTCGAAGTACCGGTAGAGCGCCGGCCCGACCACGCCGGCCTCGCGCCCGATCTCGTCGATCCCGACACCGCCGTAACCGTGCCGGTGGAACGCGTGGGCCGCCGACCGGATCAGCAGCTCGCGGCGCGACGTCGGTGAGCGATCGGTCGGCGGAGGCCGGTCGGGGTCCGGACGGCCGGTCGGTGTGCCGTGGACGATGCGCAGCCCCGCCTGGAGCAGGAGCTCGGCCAGGCGGGATCGCGACAGGCTCGTGTCGAAGTGCCCGGGGCTGGTCACCAGGCCGATGACCGCCCAGCTGCGCAGCTCGATCAGGAACGGGTCGAGGTCGGGCCGGGCCGGGCCGACGCTGATGGCGGCGACCCGGTCCGCGATCCACCGTGTCCGTGCCCGCACCGCGACGTAGTCCTCGGGACCGAGGTGACGGGCCTCGCGCTGCCACAGCAGGGAGAGGCGTCGGCTCTGCAGGGCGGCGTTGATCAGGGCGCGGAGGCCCGCCGTGAGGTCGGACGGCGGGCGCTCCCCGAGCAGGGTCAGGACGTCGACCAGGCGGGCCTGGTCCTCGTGCACGACGTGGGCCAGCAGCGCCTGCTTGCTCGCGTAGTGGCGGTACAGCGCCCGCGCGGTGATGCCGCTGGCCTGCGCGATGTCGTCCATCCGGACCGAATGGAAGCCGCGGTCGGCGAAGAGGTCGCTGGCGGCTTCCCCGATGTCGGCCCGGCGGGACTTGGGCCGCTTGGCACGTCCGTCATCCGCCGGGCGTGCGGTGGCGGTACTCATCGCTCCCCTCCCTGGCGACCCGGCTCATCCTAGGAGGTGGCGGTGACGCGGGCGGGCCGCCGGGCCGACCCGGGCGGCCCGGGCCCGTCGTCAGGCCGAGACGCCCGACGCGACGCCGGGGGAGTCGCCGGGTGTGACGCCGGTGCGGCCCACGGTCGCCGTCGCGACCGCGCCGGTCGACCGGCCCTCGTGGAAGTCCTCGAGGGTGGTGGTGTTGCACATCAGGTAGAGGACGTCGAGCTCGGGGCCTCCGAACGTGCAGGCGATCGCCCAGGTGCCGCGGGTGGCGACGCAGTCGGTGACCTCGCCGCCCTCGATCACGCGGTAGAAGCCGCTGTCGTCGTCCAGCGTCAGGGCGTTCCCGAACCAGACCCCGCCGTCGGTGTCCAGCGCGATGCCGTCGGGGTGGTAGTCGTCCGGGAGCTGCGCCCAGGTCCGCAGGTTGGAGAGCGACCCGTCCTCGGCCACGTCGAACGCGCTGATCCGATGCCGGAACGTCTCGGCCAGCAGCAGCGTCCGGGCGTCCGCGGTGAGCGCGGCACCGTTGGGGAACAGCACGTCGCCGGGGACGCGCTGGACGCGGCCGGTCGGATCGATGTGGGCCAGGTTGGTCGTCCTCGGGTCCTCGGAGCCGAGGGCGAACCCGAAGTTGCCCGCGTACGCGTGGCCGGACGGCGAGACGAGCATGTCGTTGCCGAGGCCGGTGGCGATGTCGCTGAAGTCGGCGTACTCGGCGGTGGAGCCGTCCGGGGCGATCCGGAGGACCGTGGCGGCCGCCTGGGCGACGACCAGCACCGAGCCGTCGTCGAGGAAGCCGAGTCCGGACGGCGAGCCCTCGACCTTGGCGACGGACCGGTACGAGCCGTCGTCGTCGAACCGGACGACGTGCTGGGCGAAGAAGTCGCTGGCCCACAGGTGGCCGTCGTGCCAGCGCGGGGCCTCCAGGAACTGGTGTCCGGTCGAGAACGGACTGGACGAGTGGATCTTCATGGGTTCCTCCTGAGCGGATCGGAACGAGGGACTGGTGCCGGGTGGGACGGGCGCGGCGGGGCCGCTCAGGACAGGACGAATCCCGCGTAACCGTTGTCGGAGGACTCCCTGCACTTCTCCAGGTACAGCGGGAGGCCGCCGGGGTACGCGAGCAGCTCGGTCTTCTTTCCGGGCACGTTCGCGTTCATGTACCAGGAGTTGGCCAGCGGGAATGTCGTCGCCGCGGCCAGCGCTCCGAGGTGGTCGCTCCACTCCTGCTCGGCCTCCGGCGTGGCCTCGATCCGGGTCAGGCCCTGCTCGCGCAGGTGCACCAGGCAGTCGACGACCCAGTCGCCTTCGAGCTCGGCGCAGGTGGGGCCGTTACAGAACGCGGACGGGCTCTGCGGGCCGTAGACGTAGAGGATGTTCGGGAACCCGGCGGTCGCTCGGCCTAGTGCCGTCCGCGTGCCCTCGCGGAACGCGTCGGCGAACGACTCGCCGTTCGTGCCGCGGACGTCGATGTCGGTCAGGCCGCCGGTGAACGAGTCGAACCCGGTGGCGAGGACGATGACGTCGACCTCGTGCTCACGCCCGTCCGCGGTGCGGATCCCGTGGCGGGTGACCTCCTGGATCGGGGTCTCGTTGATGTCGACGAGCTCGACGTTGTCCTGGTTGAACGACTCGTAGTACGTGTACTCGAGCGGGCAGCGCTTCGTCCCGAACGGGTAGGGCGGGACCTCGGGCGCGAGCTTCTCCGCGACCGCCGGGTCCTTGATCCGGGGGAGCGTCTTCCCGCGCCAGAACGCGTAGATCCGGTTGCCGACGTCGGAGTTGAAGAACATGTCGGCGTAGCCGCCGAGCCAGATGTGCAGGCCGCCCTTCGACCAGAGCTCCTCGAGCGTCGCGGTGAACTCCTCGTCGGGAACGTCCGCCGTCGGCGTGAAGATCACGTTGTACTCGAGCCCGGCGAAGGTCGTCTCGCGGTACTCGAACAGGTGCGGGTACCGCTTCCGCAGTTCGTCGTTCGCCGCGGCGTCGAGCCTGCGGGAGTACATCGGGATCGCGGTGGCCGGAGTGCGCTGGAAGACGGTGAGGTGCGCGACGTCCTGGGCGATCGTCTGCACGACCTGGACCCCGCTGGCGCCGGTCCCGACGACGGCGACCCGCTTGCCCGTCATGTCGTCGTCGCGGGGCCACCGGGAGGTGTGAAACCAGTTGCCCTCGAAGTCGGTGAGCCCGGGGAAGTCGGGATAGAGCGCCTTCGAGCCCGTACCCAGCATCGGGAGGAGGAACCGCGCGCGGGACACGAACGTCTCACCGGTCCGTTCGTCGCGCGTCTCGACGGTCCAGCGATCGCTCTCCTCGTCGAACCGGGCCGCGACCACCCGGCTGCTGAACCGGATGTCGTCGGCGAGGTCGAGCCGGTCGATGACGAACCGGAAGTAGGCCTGGAGCTCCTCCTGGCCGGGGTACATCTCCGACCAGTTCCACTCCCGCCAGATCCGCTCGTCGGAGAACTGGTAGAGCGTGGCCTCCGTGTCGACCCGGGCGCCCGGGTACTGATTCCAGTGCCACACCCCGCCCGCGTCGGAGCCGGCCTCGTAGAGCTTGACGGCGAAGCCGAGCGACCGGAGGCGCTCGAGCTGGTAGACGCCCGAGAATCCGCCCCCGACGACGAGGACGTCGAGATCGTCCGTCAGCGTCCGGTCGTCGGCCAGTAGGTTGGTCATGTCAATCTTCCCTCACGATCTGGTGCTGACGGGCGACCCACGATGCCGCGTCCGAGCTCCTCGAGACAACGTTGCAGACCACGCTGCCTGGCCGTTTGCCAGGGTGTCGCCGCCGTCCATGACGCGGGTCACATCTGGCGAGTATCCGAAGCGCGCCTGTAGATGTCAACCGCGACTAACGTCAGATCGCACCTTGGCGTCGAAGGTCGCCGTACTCGCCGTACTCCTTGGAGAGCTCGGCCGACCGGGGCGCCGGAGGCGGTGGTTGTACCGATCGACCCACTCGAGGGTGGCGATCTCGACCTGCTCGACGGCCCACCACGGCGCTCGCGGCTTGATCATCTCGGTCTTGACCAGCCCTGATCGTCGACTCGGCGAGCGCGTTGTCCAGCGGCGTCGCCCACCGTCCCGACCGACGGAGCTGCGCCGGCCTCGGCGAGCCGCTCGGTGAAGGCGATCGAGGTGTAATGCCCGGGTTCAAGGGGTCGTCGCAACACCTTGATCGAGGAGGGATGTCGTGGCGTGACGAGCGCACTGGGAGGGCGACCTCGTCCTCGGGATGGGCAGCTCCGCGATCGGCACCCTGGTCGAGCGCGCCATCCCCTTCACGCTGGTGCCCGAGCTGCCCCGAGGCCCCGGCATGACGGTCCGAAGACCAAGAACGGGCCGGCGCTCGCGGGACACGGCTCCGAAGCCGTCCGCGATGCCATCGCCGCCCGGATCACGACCCTGCCCGAGGCGCTCCGGCGGACGCTCGCCCGGGATCTCCCGTCACGTCGAGCAAGCGTCTCGGCTGCGATCACGGTCGTTGGTGACGTCGGTGACGATGGTGGGCTCGACCCAGAACCCGCGTTCGTAGTCCGGACCGGACGGGCTCTTCCCGCCGATTCTCAGCGTCGCGCCCTCCTGCGTGCCGCGCTCGATGTAGCCGAGGATCCGCTCGCGCTGGGCCGCGCTCATGACCGGCCCGATATCGGTGTCCGGGTCGAGCGGATTGCCGATCTTGAGCGTCTTGACCTGGGCGACCAGACGGTCGACGAACTCGTCGTGCAGAGAGTCCGGCAGCAGCAGACGGGTGCCCGACTCGCAGGCCTGGCCGGCGTGCATGAGGAACGCGAAGATCGAACCGTCCACGGCGACGTCGAGGTCGGCGTCGTCGAGGACGATGGTGGGACCTTGCCGCCGAGCTCGCTGGTGCCCTCCTGCATCCCGCACCCGAGGACGATGTCCTCGACCTCGCCCCCGTCGAGCCCCGCACGCTCGACGGCCGCGCGGACGGCCTCCGCGGCCAGGTGCTGGGCGTGAGTGTCGTTGAACGCTCGGCGATGCCTCGGCCGACCCCGCAGGCGGCGCCGGTGACGATGACCGTCCGTCCCTGGAAGTCGAAGGTCAGGTTGGACATGGTCTCCCTCCCGGGTCGGCGGGGGAAGCGTTCGGTCGGGTGGCCTAGGCCCACGAGAACCGTCGGAGTCCGTCAGCGGTCACGAGCCGGCCGAACGCCAGCTCGGGCAGGTGCGCGGGCGCGAACACGTCGCCCGACGCGGCGAGCTCCGCGGCGAGCCGGTGCCGCATCGCGTTGGCGGCCGCCTGGTCGACGTCGAACATGCCCTCCCACTCGGGGTCGGTCAGCTCACCCACGGTGTGGACGACGTCGCCGAGCAGGAGGGCGCGCTCGCCGGCGTCGCTGACGACGAAGACGGTGGAACCCGGGGTGTGACCGGGAGCCGGTCGCGCTCGCACGCCGGGCACGAGCTCGGTCTCCTCGTCGAAGGTCTCCACCCGCTCGGTGATGGGGGCCAGCGACTCCTGGAGGGCCGGGTCGGCCGTCGGCCCGGTCATGAAGTGGGCCCAGTCGTCGGCGTGCACGCGGAAGGTCGCCCGCGGGAAGGCGACCTGACCGCGGACCGTCGACCACCCGACGTGGTCGGGGTGCATGTGCGTGAACAGGACGTCGGTCACGTCCTCCGGGTCGACCCCGGTGCGGCTGAGGTTCGCCAGCAGACCACCGGTGACGAAGCCCTCGTGGGCGAAGTCCTCGCCGGTACCGGCGTCGACGAGGACCGTCCGGCCCGCGGTGGTGAACAGGAACGAGCCGATGTCCATCCGGATCCGGCCTCGGGCGTCGGACGGTTGGTGGTGGCAGCTCCACTCGCGGCCCTCCGGTGGCCCCTCCGGTTCGGTGCGACTGTGACCTGAATCCGCGGATCGACGGGCACCACACACCGGTGGCGTGCCCGCTCAACGTCGGCGAGCAGCGGTCGAGCCAACGCTTCTTCTGCTCGTCGATGCCGAACAGGGCGAGCAGTTCCATGTTGCCGGTGTCGGGAGCAGCGCAGTTGAGCGCGGCCGGTCCCAGACGCGGGCTGCGGCCGGTGATCTCCGCGAGAGGGGCGTAGTACCGAGCGGAAGGGGCGGGACGGGCCATGCGGAGCGCCTCCAGCGGAGTTCCGGGCCGTCAACGGACCATCGATCTCCTGGAGAGAAGCAGTGCAGGCCCGACGCCTGCAACGATGGGTGCGCCGTCAGGGGCTCGAACCCCGAACCCAGTGACTCTGATCGGGAGTCACCTGGCGTGGTGGAACGTGCGGACCGCCGCGTACCTGCGACAACGGCGAGTCGTCCTCACTGACGCTTGGCGCTGGTGCCAGCTTGCCCGGCGCTCATCGTCATGGGTACGTCATGGGCCGATCTTGTTTCTCACCGCGTGACGGTCGCCTGTTCCGGTGTCGCGGGCGGGACGCTGAACACGCCCGTGCAGGACACGACGGGGCGTTCCTTGCTGGTGATCTCGCAATTGGCGAAGGCCAATCGGGAGCCCATGCGCTGGAGGGTCGTGCGGGCTTCGAGCCAGTCTCCGACCTGAGCGCTACCGGTGTAGTTCACCGTCAAGCTCGCCGTCACCAGAGCGAGAACCTCACCGTGTGCCGCGATGGCTCCGTAGCCCAGGGCGACGTCGGCCATGCTGGTGAGGACACCCCCATGGATACCGCCCCGGCTGTTGGCGTGCTGTTCGCCGGTCTGGAGGCCGTAGACCGGGGAGCGCGGGTCGGTGTCATCCACGTACAGCGGGCCGATTAGGTCCAGGAAAACCACTCCGTCTCGTGACGGGCCGGAAGCCCGCTCGGACCAGGGCGGCGTTCGAGGACGCGATGTCGTCGGGTTCCGACATAGTCGGACACTGACAGTCACAACGGGTGGACGCCACATGACGTCGGAGCCGCGGGTGTCCCGAACCGAACTCCGACCGCAGGGCTCCGGCCCGGGTCTCTCCCTCGGCGGCGCGGTCTCTGACCTGCCGGGGCGCTCGTGCGGGGGCACGCACCCGTTTCCGTCGATGGCCGGCGCCGGTGCTGCTCGGTGGCGCTTGCGGCGGCGCCTCGCTCACGGCCACATCGCCGA
Organism: Actinomycetospora sp. 2LY8.5; assembly: GCF_057180585.1. Classification (NCBI taxonomy): domain Bacteria; kingdom Bacillati; phylum Actinomycetota; class Actinomycetes; order Pseudonocardiales; family Pseudonocardiaceae; genus Actinomycetospora; species Actinomycetospora sp. 2LY8.5. Next base: position 265,569 of record NZ_JBXUHE010000003.1, read on the forward strand.
CGCCCGCGGCTTCGTCACCGCCGTCGGCGAACAGCTCCACGCCGCCCACAACCACTCGATCCCGAGGCGGGGTGATCGGCTGTGGCCCGCCCACCGACCACCATCGGCACCGGGGATCACTTCCCGCGTGGCCCTGCGTCCCGCGATCGGTCCATGACCGGCGGGTCCGCCGTCGGCGCGACGGTCATCTGACGTACGCGAGGAGGCAGCACCGCTTCCTACGGTCGATCCGTCGGCGCTGAGGCGGCCGATCCGGGTCGTTCCGGCGGTCGAGGACCCACGATCGCGCCCTGGCAACTCGGCGTCCCCGCACGTGTGCGCGGGTGGACGTCCGATTGGCACACCACATCAAAGTCGAGATGTCGAGGAGACAGATCATGCAGGACTCAGAAGTGTCCAGGAACAGTCGCTACGACTATGTGGTCGTCGGCGCAGGATCGGCCGGTTGCGTGCTCGCCGCTCGCCTGTCCGAGGATCCGGCGGCCCGAGTGCTGTTGCTCGAGTCGGGCCCGGCCGACACCAGGCCGGAGATCGCCGCGCCGCCGGCGTGGCCGGCGCTGTGGGGCACCGAGGTCGACTACGGCTACGAGACGGTCCCGCAGGCCGGCACCGGTGGGATCTCCCACAACTGGCCGCGGGGGCACACCCTCGGCGGGAGCAGCAGCATCAACGCGATGGTGTACCTGCGCGGGCACCGCAACGACTTCGACCAGTGGGCCAAGTCCGGGTGTACGGGATGGGACTACGAGTCGGTGCTGCCCTACTTCCGGCGTATGGAGACGGTCACGGGACGGGACCCGCACTATCGAGGCACGGACGGTCCGATGCTGCCCGCCCCCTCGGCGGACCCCAACCCCGTGTCCCAGGTCTTCCTCGACGGCGCGGCGGCAGCCGGGTTCCCGGCCACCGAGGACTTCAACGGAGCCCACGCCGAGGGCGCCGGCTGGCACGACCTGTCGATCACAGGTGGGGCACGGCAGAGCACCGCGGCCGCCTACCTGCATCCGGTGCGTCGCCGCAGGCCCAACCTGACCGTTGCCACCAGCTCTCGGGTCCGGAGGCTGCGCTTCGACGGGGACCGCTGCGTCGGCGTCGAGTTCGAGAGCGACGGCGAGCTGACCACTGCGTACGCCGACCGCGAGGTGGTGATCAGCGCGGGCGCGGTGGACTCGCCTCGGCTGTTGCTCCTGTCCGGGGTCGGGCCGGCCGCGGAGCTCGAGGCCGCCGGCGTCGCCGTGGTGCACGACCTGCCCGGGGTGGGTCGCAACCTGCACGACCACCCGCTGTGCGGAGTCGTCTACGAGGCGGCCCAGCCGATCCCGGCGGGGCGGACCAATCACGCCGAGACGTCCATGGTGTGGCGTAGCGAGGAGTCGCTCGGCGGCCCGGACATGCAGCTGATGTTCATCCACGTGCCGTTCCACCCGCCGCACATGGCCGCGCCCGCGAACAGCTTCACCCTGTCGATCGCCACCGTGCCCGACGCACGCGGCTCGATCCGCCTCGCCGGGCCGGACCCCACGACCCCGCCGCTGATCGATCCGAACTATCTCGGCACGGAGTCCGACGTGCGCCGGATGGTGCACGGGGTGCAGGTGGCCCGCGAGATCGCGGCCACCGAGCCGTTCGCGCCCTGGCGCGCTCGGGAGGTGCTGCCGGGACCCGACGTCACCGACGAGGCGAGCCTGCGTGCGTTCGTCGCCCGCGCCACCAGCACGTACTTCCACCCGGTGGGCAGCGCTGCGATGGGCACCGGCCCGGACGCGGTGGTCGACCCGGACCTGCGGGTGCACGGCCTGGGCGGCCTGCGCGTTGCGGATGCTTCGGTCATGCCGAGGATCGTGCCCGTCAACACCAACGCCGCGACGATCATGATCGGAGAGAAGGCCGCCGACCTGATCCGCCGACCCGGCGGTGGGGTCCCGTCGTGAGTACGGGTCACCCTCGCGCGGGGGAGCGGTCCGGCGTGCGGCTCGGTGAGCTGGCTGCGGACCTCACGGGGACCGACGACGCCCGGCCCCCGGTCGTCCTGCTGCACGGGTTGACCTTCGACCGCGCGATGTGGGCTCCGATGGTGGACGCGCTGGCGGGCCGCCGAGCGGTGGCGCTCGACCTGCCCGGGCACGGCGACTCCCCGCCGCGCGACTCGTACGACCTGCGGGAGGTCGCCGACGTCCTGCACGAGGCGATCACCGCGGCGGGCGCGCCCGTGCCGGTGCTGGTGGGCCACTCGATCGGGGCCGTGCTGGCCACGGTGTACGCGGCCCACCACCCGGCGCGCGCGGTACTGAACCTCGACCAGCCGCTGCTGGCCGGCCCCTTCGGCGACATGCTGCGCTCGGTCGAACCCGAGCTGCGCGGACCGGACTACCTGAGTGTCTGGACGAAGCTCCTCGACGGGATGGGCCTCGACGAGCTGAGCCCTCCGATGCGTGCGCTGTTGCGCTCGACGCCACGCCAGGACCTGCTGCTCGGGTACTGGAAGGAGATCCTCGAGAACTCGCCGGAGGAGCTCCGCCGGCAGCGGACGGACGAACTCACCGCATTGCGGGAGCACAAGACCGGGTATCACCAGGTCAGCCGTACCCCCCTGCCCCCCGGCTACGTCTGGTGGCTACGGACCGTCCTGCCGGACGCCGGGATCACGGTCCTGCCGGGGAGCGGGCACTTCCCGCACCTGGCCCGTCCGGCGGCGCTGATGGAGATCCTCTCCGGCTGGGAGTGAGCGTGCTCGCGGACTTCGACCGGCTCGACCGCATCGACGATCGAGCCCTTCGGCAGACGCTCGTACTCCGGCGGCGTCTCGACCGCCAGCGCCCGCCGGAGCGCCGCGACGGCGCCGGAGAGGCCCGCCGCTCGGCGGCCGGCTCGCCCAGGGTGGAGCTCACGAAGACGCGGAGCCGCTGATCGGGTGTCCGGATGCCGGCCCGGGCAGACCTCTCGAGCATGCTGTGAGAGGACTGCGGGGACCGTCAGCGGGGGGCCACGCGGAAGACCGGCCAGCCGATCTCGGTCCGCCAGGCCGAGGGGTCGGCCGTGTCGCGGGGGCCGACCAAGTAGGTCTCCCGCACCGGGCCGGCCACCGCGAGTGCATTCCCCACCACCCAGGTGCCCAGTTCGCCGTAGGTGACGTCGATGTCATCGTGCTCGCCGACGTGGGTGGTGACGGCGAGCTCGACGGCGGGCAGGGTCACGGGGTGCACCCGGCCGCTGCGCGATGGTTCTGCCGTCGGCCGGTACAGGAGAACATGCCCGCGCCCGTTCTCGAACAGCTCGTTGTCGTACAGCCCTCCCGGGACGCCGGTCGGGTCGTGGACCACCGCGTCCAGCTCGGCGATGGCGCCGGCGTACCAGGCGAGTACCTCCTGGTGCGCCACGTCGTCCTCGACCGCGGCCACCGTCGCCGCCGGGACCGCGCGCAGCTCGATGTGCAGCGGTGGTGGCTCCGGCCGCAGCAGCCGGCGCAGCGACGCCACCGCGCCGCGGGTGCGCTCCAGCTCGGACTCGAGCCGCCGCAGGTGATCGGCGACCAGAGTGGCGCGGATCTGAGGATCGCTGGTCCGCAGGATGCGCTGCACGCCGGACAAGGGGACGTCGAGCTCCCGCAATCGATGGATGACCTGGGCGGTCGAAATCTGGTCGACGCTGTAGTTGCGGTATCCGGTGGCGTCGTCCACGGTTGCCGGCTCGAGCAGACCCGCATCGTGATACCGGCGCAGTGTCCGCACGCTCAGGTGGGTCAGCCGGGAGAACTCACCGATCGTCAGCACGCCTCACGGTGCACCCTCCCCCTGGGGGAGAGTCCAGTGCTTGACCCTCCCGAACCGGGAGGCCGAACGCTGGGCCCGTGACCACACCGAACCACATCCAGCCCGACCAGCTGCCGGCCACGATCCGCGGCTACCTCGCCGCGCACGCCGCCCGCGACGCGGGCACCGCGCTGCGCGCCTTCACGCCCACCGCCGTGGTCGTCGATGAAGGCATGACCTACCGCGGGACCGAGGAGATCCGCGGGTTCCTGTTCAAGGCCGGAACCGAGTTCACCTACACCAGCGCCCTCGTCGGCGCGCAGCGTGCCGGGGATGCGCACTGGGTCGCCACCATGCACCTGGAGGGCGACTTCCCCGGTGGCGTCGTCGACCTCCGCTACCGCTTCGTGATGGACGGCGACTCCATCGCGGAGCTCGTCATCGCGCCGTGACGGCCCCCGCCTCGGGTGCCTGGTGAGACCTTGACCCTGTGTCCCGCGCGCAATAACTTGCCGCCGTCGAGGTGCCCGCGGGTCGCGCGGCAGCCGGACGGTGGTGGGCGCTGATGGGCGCGGACATGACGAGAGCCGGCTTGGTGGGCCGGGACGCGGAGATCGACGCGCTCGATCGGCTGCTCCGCGACGTTCGGCACCGCGGTGCCGCCGTCCTCGTCCGTGGTGAAGCCGGGATCGGCAAGTCCGCCCTGTTGCGCCGCGTGTGCGAAGCCGCAGGCGAGCACGGGTTGCGGGTGCTGAGCACGACCGGCGTGGAGTCGGAGATGACCCTCCCGTTCGCTGGCCTCCACCAGCTCGTCCGGTCGCTGTTCGGTCGTCTCCCCGCGTTGCCCGCCCCGCAGCGGCGTGCGCTCGTCGCAGCGTTCGGCATGACCGACGACGCTGCACCCGAGTTCTTCCTCATCGGTCTGGCGGCCCTGACCCTGATCAGCGACAGCGCCGCGGAGCAGCCCCTCGTGCTGGTGATCGACGACGCGCACTGGCTCGACCGGCCCAGTGCCGACGTCCTCGGCTTCATGGCTCGGCGGCTGGAGTCCGAGGCGGTGGTGATGGTGGCGGCCCAGCGCGACGGCTTCCCGCCCGTCCTCGCCGGCCCGGCGCTGGGCGAGCACCGCGTGGAGCGCCTGGACCGTCGCTCCGCCGAGGAGATGCTTGCTCGCCGGGCACCGCAGCTCGATCCGGCCGACCGCCGGCGCCTGCTGACAGTGGCCGCGGGGAATCCGCTCGCGCTGGCGGAGCTGCCGCTGGAAGGCGCATGGGACGACGGCGCACCCCCGACGCTGACCGCGCGACTGGAGCACGCGTTCGCGGCCCGACTCCCCGGACTGCCCGACGTGACCCGGGATCTGCTGCTCGTCGCAGCGCTGGAAGACGAGGGCGACCTGGGGGAGGCCCTGGTCGCGGCCTCCGAACTCCGCGGCGCTGAGGTCACGGCGGAGGCACTGACCTCGGCCGTCGACGTCGGGCTGGTCACCGCTCACGGGGGGAAGCTCTCCTTCCGTCACCCGCTGGTCCGCCACGCGATCCGCCAGCGGGCTACCCTGGCCGAGCGGCGGCGCGCGCACATCGCACTGGCCGGGACGCTGCGAGGCACCGACCGGCAGATCTGGCATCGGGCTGAGGCCGCTGATGCGCCGGACGCCGCGGTCGCCGCCGAACTGGAGCATGCCGCGGCCCGCGCCCAGCGTCGAGGTGGCGTGGCTGCGGCGCAGGCGGCGCTCGAGCGCGCTGCCCGGCTGACCGCTGACCCGGTGGAGCGGGCGCGGCGCTACCTGCGAGCAGCCGAGTTGGCCTTCGAGTGGGGGCGGCCAGACGTCGTCGACCGCCTCCTGCGTGAGACCGCGGTCCTCGACGTGCCGACTCGGGAGCGGGCTCGCATGACGGTGATCCGGGAGGGGTTCGAGGAGGGCATCCACGACGTGCGCGCGGGCACCCGGATGCTGACCGAGGTCGCCGCCGCGGCCGCGGACGACGGCCGGGCCGACCAGGCGCTGAGGTTCCTTCGGGCCGCCGCGCTGCGGTGCTGGTGGGCCGAGCCGGGCGCCGAGGCGCGCTCCCGCCTGCTGGAGGTCGTCGAGCGGGTGCTCTCCCCGGACGACGTGCTCGTGCTCGAGGTGCTCTCCTACGTGGCACCGTTCGACCGCGGGGCGATGCTCCACGAACGGCTGCAGGCCGTGTCCGACGGTCCGCTCGACGCGGCGCGGTCCCAGGCGGCCGGCGAGGCGGCGAGCGTCGTGGGTGACTTCCCGCTCGCCGTCGAGTTCCTGACGTCGGCGCTGACCGGCCTTCGGGCCGATGGTCGGCTCGGACTCCTGGGCCGGGCCCTGGCCGTGCAGTCGTGGAGTGCGCTCAACGTCGGGCGGTTCGACCTGGCTGCCACGGCTGCCGACGAGGCCGCCCGGCTCGCCGCCGACTCCGCTCAGCCGCTGATGGGGACCCTCGCCGGGGTCGTCCAGTCGGTGGTCTCCGCGGTCTGCGGCGGCGAGGACGTCGAGGAACGCCTCGCCGAGGCGGCCCGGCTGGGCCTGCATGTCGACTCGAACGCCGTCACGGCGGGTGTGCAGTTCGCCCGGGGCACGGTCGCGCTCAACCAGGGGCTGCACCAGGCAGCCTGGGACCAGCTCGTCCGCCTCTCCGACCCCGCCGACCCCGCCCACCACGCCGTGTTGCGCAGCTTCGCCGTCGGCGACCTGGTGGAGGCCGCGGTCCACAGCGGGCACCGGGCCGAGGTCGAGCCGATCGTGGCTGACCTCGAGGCGATCGCGGCGCGCACGCCCTCACCGATGCTGCACATCGGGCTGCGGTACGGCCGAGCGCTCCTGGCCTCCGAGGACGAGGCTGAGGAGCTCTTCGCGGCGGCCCTGGCGGCCGATCTGGGCTCCTGGCCCTTCGCACGTGCACGGCTGCAGCTGGCCCATGGCGCCTGGCTGCGGAGGGGCCGGCGGGCGGCGGAGTCCCGTGCCCCATTGCGGGCCGCACGGGACACTCTTGACGCCATGGGGGCCGCTGCCTGGGGCGACCGGGCGCGGCAGGAGCTGCGCGCCTCCGGAGAGCAGAGCAGGCCGCGTACGCCGGAGGCGCGCGAGCAGTTGAGCCCACAGGAGCTGCTCATCGCGCAGCTGGCCGCGGAGGGCCTGACCAACCGGGAGATCGGCGCGCGGCTGTACCTCTCGCACCGGACGGTCGGCACGCACCTGCACCGAATCTTCCCGAAGCTGGGGATCACCTCCCGCGTGGCCCTGCGTGCCGCGATCGGCTCGTGACCGGCGGGTCCGCCGTCGGCGCGACGGTCATCTGACGTACGCGAGGAGGGAGCACCGCTTCCTACGGTCGATCCATCAGCGCTGTGGCGGCCGATCCGGTCGTGCCGGTCGCTGCGGATCGAGAGGAACGACGATGACCACCGACACCGACACCGACACCGACGCGGGCACGACGGTTCAGGAGAAGCCCACCGTGGTGCTCGTGCACGGCGCGTTCGCCGAGTCCGCGAGCTGGAACGGGGTGATCGAGCAGCTCAGGAGCGACGGCTATCCGGTCATCGCCGCGGCCAACCCGCTCCGGGGCCTGCGCGACGACGCCGGCCACCTGCGCAGCGTCCTGGACCAGGTGCGCGGCCCGATCGTGGTGGCCGGCCACTCCTACGGCGGCTCGGTGATGAGCGTGGCTGCCGACGGGCACCCCGGCGTCCGGGCGCTCGTCTACGTGGGCAGCTTCCTGCTGGAGGAAGGGGAGAGCACCGGTGAGCTGGCCGGGAAGTTCCCCGGCAACGAACTGGGGTCTGCGCTCGATGCCGTTCCCGTCCCCGACGGGGACGGGGGCACGGTGACCGATCTGTACATCCAGCCGGACAAGTTCCGGCAGGTGTTCGCCGCGGATGTTCCCCCGGAGGTCGCCGAGCTGATGATCGCGACGCAGCGGCCCATCACCAGCAAGGCGCTGGAGGAGAAGGCGACGGCGGTGGCCTGGCGGACGATCCCGTCCTGGACTCTGGTCACGCGGCGGGACCTCGCGGTCCCCGCTGAGGCGCAGCTCTTCATGGCCCAGCGCGCGCGGTCCACCGCCGTCGAGGTGGACGCCTCCCACGCCGTCGCCGTGTCCCGGCCCGGCGCGGTCGCCGACCTGATCGTCGAGGCCGCCCGCGCGACAGCCGGCTGAAACACCGCGTCACCACCGTCCCACCCGCTGCGGCCTCAGGCCGGGAGCGAGCTGGGGCGGTCGGGGCGGCGCCGCCACCCACGAGCTTCCTCCTGGAGCGGGGTGAGAGCACGTCGCAGCTGGCCGCCACGTTCCCCGACGCCCAGCTCGGCGCCGCCCTCGACACCGTGCCGTTCCCGCTCCCGGGCGGCTCTCATCTGGCTCGCAGCACACCGACGGGGCGGGCCGATCACCCCGACATGCGCCACCGGATCGGCGGCCAGCACAGACAACTCTCGACGCAGGACTGGACACACGGATGAACGGGACGGCACTTCACGCGGAGCTGGTCACCCTCCGGAGGAGCCTGCACGAGTACCCGGAGATCGGCCTCGATCTGCCCCGGACGCAACGGCGCGTCCTCGACGCGCTGCACGGTCTTGACCTAGAGATCAGCACCGGCCGGCAACTCAGCTCGGTCACGGCCGTCCTGCGCGGTGGGCATCCCGGGCCCGCCGTGCTCTTGCGAGCGGACATGGACGCCCTGCCGCTCGAGGAGGCGAGCGGTGTCGACCACCCCAGTCGGATCCCCGGGGCGATGCACGCGTGCGGCCACGATCTGCACACCGCGATGTTGGTCGGAGCGGCCAGGATGCTCGCCGCCCGTCGCTCGGAGCTGCACGGGGACGTCGTTCTCATGTTCCAACCGGGCGAGGAAGGCTATGACGGCGCCTCTCGCATGATGGCCGAAGGAGTGCTCGATGCCGCCGGGCAGCGGGTGATCGCAGCCTTCGGCATGCACGTGCGGTCGCACGCTACCCCGCGTGGGCTCTTCGCCGCCCGTCCGGGCCCCATGATGGGCGGGACCACGCACCTCACCATCACGGTGCACGGCGAAGGCGGGCACGGCGCCTTCCCGCACCTGGCCCGGGATCCGGTCACCGTGTCGGCCGAGATCGTGCTCGCCCTGCAGGCCCAGGTCACCCGCCGCTATGACGTGTTCGACCCGGTCGTCGTGACCGTGGGCGCGATGCGGGCCGGGACGACGGCGAACACCATCCCCGTACAGGCGCACCTCGAGGCCACGGCGCGGACGTTCTCCACCGCAACACAGGACCGCGTCGTCACCGAGATCACGCAGCTGTGCGAGGGCGTCACCGCGGCGCACGGTCTGTCGGTGGAGATCGGCTACAGCGTGTCGTACCCGGTGACGGTCAACGACCCCGACCACTACGGCCTCGCAGCCGCAGCGGTCACGGATGCGCTCGGTGCCCCTCGGTTCGAACGACTCGAGCATCCGGTGGCCGCCGCCGAGGACTTCTCTCACGTGCTGCGCGCGGTTCCCGGCTGCTACCTGGTGCTCGGCGCCCACGCCGGCACCGAGCCGCTCACCGCGCCCGTCAACCACAGCCCACGGGCCGTCTTCGACGACGCGGTCCTCACCGACGGCGCGTTGATACACACCGAACTGGCCATCCGCACGCTGGCTCGCTCAGCGCGTGGTGACCAGGGCGTGCGACTGGACCCTGACGGCTCCACCTCCTCCCCGGGCGACAGCGCCTCGAGGTAGCAGGCCCCGAACCGAGGGCGCTGCTGGGCGGGCGAAGGGTCGGGCGGCGTCACGCGAGCCGTCGTCGTTCTGGGCGAGCCGCGCCGTCGTGTCGACGCCCCGACGATTCGTGGGGGCGTCGACCAGCTCGGGGCGCGCGGACACGTGCCACTCGGCCTCAGCGCTTCGGCGCGCTGTTGTACATGCGCGATCTCATGGAGGCCGATCCGAGGCTCGAGAACCTGCCCTGACCAATGAGCCATTCGCCGGAGTAAGCAGGATGGCCCGCGCCACGAGTGCTCGACCAGGGCCAACCTCACGTGCGGGATGCACCGGCGCCGATCAAAGAAAGGTGACCTGGACGATCGGGACCAGCCGGTCGCGCTCGAGGACGTGGAAGACGACCTGGCAGGTGCCATCAGGACCGATGGTGGCGACGCGGAGACCGGTCGGGTTGGACCGTACGAGCGGGCTCCCGACCGTCCAGGGTGTGACCTCGAGTGCGGCTCGCAGCTCGGCGAAGGGCACGAGAAGCTCGGGCGGTAGCGCCTCGATGGAGGCTGCAACGTCTTCGCCGACGGGCTCGACGACGTACACCTGCTAGAGGCCGGCCTTTGTGCTGGTGACCTGGAGCGGCTCGTCGTCGGGAGAGGGCGCACCGCCCGCGAGCTCCGCCGCGAGACGGATGGTGCGTCGGTAGGCGGCGGGGTCGGTCTGCAGGATCGCGATCCGGCGCCAGCGCTCGACGACCTCGACAACCCCGGCGAGCTCCAACGATGTACGAGCGTCGTCCAGCGCAGCCTCGTACTCCGCCACGAACCGGTCAGCGTCGTGGGGGAGCAGCCACGTCTTGACCACCGCGGGAGACGCACCGCGGGCGAGAGGGTGCGGTTCCGGGTGGCGATGGGCTGCGGCGGTCACGCCTAGACGGTATCGGCACCCACTGACACCCCGCGAGAAGCCGCCGCCTCGGGTGTCGATGGAGCGCACTCGACGGCCAGCCCGTCTACCACGTTGATCTCCCTGTGGCGGCATTGTCGCGGAGCATACGGCCGGTGGAGCAGCCGGGGAGTCACATTGGAGATCGCTCCGTAGAGCTGTGACCAGCGGAAAGAGTGCGCCGTCAGGGACTCGAACCCCGAACCCAGTGGACAGGAGTCACGGCCTCTTCGGTGACGTGCGGTGGTTGTTTGTGCTGGTCAGCGATGGTGTCGTTGGCTGTCGATCATCAGCGGTGGCTGTCCGAGACAGGCCGTGGTGTGACGTAAGCGGCCACCCAAGCGGCCGGTCCGGCACGGCGACGACCGGCGTGTGCTCAGGAGTCCTCGCCTTCCGCCCATTCAGCTTCGAACTCTTCATCGGTCATGGTGTGGCCGTCGTCGTAGAGGGCGGTGCCGACGAGGCGGCCGCGCCAGTACTCCTTCGGGCCAAGGGGATAGCGCTCGGCTTCGGCGTTCTCGGCGTCGAGCTCTTCCTGGGCGTAGCCGTCCCCGACGACCGAGATGACGATCTCCGCGACAGAGATGCCTTCGGTCTTCCCGCTGATGCGCCGTACGTAGACCCCGGCGGGGTTGAACCCGTGGACGTCGTCGATGGTCAGGTCGGCGGCGGGCGCGGCGAGAGCGGACTCGGCCAACGAGCGGGTCGCGAGCTTGGCCGCCGTGTCAGGGTCGGTGCCGAGCGCCTCAGCGGCCGCGAGAACGAAGTCGTCGTATCTCAGGTAGACGACGCTGCTGGGGTGCAAGGCTTGCGCGACGCCTAGCGTGCGAGGCGGTCGAGTGCGGCCCGGTGACGCCGGGCCGCGCGGTCGAGCAGCGCCTTGACCCCAGACTCATCGTTCTCGCCACGGCGACGTGCGAGAGAGGTTCGGGCAACAAGCTCCTCGTCGTCGGCGGACTCTTCGCCGATAGGTTCCGATGACGAGGGGTCCTCGGGCGCGTTCGAGCGCGAGGGCTCGTCCACACGCGCTCTCGCCTCACTCATGCGCCCATGGTCCCATCACGGGCGCCCAGGGTCGAACGCGTCGGCCCTTCCACGGAGGGAGCAGGGGCACGCCCAGCCTGGGTTGCACCGGTCGCGTCGGTCGCGGACGTCGAGCCGCCGGGCGAATCTCGAGCGACTCCCCGCCGGGATGGCTGTGCTGGACAAGGCGGCAGGGGTCGTCAGCTCTTGACGCTGTGTGGTAGGCGTCGTTGCGGGTCGACGGGCATTCCGAGCTCGACCTGGAGGCCTCTGTCGGTGCGGACCACCCAGGCGTCGCAAAGGGCGGTTCGGCCGGATGCGTGGACGTCGTCAACGATGGCCTCGTAGCGTTCAGTCATTGCTCGGGTCAGTTGTCCGACGCGGCGTTCGTCAAGTCGGACCTCGATGGCGCGTTGCCCTCGGTACTTGCCCTTGACGATGGTGCAGAAGGCGAGACTGGCCCGGAGGGGCTTTGCCTGCCCGGTGCTGGACTCGAAAGGAGCCAGGACGTCCTGGTGATCCTCTTCGCCGGTGACCGTGCAGTTCCACGCCGACGCGAGAGTGACTGATGTGGCGGTCTCGTGCGCGTGGCTTGTCCGGCCGTCGAGTCCGGACGGTGCCCGGTCGTCGTTCAGGACGTTGCGCGCGTGGGAGAGGAAGAGGTACATGCCATAGTCCCGACCATCGCCGCCTCCACAGATCCGAGCGGGGCAGACGCCTTGTACGCCGGCTGCTGCGAGAGACAACAGGCGTGGTTGGTATCGCGCGGCACGGGATGCAGGAAGGTAGCCGACCTTCAGGGTCTGGCGACCCAGGACGACGTCGACGCGTACTGCGTTGCCGTCCCATGGGTTGTCTGGTTCCGGGACCAGCGTGGCCTCCACCGCGAGGTGGGCGTCGAAGGCTTCGGGGAATGCGCGTCCCTGTGCGACCAGGTTCAGTGCTCGTTGGTAGTAGGACTCACCTGCTACCGGAACTCGACCATCGGTGTTGAGCGGCCGGAGTTCGAGCTCGATCGGCGAGAAGCGTGGAGGATTGTCGCCAGAACCGTCCCACGTCGGCAGGGGCTCGCTGTCAGCCTGTTCGGGCTCTCCGGGGGAGGCATCCGGCACACGGTGTAAGGGTGTCGTGGGGCAGTCCGCCGGCGCGGCGTTGTCGAGGTCGTCGAGGTCCAGCGGCTCGTTGCTGTGGCGGCGATGCCGAGCCGGCTTCATCGCGTTTGCCGGGAGGTCAGGGGCTGCCGGTTGTGGTGCCGTAGCCCACCTCGGGGCTCCGAAGGGTTCGGCGAGTTCCGGCGCTGGTGCCGAACGGGCGCCGTGACTTCGGCTTCTCGGAGCCATCGGCGTTCGTGACGGAGGGGATGCGGGGAGCGGTGCGGCGTTGACGCGCAGCGCGGCGGCGAGCGCTGAGCTCGCTCCGGGCGTGGAGAAGCTCAAGATGCCGCGGTAGCCGTTGGCGCCGACGAGGGTAAGCCGGCCGTACTCGAGGATGGGCAGCTGGCGGTTGTTGTTGAACCGACGGTCCGGTCCGCCCGACTTGTTGACGTACTGCCAGGTGTGGCCGAGCACCCGGGATTCGGAGGGGACCTGTCCGTCCTCGATGAACCGCTGCTGGGAGTCCTCGGCGCGGAGCTCGCTGTAGGTGACAGAGGCGTAGTGGTTCCCGTCGCGCACGAGGACCCGGTCGGGGAGCAAGTAGAGCCCACGTCGAGAGGTGGTCATCGAGGGAACGGCGATGTTGGTGCGCAGGTGGCGCGGTCCGGCGAGGCCGCGTGTGAGGGGCAGTTTCGAGACCAGATTCGACGCGCCGGCGTTCACCTTGCGCTGGTGGCCGGTCGTGAGCGCGCCGGACTCGACGACGTGCCAGGCCTTCTGCGCGTGCTGAGCTGTGGCGAAGGCGTCGACCAGAGCCTGGTAGCGGCGCTGTTCCTCGGCGCCAGGTACGTCGTAGAAGGCGACGACGCGGCGCCGGAGGATGTCCTTCCACGCCGCGAAGGCGACGAGCGGCAGGCCGACGATGAGCAGCCAGGGAATGGGCGCGCCCAGGATGAGGGTGGCTGCGAGGGCCCAGGGCCAGATCGCCCAGGAGGAGGCGGCGGCGTTGAGTTGCCGCACGAGGTCGCTCGCGTCGGAGTCGGTCATCTCCAGCGTGGTCGCGCCGGACACATCAGCGAGAACAACATCGCTTGCCGGACCGGCCCCGGAGGGAACTTGAGTGGCAGTGGTCGCTACCGCCCGCGATCTCGGCGGGCGCCGGGTGGTGGCCCGGTAGGACACGACACCACCGGCCAGCGAGACGTAGGCCCCGCGTGGTCCGGCTCCGACACGGAGCCCTGGCACCCCGATCGAGGCGCCGAGCCCACGCGTCGACAACGACACGCGCATCGGCCCGAGCCCGATGCTCTTGCGCAGGTAGAACGACATCCTCAGCCCCCCCGACGGATCTCTCACGTCGGTAGTCGGAGACAGGGAACCGGACGTTAGCGCCGGTGTCGAACCGGACGTTAGCGCCGGCGTCGCCCGTGCTGATCGTCTTCGTCGTCCCGGCTCCGCTGACGTCCCAGTCGACGGAGCCCCGCCTCCAGAAAGCGTGCCAGTCACTCGGGACCAGGATTTGACGCACCCTGGCGCGGCAGCGGCCCCAGCCCGGTGGGCGGGTGCACATTGACCCGCCCGATCCGCGAGCGTTGATGATCTCCAACTGAGCCGCCGCTCGGAGTAAACGGCCGGTGGAGACGGCCTGGAGTCACCTAGAAGATCGCTCCATAGGGCTGTGACCAGCGGGGAAGAGTGCGCCGTCAGGGACTCGAACCCCGAACCCAGTGGACAGGAGTCACGGCGTCGGTCGTGGTCTGTGTTGAGCGTTCGTGCTGGTCAGTGATGGTGCTCGCCGGTCTCGATCATGTGGCCTCGGGTGTCGTGCTGGGTGATGGCGTGACGTAAGCGGGACCCAAAGCGCGCCGCCCGACCGGATCCGACGGACACGCGTCCGGCTCGACGCCAGGTGCTCGCTGGGCCCGGGTGGAGCCGTTACCGTCGAGCTGGTGACGGCGATGTACTCGGTGGACGACGAGCCCGCCCGTGGGCACCCGCTGCGGAAGGGGGCGTCGCCAGGGGCGATCCGCTCGGCGCTGCTGGCTGAGGACCAGGCCGACTTCGACGCGGACTACGAGCAGGCGCTGACCCGGGCGGGCACGAGTCGCGATCTGACCGAGCTGTTCACCGTGCTCGAGCACTGGCGTCGCCTCGCGGTGCTGCAGTCCGAGCCGGAGGTGTTCCGGCGCGTCGCCCGCCGGGCCGCCGAGCTGCACACCGGGGCGCCGCGGCCCGAGGATGAGCCGTTGCCGGTGACCCGGGCGTACACCGGCATCTGAGCCGGGTGCACGTCGTCCACGTTGACGACGAGGTATCTGCTGCGCTTGAGGCGCTCCCCGCGGACGTGTCGGCGGCGGTGCTGGAGCTCCGAGCGGCGATCGAGGTGTCGCCGTGGATGGTCGCGCCATCGGTGAACCCACGGAACCCTGACGCCGAGGTCCGCTGCTACGTCTTCGACCTGAGTGGGGGAGAGGGCATGATCTGGCACCAGGTGATCGAGAGCTTGGGGCGCGTCGATCTGCTGCGGCTGGTGTGGCACGGATGAGCCCGAGAGAGGCGGCTCGACGCGCTCGAACCGCCCGGTTCCCGCGGCGAGTCTGAGACCGCAACCAGTCGAGGGCTTCCGAGGCCCGCACGCCCTGGATCGTGCAGGGCGGCGACCTCTGGCTCGAGTGGCTCGGACAGCTGGGTGCCCGGCAGGAGCTTCGACCTCGAACTTGACGTCGGCCACCCGAGGCCAACCGGCACTGGCCACGTCGGCGGCCCCGTGAGCAACCACCACCGGAAGTCGGCACGCTCGCGGGAGCGGATGATGTGGCCGTGAGGTCCGTGGACCGCAAGCACCGGTCAGCTCGAGAGACCTTCACCTCGAGGATACGCACGAGTCGGTTGGTGGTGGTCTTGCCCGCGCCGCCTCGCGCCAGGACGACGACCCACTGATTACAACTCGCGGAGAAGGTCGAGGTCGACCAGGCTCTGTCCGGTCGCCATGACGGTGTCCTCGTTGTTTCGCGGTGCCCAGCCGAGCAGGTCGCGGGCCTTGGCGTTCGAGGCCGAGCGTACGACGCCGAGCTGGGGGACGACCTCGCGCAGGGCCGGGTTTAACCGGGCGAGCAGCCGGACCGACCAGTCCGGAGCCTGTTTGGTGCTGACGGCACCGGCGTCGCGCCCGAGGTGCGCCTTCAGGGTGCGAGCGATGTCGACGAACCACATCGGCTCGCCGGCCAGGGCCAGGAATCGCTGTCCCGGGGCCTTCGGGCTGGTCATCGCGCGGAGGTGCAGGTCGGCGACGTCGCGGACGTCGACGACGTTGGTCGACACGCGTGGGACGCGCGGCATCTGGCCGACGAGCATGCGCCGGACGATGTGGATGGAGGACGAGAAGTCCGGCCCGAGGACGGGCCCGAAGATACCCACCGGATTGATCACGGCAAGTTCCAGTCCGTCGCCCTCCTGCTCGACGAAGTCCCAGGCAGCTCGCTCGGCCAGGGCCTTGGACTTGATGTAGGCACTGAGCCCCGCGCCGTCCGGGTCGGTCCAGTCGTCCTCGGTGAACGGTGTCGTCGCGGCCGAGTGCCCGTACCCCACCGCGGCGAAGGACGAGGTCATCACGACACGACCGACGCCGGCGTCCCGGGCGGCTCGAAGGACGCGCAGCGTACCGGCGCGCGCGGGGACGATCAGCTCGTCCTCGTGGGCGGGTGCTGCCCCGGGGAACGGCGAGGCCACGTGGAGTACCGCCGCGCAGCCCTCGACCGCCTCCGCCCAGCCCCCGTCGGCGGTGAGGTCGGCGGCGACGACGGAGAGCCGACCCTGGTGGGTGGCTCCGGCAGCGTCGAGCATCGCGTGGACGTCCGCCTCACGGGCGAGGTTGCGCACCGTCGTGCGCACGCGGTAGCCGGCCTGCAGGAGTTGGGCGACCGTGTGTCCTCCGAGGAAGCCCGTGCCGCCGGTGACGAGCACGGTCGCGTCACGCGGGGACAGATCGTTGCCTGCGGTGTCGCTCATGTCCTCAGAGTCCTCGGTGCGCGCGCCACCCGGGTAGGTCCGGTGACACTGGTACCGGCAGGGACACCCACTCGTCGCACGTCCTGCGGACGCCGGTGCGCCCACGTGCCGGTGGCTGCGCGTCAGGTCGCGGCGTCCGGCACCGCAACGGTGGCCCGGGACCCGGACTTGTCAGCCGTGGCCGGCGACCCGCTCAGGGCGCAGAGCATCTGAAGCTTCTCGGCCGACTCCGAGCCGGGCTCGGCGTGGTAGGTGACGAGGATCTGGTTCGTCACGTCGGGGACGAGCAGCTTCTGGTACCGCAGGTCCATGGCACCGACCAGTGGGTGCCGGAACCCGGTCGTGCCGCTGGAGGTGCGCCGCACGTCCTGCTTGGCCCACAGCACGCGGAACCGCTCGCTGTGCAGACTGAGCTCCCCGACCAGTTCGACCAGGCGGGGGTCGTCGCCCTCGGCCACTGCCATGGCCCGCAGGGTGGCCACGGCCTTGGCCGTCATCGCCTCCCAGTCCCGATAGAAGGTCATCATCTCGCGCTCGAGGAATGCGGCCCGGAAGGTGTTCACACCCGCCACGAAGTAGGGGCTCAGGGCAGCGGCCGCGGCGTTCGCGGCGAGGTTGAGCCCGAGGACCGTCTGGACGACCGCCGGCGTGGTCGGCCAGCCGTCGATGAGCTCCTGCATGCCCGTCCCGACCGCTTCCCGGCGCGGCCGGGGCCGCCGTGGCCGGGAAGGGCGCGCGAGCTCGAAGAGGTATGCCTGGGCATCGCTGTCGAGCTGTAGCACCCGCGCCAGGCCCTCCAGGACCTGCTCGGACGGTCGGCTGTCCCGCCCCTGCTCGAGGCGCAGGTAGTACTCGACGCTGACGCCGGCCAGCAGCGCCACCTCCTCGCGGCGCAGGCCGGGGACTCGACGGCGTTCGCCGGCGGGCAGTCCGACCTGCTCTGGACGCAGGCCCTCACGCCGCGCCCGCAGGAACTCCCCGAGGCGGTTCGTCACATGGCCACGATAGGCCGGTGGCGGGTCATCATCCACGAGCCCGCCCTCGGTGAGGCCGGGACCTCCGGGACGTGGCCGCGACCGCACCCTCAGCTGAGGTCGGATCGGGCGCGGGTGAGCCCGTCGAAGGCGGCCGCGGCGATCGCCTCGGCGTTGGCTCTGTCGAGCTCGGCGTGTCCGGTGAGCAGGCGGAAGATCAGGGGTCCGAACAGGAGGTCCTGGGCGACCTCGACGTCGACGGTGGCGTCGACCTCGCCGCGCTCGAGGGCGCGCGCCCACAGCTCGGCGATGGCCTTGCGGCGGTCGGCGAGGAAGAACGTCCGGAAGAACCCAGCGCCGTCGGGGTCGGTGACCGAGGCGGCCAGGAGCTGGGCGAACACGGCGCCACGGGGGCTGGCGTAGAAGTCGCTGACCTGCCGGACCTGGGCGGTGAGGTCGCCACGGGCGCTCCCAGTATCGGGCAACGGCAATGCCGATCGCATGTGCAGCCCGAACGCCTCGGCCGCGACCGCGACTCGGCTGGGCCAGTGCTTGTAGATGGTGGCCTTGCTGACCCCGGACCGCGCACTGATCGCGTCCACCGTCGTGACGGGCAGCCCGCCCTCATCGAGCAGGGTGTTCGTCGCGTCGAGCACGGCTTGGCGCGCCCGGATGCTCCGCGGCCGCTGGGGACGCCGCCGTTCGGTCGCGTGGCGCTCCTCCTCGCCGTCGGGGCCGGCCGCAGCGTCGACGGTCACGACGACTCCTCAGGCGCGGGGAACGGGTTGGCGGCACACTCCCGGTGCCGGAGTGCGAGCGCAGCGGTCACGGTGCAGGCGAGGGCGGCCATGGTGCCGAACAGTGTGAAGGTCGTGCCGAGACCCCACCAGGTGGCGACGAGTCCGGCCCCGACGGCGGGCCCGCTGACCGCGAGATAGGCGATCAGGAAGAACGTCCCCACCGCGCGGGAGCGCTCGCCGTCGTGGGCCGCCTCGTTGACCATCCGCAGGCCGGCCAGGAAGCACAGCCCGAATCCGGCGCCGATCACGGTGGAGGCCACGAAGAAGACCCCGGTCAGCCCCTGGGCCGCAGCGAGCACCGCCGCGGCGAGGCCGACGGCGAGGGCGGCGGAGCCGCCGGCCGCGGCGTGTCGGGTCTCCCACCCACGGGCGAGGACCTGGACGAGCCCGCCGGCGCACTGCAGCACCACGATGATCAGCGACGCGACCGCGCGGTTGCCGGTCCCGAGCAACCCCGAGGTCAGCTCGACCCCGAGCGCGAGGTAGACCCCGCTGACCGCCCAGCTCGAGACCACGAGCGGGCCCGCCAAACCCAGGCTTTGCCGCGACGCCGCGGAGAGCCGAAGGCGCCTGCGCGGCCGCGGCTCGTGGGCCCGCGGCTCCTGGCCTCGCGGCGCGGGGAGGGCGCCCGACGGGACGGTCGCCAGCGCGACCGCGGCGAGCACCGCAAGGGTGGCGAGGGTCGCGTAGGGGGTGACCAGCGGTACGGGCGCCCACTGGACGAGGGCGCCCGAGCCGGCCGCTCCCAGCCCGATGGCCGCGGCGGTCGTGGCGCTGGTGACGGCTGCCGCGCGCCGCGCGTCACGACGCCGGTGCAGCATCGTCAGGGCCGACGCCGCGGTGCCGCTGATCAGACCGGTCGAAACGCCCTGCACGACCCGGGCGAGGTCCAGCACCCACACCGCGTCGGCGGTGGCGGCGAGCGCCGCCGCGGTGACGACCCCGGCCAGGGCCGAGAACATCAGCGGTCGCGGCCCCACACCGCGCAGGCGCCTGCTCGCGCCCAGGGCCAGCAGGACCCCGACGGCATAACAGGCATAGGTGACGGTCGCCGTGACCGGGGTGATCGCCCAGGCCTGCTGGTAGAGGCTGTAAAGGGGCGAGGGCACGCTGCTCGCGCCGATGACGAGCAGCAGGACCACGACGGCGACGGCGAACCCGTGCGCCGGCGGACCCGCGGGGGAGCGCGAGTCGGTGGGCCGGGCCACGTCAGCGGATCTGGTGGCCATCGGCGTAATCGGTCGAGCGGGAGAGTCCCTCCCACTGCGCGAGCTCCTCGTCGACCGCGGCGCGCGCCTCGCCGACGAGGCGGACCGCGTCGGAACCGAGCAGCAGGTGCGCGGGCGGCTGGGGCACGTCGACGATCTGCAGCACGGCGTCGGCGGCCTTCGCCGGGTCACCGAGCTGGTGACCGCTGCCAGCCTGCCGATTGGCGCGAAGGGGGTCGAACAGTGCGTCGTAGTCGGCGATCGAGCGCTCGGCCCGCACCATCGAGCGTCCCGCCCAGTCGGTGCGAAAGCCGCCCGGCGCGATCGCGGTGACGTGCACGCCCAGGTCGGCGACCTCGCGCGCGAGGGCGTCGAGGATCCCCTCCAGGGCGAACTTGCTGCCGTGGTAGAAGGACAGGCCGGGAAAGGTGCGCAGGCCGCCCATCGAGGTCACGGCCATGACGTGTCCGGAGCGGCGCGCCCGCATCCCGGGCAGCACGGCTTTGATCACCGAGACCGCGCCGAACACGTTCACCTCGAACTGGTGGCGCAGCTGCGCCATCGTCGATTCCTCGAACAGTCCCTCGTGGCCGTAACCCGCGTTGGCGATGAGGACGTCCACCGGACCCACGCCCGACTCGACCTGCGTGACGGTCGTGGCGACGGCCTCCTCGTCGGTGACGTCGAGGACGCGGGCGTATGCCCGCTCGGGGTTAAGGGCGCCGAATGCCTCGGCGTCGGCTCGGGTGCGGACCGTGCCGACCACGACGTGACCGGCGGCGAGCGCGCCCTCGGCGAACGCCCGGCCCAGCCCGGTACTCACCCCGGTAATGAGGAAGATGCGAGACATGACGGTGCGGCCCTCGTTAAAGCGAACTGAACGATCAGTTCACTATAGCGGTTGGAGCTCGTTCCTGGCGCTGCGCCGTCGGTCACGCCCTACGGAACGTCGATCACGATCTTGCCGGTGACGCTGCCGTCGGTCACGGCGGTGTGCGCGGCTTCGACATCGGCGAGCCGGAAGGAGCGTCGATCGAGCTGCGGCGTCAGCCGGCCGGCGTCCACCAGCTCTGCGACCTGCCGCAGGATCGCGCCGTAGTGCTCGCGCCCGCGGCCGGTGAGCATGGGCAGCAGGGTGAAGACTCCCGAGTAGGTGGCCCCGCGGAAGGACAATGGAGCGATGTTGTGCGTTCCCCAGCCCAGGGCGCTGACCACGTGGCCGCTGTGGAAGCGCGCGGCGGCGAAAGCGTTGTCGAGGGTGGCGCCGCCGGCGGTGTCGTAGACGATGTCGAAGCCTTTGCCGTCGGTGTACTTCTGCACGTACTCCTCGACGCTGCTGGTCGTGGGGTCGACGGGGGTGGCGCCGAGCCGAGCGATGGTCCTGAGTCGAGCCGGGCTGCCCGTCGCGTACACCTGAGCCCCTCGTGCCTGCGCGATCTGGATCGCCGCACGCCCCACGCCGCCGGCGCCGCCATACACGAGCACCTTGTGCCCTGACCGCACGCCGGCCCGGTCGACCAATCCTTCCCAGGCTGTGATCGTGACCGGTGGGAGGGCGGCCGCGTCGCGCAGCCGGGTGCCGGATGGGGCGGGCGCCAGCAGCCGGGCGTCGACCGCGACCCGTTCGGCCAGGGAGCCCGGTAGGTCGCCGACGCCACCGGTCATGCCGTAGACCCGGTCCCCGGGTCGGAAGTCGCTGACGTCGGGGCCGATCGCCTCCACCACGCCGGCCAGGTCGAGGCCCAGGATCGCCGGCGGCGCCACCTGGGCGTGCGCGGCCTGCCCGGCCTGGATCTTGGTATCCAGCGGGTTGACGCCACTGGCGACGACCCTGACCAGCACCTGGCCCGGGACCGGGGTCGGCTCGTCGACGTCACGCATGACCAGGGGTGCCCCGAACTCCTCCAGCACCATCGCCCGCACGCTCTGCCTCCTCTCCTCAGCGGCCCTGTGGTGATGGCGGTGACGCCACCGCGATGGCCCTCGCGTCAGCGCAGCTTGTAGTCCTTGAGCAGGCCGCGGCTGATGATCGTCTTCTGGATCTCCGAGGTGCCCTCGCCGATGAGCAGGAACGGCGCCTCGCGCATGAGGCGCTCGATCTCGTACTCCTTGGAGTAGCCGTAGCCGCCGTGGATGCGGAAGGACTCCTCGGTGACCTCCTTGCAGTACTCGGAGGCGATCATCTTGGCCATCCCGGCCTCGACGTCGTTGCGCTCGCCGCGGTCCTTGAGCCGGGCGGCGTTGACCATCATGTGGTGCGCCGCCTCGACCTTGGTGGCCATCTCGGCGAGCTTGAACGCGATCGCCTGGTGCTGCGCGATCGGCTTGCCGAACGTGGAGCGCTGCTGGGCGTAGGAGATGCCGAGCTCGAAGGCGCGGATCGCGATGCCGCAGGCGCGGGCGGCGACGTTGACGCGCCCGACCTCGACGCCGTCCATCATCTGGGCGAAGCCCTTGCCGGGCGCGTGGCCCAGCACCTGCGAGCGCGGGATGCGGAAGCCGTCGAACACCATCTCGGTGGTGTCGACGCCCTTGTAGCCCATCTTGTCGATCTTGCCGGGGATGCTGAGGCCCTCGGCGACCTTGCCGAAGCCCCGCTCCTTGTCGACGAGGATCGTCGTCAGGTTCTGGTAGGGCTTCTCGGCGCCCTCGTCGGTCTTGACCAGCACCGCCGACAGGTTCGACGAGCCGCCGTTGGTCAGCCACATCTTGGCGCCGTTGACCACGTAGTCAGCGTCAGGTCCGGGGCCGTCGGCCTTCGCGCTGGTCTTGATCGCGGCGACGTCGGAGCCGAGGTCGGGCTCGGACATGGAGAACGAGCCGGTGATCTCGCCGGTCGCCATCTTCGGCAGGTAGTGCGCCTTCTGCTCGGGCGTGCCGTGCTGGCGCAGCATGTAGGCCACGATGAAGTGGGTGTTGATGACGCCCGAGACGCTCATCCACCCGCGGGCGATCTGCTCGACCACCAGCGCGTAAGTCAGGAGCGACTCGCCCAGACCGTCGAACTCCTCGGGGATCATGAGCCCGAACAGGCCCATCTCCTTCATCCCGTCGACGATGTCCTGTGGGTAGACGTCGTCGTGCTCGAGCTGCTGCGCGTGCGGGATGATCTCCTTGTCCACGAAGTCGCGGACCGTGGAGAGGATCTCGGACTGCACATCGGTCAGGCCGGCGGTCTGGGCGAGGCGTGCCATGCGTCGTGCTCCTGCTCGTGAGTGGGTGACCGGTCAGGATGCGAGGCGCTCGAAAACCGCGGCCAGCGCCTGGCCACCGCCGATGCACATGGTTTCCAGGCCGTAGCGGGCCTGACGGCGGTCCATCTCGTGGAGCAGTGTGGCGAGGATTCGCCCTCCGGTCGCGCCGACCGGGTGCCCCAGCGAGATGCCTGAACCGTTGACGTTGAGCCGGTCGTGGTCGGCGTCGTCGAGCTTCCATTCCTGCGCGCAGGCAAGAACCTGCACGGCGAAGGCCTCGTTCACTTCGATCAGGTCGACGTCTGCGAGGGTGAGTCCGGCCCGCTCGAGCGCGACCGCGCTGGCCGGGACCGGCGCGATACCCATGACCTCGGGGGCGACGCCCGCCTGGCCCCACGCGACGAGGCGCGCCAGCGGGATCAGGCCGAGCGAGGCGGCTCGATCGGGATGGGTGACGACGCAGAGCGCGGCGCCGTCGTTCTGCCCGGCGGCGTTGCCCGCGGTGACCGTGGCGTCCGGGTCGTCCTCGCGCAGGACAGGGCGCAACTCGGCGAGCATGTCGGCGGTGGTGTCCGCGCGGACGTGCTCGTCGGCGTCCACGAGGGTGGAACCGCGTCGCGTCGGGACCTCGACGGACACGATCTCGTCGGCGAAGCGGCCCTCCCCCTGGGCTGCGGCGGCACGGTGGTGGCTGCGCGCGGCGTAGTCGTCCTGGTCGCCGCGGCTGATCCGGTACTGCTCGCGCAGCGTCTCGGCGGTCTGCAGCATCCCACCCGGGGTGGGGTGGTATCGCCCGCCGACGGTCACTCGGCCTCGGGTGAGGGCGTCGTGCAACATCACGCCCGGGCCCGTGCGAGCGCCCCAACGCAGACTCGTGGAGTAGAACGGCGCGTTCGACATCGATTCGGCGCCCCCGGCCAGGACGAGATCTGCCTCGCCCCCACGCACGGAAGCTGCCGCCTGCAGCACGGCCTGCAGACCCGACCCGCAACGCCGGTCGACCTGCATCCCGCCGACGGTGACGGGCAGGCCCGCGTCGAGAGCGGCAACCCGACCGATGGCCGGCGCCTCGGCGGTGGGGTAGCAGTGCCCGAGCACGACGTCGTCGACCGCCTCGGGAGGCAGGCCACTGCGTGCAAGGACCGCGTCGATGACCAGGGCAGCGAGCTCGACAGCCGGCAGGGCGCGCAACGCACCGCCGAAGCGGCCCACCGGGGTCCGTACCGGCGAGCAG
Source organism: Actinomycetospora sp. 2LY8.5 (assembly GCF_057180585.1). Classification (NCBI taxonomy): domain Bacteria; kingdom Bacillati; phylum Actinomycetota; class Actinomycetes; order Pseudonocardiales; family Pseudonocardiaceae; genus Actinomycetospora; species Actinomycetospora sp. 2LY8.5. The sequence continues at coordinate 289,492 of NZ_JBXUHE010000003.1, forward strand.
ATCACCACATCACGCATGGACAGCTCCAGGGGCGACGGCCCAGCGGGCGAGGATCGACGACACATCGCTCTCGATATCGACGAGCCGATCGGGGCTGCTCGGTCCGGGCAGCGGTGTGCGGGACAGGTGCGGGGCGGGCGAGGGGTGGATCTCGCCCTCGCGGTCGCGCAGGGTCCCGCGGGCGGCCAGGTGCGGGTCGCTCGGTGCCTCGCTGAGGTCGCGGACCGGGGTGACGCACGCGTCGGTGCCGGCGAACACCGTGGTCCAGGCCTCCCGGGTCCGGCTCGCGAACACGTCGGCGAGGCGGGCTCGCAGCTCCGGCCAGCGTGCGCGGTCCCACTGGGCCGGCAGGTCGCCGGCATCGAGCCCGAGGCCCCGCAGGAGTTGCTCGTAGAACTCGGGCTCGAGGCAGCCGACGGCGACGAAGCGGCTGTCGGCGGTGGGATAGACGGTGTAGAAGGGGGCGCCCCCGTCGAGGTCGTTGCCGCCCGGCGGGCCGCCCCAACGTCCCTCGGCGTGACGGCTCCAGATGCCGGTCATGAGCAGGCTGACGCCGTCGACCATGGCGGCGTCGACGACCTGCCCGCGGCCGCTGCCGGTGCGCTCGTGGAGGGCGGACAGGACGCCGACGACGAGGAGCATGCCTCCGCCGCCGTAGTCGGCGACCAGGTTCAGCGGCGCTACCGGCACCCGGTCATCGCCGACGATCGAACCCAGCGCACCGGTCACGGCCAGGTAGTTGATGTCATGGCCCGCGGTGCTGGCGAGAGGTCCGGTGCGACCCCACCCGGTCATGCGGGCGTACACCAGTGCCGGATTCCGGTCCAGACACGGCAGGGGACCGAGCCCGAGCCGTTCCATCACACCGGGGCGGAAGCCCTCGACGAGAACGTCGGACGAGTCGATCAGTGAGCGGGCGGCGTCGAGGCCGTCCGCGGTCTTCACGTCGAGGTCCACGCGGGTGCGCCCGCGCACCAGGGGACCCTCGGCCCGCGGGACGCCGGGTCGCTCGACGCGGACCACGTCCGCACCGGCGTCGGCGAGCAGCATCGCCGCGAAAGGGCCGGGCCCCAGGCCAGCGAACTCCACCACGCGCAGATCGGCCAGCGGGCCTCCTGCGCTCGCTGTCGCGGTCATCGGGGGACGGCGACGGGGGCCGCCGCTCGCACGGCGGGGTCGTCGCGGAGGCGGAACTTCTGGATCTTTCCCGTGCTGGTGCGGGGGAGTTCGTCGAGCACGACGAGCATCTCGGGCCAGAAGTGCCGGGCCATCCCGGCGGCCTGCAGATGTTCCCCGAGCTCGGCGAGTTGCGGAGGGGACGCGGGATCGGTGGGCACCACGACCGCGCAGGCGCGCTCGCCCAGGCGTTCGTCGGGTCGACCGATGACGGCGACCTCGCGGATCCCGTGGTGGGTGAGCAGCGCGGCCTCGACCTCGACGACGGGGATGTTCTCGCCGCCGCGGATGACGAGGTCCTTGGACCGGCCGCAGATCCGGATGCGCTGGTCGGGGTCGCGCCGGGCGAGGTCGCCGGTGTCGAACCAGCCGTCGTCGTCGAACGCGGCCGCGTAGAGGTCGGGGCGGGCGTGGTAGCCGGTGAACAGGGTCGCGCCGCGCACCAGGAGGCGCCCGACACCGCCGACCGGGACGTCGTCGGACCCGTCGGGTTCGACGACGCGCACCTCGTTCCACGGCATGGGCGCGCCGTCGCTGTCGGCGGCGGCCATCGGCGAGTCGTGATCGATGGTGGTGGTCACCGCACCGCACTCGGTCATGCCCCACACCGCGTGGACGCGCGCTCAGAATCGGGCGGGGAATCGCTCGACCAGGACGGGGGGAATCGGGGCGCCCGCAGCGCTGATGCTGCGCAGCGCCGGGAGCTCGAGCTCGGGCTCGGACGCCGCGGTGGCGAGGATGTCGGCCAGGAACGTGGGCGCCACCATGGTCCAGGCGACGTCGTGGCCGCGAGCCAGCTCGAGCATGACCCGCGGGTCCCAGACGTCCTGGTAGACGGCGGTCATCCCGAGGCTGACCGGCATCGTCAGCCCGAAGTAGAACCCGACGGTGTGGGACATGGGGGAGACCGCGAGCACGGTGTCCGCACCGGTCAGCCCGGCGCTCTTCGGGACCACGGCCGAGCCGGCGTATGCGGTGTTCCAGGTATGGATCACGCCTTTGGGCTCGCCGGTGGTGCCTGAGGTGAATTGGATCTGCGCGACCGCGTCCGGGTCGGGGGTCAGGGTGTCGAGTGCGTCGGCCTGTGCGCCGGGCCCCGATCGGTCGACGAACGCGGGTTCGAAACGCTCGACACCGGGTGGGAGCTCGACATCCGGGGCCGCGTCGACGGCGAACACATGCTCGAGGCTCGGGACGTCGCCGGCGATCTCGGCCAGCATCGACGCGTAGTCGAAGCCGCGATAGGTCGCGGGCGCGACACAGACGCGCGAGCCGAGGCGCCGACAGATGAACTCGACCTCGCGGCGCCGCAGGATCGGCAGGATCGCGTTGGTGACCGCCTCGATGCGGCCGCAGGCCAGGTGCAAGGCCGTGAACTGCCACCAGTTCGGCAGCTGGAAGGACACGACGTCGCCGGGGCGTACGCCGAGATCCAGCAGCGCGGCGGCGAACCGGTCGACCAGCCCGGCGAGTTCCCCGTAGGTCAGGCGCTCGACGCCGCGGTCGGCTCGGTGCGCCACGATCGCGATCCGGTCCGGCCGCCGTTGCGCGTGGTCGCGGAGGTCGTCGAGGACGGTGCGGTCGCGCCACCACCCCCGCGCGCGGTAGTGCTCGCGCAGCGTGGGGTCGACGGCGACCGGGGCGGCGTGGCTCATGCGCACTCCTCGGTGTTCAGCGCGGTGGCCGGGTCGGTGGGTGATGCGGGTGATGCGGGTGATCCGGAGGTCGGGCGGCGGTCGCGTCGCTGTGCGAAGCCGGCCAGCAGTCCGACGGTGTCGGGACGGGCTCCGAGCTCGCGCACGGCGTCGATTTCGGCGGCGAAGCCCGCGACCCCGGTGGATGTCGCGGCGCGCAGGCAGATCTTGGCTGCGACCAGGGCGGCGCGCGGGCGGTTGGCGATCCGTCGGGCCAGCGCGATCGCTTCGGTGGCGACCTCGGTGTCGTCGACGACATGCTGGACCAGACCCGGGGGAGCGTCGGCTGCGCGCACGAGGTCCCCACTGAGGATCATGTGTGCGGCGGTGCCGGGGTGGAGCAGGCTGGCGAGGCGCTGGGTGCCCCCGGCGCCGGGAACCAGGCCGAGGCCGGTCTCGGGAAGGCCGAGCCGGGTCGCGGCGCCGGCCACCCGGACATCACAGGCCAGGGCGAGTTCGAGCCCGCCGCCCGCGGCGAAGCCGTGCAGGGCGGCCACGGTCGGGACCGGGAGCCGGGCGACCGATGAGAACACCGTCTGCATGCGCGTCACGTGGGCCACCAGCCCGTCCACGTCACCGCGGTCGGCCATCGCGGCGAGCGCCTCGACGTCAGCGCCCGCCGAGAAGGCCGTGCCCTCGCCCCGCAGCACCACGGCCCGCACGTTCTCGTCCGCGGAGACCGCGGACACCGCGGCGTGGAGCGCGCCGACCAGCTCGGCGTCGAACGCGTTGACCGGTGGCCGGGCGAGGCTCAGCACGACCACCCCGCCGAGGTCCTCGCGCTCGACCCGGGCCACGGCCGTCTCCGTCATGCGTGCTCCCCCTGTGCGCCGAACGTCCTGGCGTGTCGACGCTAGTGACTGCCAGGCCGAACAGTCAACCGATCGGTCGGCTTTTGCTCGCAAGGTCGGAAGAGGTGGCGCATCGTCGACTCGTGGGCGAGAGGATGACCGGCGAACGCGAGAGCCGAGTCCCGGACCACTGGGACGGGCTACGCTCGGTGCATGACATCGATGATCGAGGGCCAGGGCGAGCGTCAGGACCCGGGCGCGGGGTCATCACGGGTCGCGCGCCGCCGCGACCGTCGCAAGGCCGAGATCGTGCGGGTCACGCTGCAGATGCTGTCGACCGCCGGCTATCAGGGCATGAGCCTCGAGGACGTGGCCGAGGCCACCGACATCGCCAAGGGCACGCTGTACCACTACTTCTCCGGCAAGGACGCTCTCGTGGCGGCAGCGCTGGAGACGCTGACCACCGACGTGCTCGAGCGTCTCGAGGCCGAGCTCGCCGCACGCGAGCGCACCCCGACCGAGCAGCTCCGGGTGCTGGTCGGTGAGCAGCTGCACGTGCTGACCGAGCTCTACCCGGAGGTCGGGAAGCTCTTCTCCTTCCCGACCTCCTGGCCGACCGAGCACGACGACTCGATGAAGTCGATGCGGCGCCGCCACAACGAGATCTTCCGGGCCGTCGTCGACCGTGGTGTGGCCACCGGGGAGTTCGACTGCCCCGACCTCGAGGTCGCTCTGCACTGCCTGCATGGCGTGCTCAACCACGCCTCGGTGTGGCTGCGCCCGAGTACCGACCCCGAGGGGCGCAAGCGCGACGCCGTCGTCGCCGAGGCCGTCCGGCTTTTCGTCGCCCCCGGGTAGTCGCCCCCGGGTAGTCGGCGCCTCTCAGCGGCCGTCGTGAGCGGACGGGAACCGCGGCGCCCGCTTCTCGCGCAGCGCGGTATGGCCTTCCACGACGTCCGGGCCGAGGAAGGTCAGCATCTCGTAGGCCGCGGACTGGTCGAAGGTGGGTCCAGCGGTGCGCAGCCAGTTGTTGAGGCTGCGCTTGGTCAGGCGGATGGCGGGCTGGGCGCCGGTGGCGAGCGTCTCGGCCACACGCAGGGCCTCGTCGAGCACCTGGTCGCGGGGGAACGCCTTGGCGACCATGCCGAGGCGCTCGGCCTCGGCGCCGGTGAGCATCTCGCCGGTCAGCAGGTAGTAGCGCGCCTTGGCCATGCCGGCGAGCAGCGGCCAGATGATCGCGGCGTGGTCGCCGGCGGCGACACCGAGCTTGACGTGGCCGTCGCCGATCCGGGCGTCCTCGGCGGCGATGGCGACGTCGGCGAGCAGCGCGGCGACGGTCCCCGCTCCGACCGCGACACCGTTGATCGCCGAGACGATCGGCTTCTCGCAGTCGATGATGTTGTAGACGAGCTGGCTCATCTCCTTGAGCATGTGCTGGATCCGGTCGTAGTCGCCCGCGAGGCGCTCGACCATGGCCAGGTCGCCGCCGGCGGAGAACGCCTTCCCGGCACCGGTGATCACCGCGACGCGCGTCTCCGCGTCGGCGTCGACGTCGCGCCACACCCGCGCGAGCTCTCCGTGCATGCCCTCGTCCGCGGCGTTGTACTTGTCCGGCCGGTTGATCGTGATCAGCAGGACGCCGTGCTCCCGGCGCTCGAACGTGAGCTGTTCGTACGCCTCGTAGCCCTTCGTCGCCCGTCCCTCGACGTGCTCTTCGACGGTCACCCTCATCGCCTCCCGGTCGTCGAACCCTCGCGCGAGCTGCGCGTCCGGGCCGGAGCCAACCACAGAAGCCAGTAACCGACCATATATCGAAGGTTCGACTAGACGGTTGATTATTGCCTTTGCTGGTCGTAGTTTCCTGTTCGGCGACCGATCGCGACGACGGAGGCAGGCGTGGAGCTCGAGAGCACGACGGCAGTGGTGACCGGGGCGGCATCGGGTATCGGCCGCGCCGTCGCTGTCCGGCTGGCGAAGGCGGGGGCGACCGTGGTCGCGGTGGACCGCGACGCCGCCGGGCTCGCGGACACCGCGCCCCTGCTCGGCGAGGGCGCGACCACCCACCGTGTCGACCTCGCCGACCCGGCCGCGGTCATCGCCCTGCGCGACGAGGTCATCGCCGCCCACGGCCTGCCCCATGTGATCGTCAACGGGGCGGGGTTCGACCGCGTCGAGCCGTTCCTGCAGAACGACGACGCGCTGTGGGAGTCGCTCGCCGCGGTGAACTTCCTCGGTCCGGTGCGGCTGACCCACGCCTTCCTGACCGCGATCACCGCCGAGACCGGTGCTCGAGCGAAGATCGTCAACATCGCCAGCGACGCGGGGCGAGTCGGCAGCATGGGCGAGACCGTCTACTCCGGCACCAAGGGCGGCCTGATCGCGTTCACCAAATCCCTCGCCCGCGAGATGGCCCGTCACCGGATCACCGTCAACTGCGTGTGCCCCGGCCCGACCGACACCCCGCTGTTCGCGACCCTGCCCGAGAAGGTCCGCGAGAGCCTGATCCGCGCGATCCCGTTCCGCCGTCTCGCACAGCCCGACGAGGTCGCCGACGCGGTGCTGTTCTTCGCCTCGGACGCCGCCGACTACGTCACCGGACAGGTCCTGTCGGTCAGCGGCGGCCTGACCATGGCCGGCTGACCCGCCCGGACCGCGGCGCACACCACGAGCACCGTCCCCTCTTCCGTCCGGAGATGTCGTGACCTCAGCACTGACCACCACCGCACCGAGCACCACGTCGACGCGTCATCCGCGTCTGCTCTCCTCGCTCGAGGTCGGTGCGCACACCCTGCCCAACCGCGTGGTGATGGGCGCCATGCACACGAGGCTGGAGACCCTCGACCGTCCGGTGGAGCGCCTGGCGGCGTTCTACGCCGCGCGGGCCCGCGGCGAGGTCGGGCTGATCCTCTCCGGCGGGTTCGCCCCCCACCCGGACGGACGCCTCGACCCCGACTCCGGGGTCCTCGCCGACGACAGCGAGATCGGCCTGCACCGGGCGGTGACCGGCGCCGTCCACGACGCCGGCGGCCTGATCGCGCTGCAGATCCTGCACGCCGGGCGCTACGCCAAGGTGCCCGAGTGCGTCGGCCCGTCCGCGGTCCGCGCACGCATCAACCGCTACACGCCCCGCGCGCTGGACACCGCAGAGGCCTGGGACCTCGTCGAGCAGTTCACCCGCACCGCCGAACTCGCCCACGAGGGCGGCTACGACGGCGTGGAGATCATGGGCTCGGAGGGCTACCTGATCAACGAGTTCGTCTCACCGCGCACCAACGACCGCGACGACGAGTTCGGCGGCGACCTCGACGGGCGCCTACGGCTACCGGTCGAGATCGTCCGCCGCGTCCGCGAGCGCCTCGGTCCGCGCTTCCTGCTCATCTACCGCATCTCCGCCATCGATCTCGTCGACGACGGGATGACCGGCGACGAGATCGCCGAGCTCGCACGGCGCGTCGAGGACGCGGGCGCCGACGTGATCAACACTGGGATCGGTTGGCACGAGTCGAGCGTGCCCACGATCGCGGCCAGCGTGCCCCGAGCGGCCTTCACGTTCGCCGTGCGGCGGGTCAAGGACGCGGTGACCCTCCCGGTGATCGCCTCCAACCGCATCAACGACCCCGACCTGGCCGAGGCCCTGCTCGCCGACGGCGACGCCGACCTGATCTCCATGGCCCGGCCCTTGCTGGCCGACCCCGACTTCACCCTCAAGGTCCGCGAGCATCGGCCGGAGGAGATCAACACCTGCATCGCGTGCAACCAGGCCTGCCTCGACCGGATCTTCACCGACCGCACCGCGTCCTGCATGGTCAACCCGCGCGCCGGCCGTGAGATCGAGTTCCTGGCCGAGGCACCGACGCTGCGCCGGCGCATCGCTGTGGTCGGTGCCGGTCCCGCCGGCATGGCGTTCGCGCTGACCGCCGCCGAGCGCGGGCACAGTGTGGTCCTCCACGACGCCGCCGACGAGCTGGGTGGTCAGTGGAACATGGCCAAGGTCGTGCCCGGCAAGGCAGAGTTCAACGAGGCCATCCGCTACTACCGGGTGCGCCTCGCCCGGGTCGGGGTCGACGTCCGGCTCGGCCGGCGCGTCGAGGCCGACGAGCTCGCCGCCGAGAACTACGACGAGATCATCCTCTCGACCGGGGTGACCCCACGACGTCCTGACATCCCGGGGATCGATCACCCCTCGGTGGTGTCCTACGACGACGTGCTGACCGGGCGGGTCCGGCCGGGCCGCCGGGTGGCGATCATCGGCGGTGGCGGCATCGGCTTCGACATGGCCGAGTTTCTGGTCGGCGACCCGAACCACGCCCTGGATGTGGCGGTCTTCCTGCGCGACTGGGGTGTGACCGATACCGACCCGGCGCAGCGCGGCGACGTCATCGCCACACCGCCCGACCCCGTGGTGCCCCACGAGATCACCATGTTCCAGCGCACGAGCGAGCGCATGGGACGAGGCCTGGGAAAGTCCACCGGCTGGATCCTCCGGAGCAGGCTGCGCCGCGCCGGGGTCGGCGAGGTCCCCGGCGTGCGCTACGACGCCATCGACGACGACGGGCTGCACTACACCGTCGACGGGCAGGCTCATGTGCACTCCTGCGACACCGTCGTGATCTGTGCCGGCCAGGACAGCGACCGCACGCTCCACGATGCCCTGGCCGCCCGCGGGATCCACGCTCGGCTGGTCGGCGGGGCCGACGTCGCCGCCGAGCTGGACGCCGTGGCCGCCATCGACCAGGCGACGCGCCTGGCCCTGACCGTCTGACCCCGCACCCACCTCACCCCGCGTCCGGAGGAACACCGTGGATCCATCCGACTTCGCCGACGTCCTGAGCTCGGTGCGCGCGTTCGTCCGCGAGCAGGTCGTCCCCCTGGAGGACCAGATCGAGGAGACCGACGAGGTGCCGGAGAAGATCCGCGAGGTCGGTAAGGCGATGGGCCTCTACGGCTTCGCGATCCCCGAGGACTTCGGGGGAATCGGTCTCTCGATGACCGAAGAGGTCGAGGTCGCCATGGAGCTCGGGTGGACCACGCCGGCGCTGCGCAATCTGTTCGGCACCAACAACGGCATCGCCGGACAGGTCCTGCTCGCCGGCGGCACGCCCGAGCAGCGGGGGGAGTGGCTGCCGCGCCTGGCCAGCGGCGACGCGGTCGCGAGCTTCGCGCTCACCGAGCCCGACGCCGGCTCCGACCCCAGCTCGCTGACCACGAGAGCGATCCGCGACGGGGACCAGTGGGTGATCAACGGACAGAAGCGCTGGATCACCAATGCGCCGCTCGCCGACGTCCTGATGGTCTTCGCGCGGACCGACCCGGACGCCCCGCCGGCCAAGGGCATCTCGACGTTCCTCGTGCCCACGGACGCGCCCGGGGTCTCCTTCTCCCCCCACGACGCCAAGATGGGCCAGCGCGGCGCCTGGACCTGCGAGGTCTACCTCGACGACGTCCGGGTACCGGCCGCGAACCTCGTCGGCGGCGAGCAGGGCCTGCACCGCGGCTTCGTCACGGCCATGAAGTGCCTCACCCACGGCCGGCTGCACATCGCCGCGCTGTGCATGGGCATGGCCGCCCGCCTGGTCCACGAGACCACGACCTTCGCCACGGCACGCGAGCAGGGCGGAGCCCCGATCGCCTCCTACCAGCTCGTCCAGGGCCTCGTGGCCGACTCGGTCACCGACTGGCACGCCGGACGCGCCCTGGTCCGCCAGGCCGCGAAGGCCTACGACGACGCCTCCGACACCACCCTGGGCCCCTCCACGGCCAAGTACTTCTGCTCCGAGGCCGTCGGGCGCATCGCCGACCGTGCGGTCCAGATCCACGGTGGCTCGGGCTACATGCGCGGCGTGGCGGTCGAGCGCTTCTACCGCGACGCCCGGCTGTTCCGGATCTACGAGGGCACCAGCCAGATCCAGCAGCTCATCATCGCCCGCGCCGCACTGCGCTCGGCGGCCCGGTGAGCACCGCCGACACGACGAGGAGGCCGGCCGTGACGCTGCTCGCGGGATACGGGACCGTCGTCACCGGCGCCGCGCAGGGGCTCGGCTACGCGATTGCCGAGGCGTTCGTCGCCCACGGCGCCTCGGTGGTGATCGCCGACGTCGACCTCGACGCCGCCGTGACGGCGGCCGAGAAGCTCGGATCGGCCATCGTCGTGCGCTGCGACGTCACCGACGAGGACCAGGTCGAGGCCGCCGTCGCCGCCTCGACCGACCACTTCGGGCGCCTCGACGTGATGGTCAACAACGCCGGCGTCACCCGGGACCGCACCATGGCGAAGATGACCGCCGAGGACTTCCGCGCCGTCACCGACGTACACCTGCTGGGGGCCTGGCTCGGAACCCGCGCCGCCGGTGCGGCGATGCGCGCGGGCGGGGGCTCGATCATCACCATGTCCTCGATCTCGGGCAAGGTCGGGATGTTCGGTCAGACCAATTACAGCGCGGCCAAGGCCGGCATGGTGGGGCTGACCAAGGCCGCGGCCAAAGAACTCGCCCGCTTCGGCGTCCGGGTGAACGCGATCCAGCCCGGCCTCATCGACACCGCCATGACCGCCGCCATGCCCCGGGCGGCCTACGAGGCGAAGCTCGCTGAGATCCCACTCGGCCGAGCCGGGCGACCCGACGAGATCGCCAACACCGCGCTGTTCCTCGCCAGCGAACTGTCGTCCTACATGACCGGCACCGTCCTGGAGGTCACGGGTGGCCGGCACATGTGAGCGCATGAGATTGGAGAACGATGGAGACGATTCTTGGTTCGCGGTTCCGCTGGTTCCAGCCCAACGGGTGGCTGTTCGACCCTGTCGTCATGGGACCCGACACCATCGACTACACCGTGAAGCAAGGTCCTCACGCGGGCCGCCACGCTGTGCAGCGCACCTACTACCACCGCATCACGCCGAGCATCGAGCAGACGTCGTGGTACGAAGAGGTCGGGACGATCGTCACGATCATCTGGTACCTCGAGACCCGAACCAGCCATCGCTTCGCGGCGCTTCCGGCCTGGGCCGGCGCCAACCTCCCGGTCCTCATCGGTGACAACAGGGATCCCGCCTACCTCGAGCGGATCAACTCGCTGGCCGAGTCCAACCCCGACGGTTCGCGAACGATTCTGTGGGACGACGGGTACTTCGAGGAGTTGTGACCGCACCACGACACGAGAGGATCATGCGCAGATTCAACGGCGCCGGCGACCTGACCGCTTCCGTGGGCGAGCGGCTCGGTCCGACTGGCTGGATCGTTGTGGACCAGGACCGGATCGATCGTTTCGCTGATCTCACCAACGATCGCCAATGGATCCACGTCCACCCGCAGCGGGCCGTCGACGGGCCATACGGCGCGACGATCGCCCACGGCTACCTGACGCTGACGATGTTGCCGGAGTTCCTGAACTCGCTCTACCGCGTGGACGGAGTCCGGATGGCGTTGAACTACGGACTCAACAAGGTCCGTCTACCCGCCCCGGTGCTCGTCGGATCGTCATTGCGCGCCACCGCGACCCTGGCGGATGTCGATGTATTCGAGGGCGCCGTACAAGTGGTCTGGTCAACAATCGTGGAGATTCATGGCGCCGCGAAGCCCGCGTGCGTCGCCGAGAGCGTGACACGGTTCGTCCTCTGACGAACGACTGGTTGTCGCCTCTCAGACGAACCCTGGCCTTTCGACGAAGGTATGGGTCGACGGCGAAGGTGGGCGCGCCGGTGACGTCGCTGCGTTCCGCCGAAGCGACCTGGGGCCGGCGGCGGCACGCTTGGCGCTCTCGAGAGTGTGGGGATCGCCACGGACCAGTTCCACGCGCTGTCGAGCGCTGCAGCGTGATCCTTGAAGTCTTGGCGCAGCCGGTCCTGACGGCCCAGCACTCAAGTGAACTCGTTCATCGCCCGGTGGACTACGAAGCCCGCCACACCGCCCCTAACCAAGATCACTGACTCCACACTGCTGGTGTCCGGTCCGCGGGGCCAACCTCAATCGATGTCAGCTCGGTGACGTGCAGTTGGAGATCGCTCGTGCGGCGTTCCGCGGCGGTGCGGCGAGCGGCCTGCTCAGCGCCTCTGGCGTCGCGTTCGCGTTGCTTGGCCTCACGGGCGGCTCGGGCCTGCTCGCGCTCCGATTCGACTCGCAACTCCCGAGCGACCTGTCGCTCAATCCGCTCGTTGCGGGACCGCTGAGGATCAGGGTGGCCGGACGAGCGGCGAGGCACGAGAGGCTCCTGGGATGGGTGGGACGGGCAGGTTTCACCCCATCAGCGGTCGGCTCGAATGTCGTCTGCCGTCGGGGTGACGCGGCTGGGCCGGCGCCCCCTCCTGCCGCTTTGCGCCGGCGCGATGCCTCTGGCGTTGGAGGCCACCATTGCCTGCTTCGCCAGGCGTCCTGGTCTCCTGACACGCCGGAGCAGTTCAGATCATCGAAACTGGCACCCAGTCCTACCGACTCGCCCACGCCCGCGCCCGACGAGGAGCGGACTCCTGATCTTTCGGACCCTGCCGTCTTTCGCGGTCTCAGACGGCTCCGGCTACCGGCCCGTCAGGGGCCTACTTGCTCGCTTGCACGCTGGCGCCGGCGAAGATGTCGGGCGCTTCGACCGGGACGAAGTGACCGACCCCGTCCACGAGCTGGACGGTGACCTGCGCGAAGAACTCTCCGACGCGGTCGGACCAGGCGCGCAGGAACAGGGGGTCGTGCTCGGCCCACAGGAACGTCGTGGGGACCATGATCTTCTCGTCGGGGACCGTCTCGCCCAGGTAGCGCGCCACGACGCTTCCGGCCGCTCGGTAGTACCCGATCGAAGCAACGAACGCGCCGGCGGGGCCATACGCCGACGTCAGGTGCTCAAGCCGGGCGGCGTCCACGACGAAGTCAGGGCCGGACCAGTGGGTCCAGAAGTACTCCAGATAGTCCCGCACAGCGTCCGGTTTCCCGTCGAGGAGCTTCTCGGCCAGGTCGAGATGATGGAAGGACTGATACCAGAACTCGCGAAACGGACCTTCGCTGAGGATCCGTGACCCGACGCCCGGAGCTGGTGGCGTGATGACCATGGCGCTGAGCAGGTCGGGCCTGTCCTTCGCGAGCTGCTGACCGACCCTGCTGCCGATGTCGTAACCGCCCAGCACGACTTGGGAGAGCCCCAGCTCTTCGATCAGTCCCGCGACACTGCGGGCCTGGGCCACCAGGCTGTAGTAGTCGCCGGGGTCGCGGAGGTGCTTATCCGAGGCGCCGAAACCGCGCAGGTCCGGCACGACGACGTCGAACTCGTCCCCAAGCCTCTCGGCGACGGATGCCATGTCTGTCCGGTCCCCGGGCCAGCCATGAAGCAGGACCACCGGCGGCCGACCAGCCGATCCCAGACGGTCGAAGCTCAGGGTGAACCCATCGACCGGGGCTCCCGTCGGCATCGAGAACACGCTCCTTCCACCAACGCTTGCCCGCGGCCCGAGCCGACGCACGCTCTCGCGCGCCGAGCGACCCACCATCGACGATCACCTTCCGCGAACTCTAGTGGCTGGACGGACAACAGCCGTCAAGATCAAGCCACTCCCGCACAGCGGCCGGGCTCGTCACCCAGCACCACGAGCACCTCCGCCGCGGGAGCCAACGAGGACTGTCACCCCGGGGCCAACTTCAGTTGACATCGCCATCAGGACCAGCTTGGTGATCAGTGGTGCTCGTTTGTGCTGGTCAGTGCTCCTGGCCGCCTATGTCGATCATCTGCGGTGACCGTCCGAGACAGCTCGTGGTGTGACGTCAGCGGTACCCACACCGGGCCTGTGCGCTCTCGTGCGCCTCACCGGGTTCGCGCTGGGTCCACGGCGTGACCGCCGTTGGCGAGCGTGGAGACGACCGCGCTTCCGAGCGGGCCGTGCCGGTCGAAGACGGTCGTGGTGCCGATGCCCAAGCCGTCGGACTCGACGCGCGAGGTGGCGATCATGCCTACGCCCTCGCCGTGGGCCGGCAGGCGGGTGAGGGTGAGGGTGGCGTCGGCGTTGATGAACTCGACGCCGCGGGTGCCCCAGCTGCTGGTCAGGTTCGCGGCATCGGCCAGGACCGCGACGTGCTCGAAAGGGGTCGGGTTCTCGCCCTCGACGAGGGGCGCGGCAGGGAACCAGACCGCCTTGCGCGAGGCGTTGATGTGGGCGCCGGGGTCGTCCGACCAGCCGTCGTCGCTGCGGTAGAGGATCGGCTCGACGGGATCGGGCCAGAGGTCCCCCGGTGGAGCCTCAGGGGCGTCGGGCAGCGGACCGGTCCACGCCGTGCCCGCCGACGGTCCGCCGACGGCCAGCAGCAGCAGGGTGGCGCGGGCCATCGTCGTGCCGTCCTGGACCAGGAACGCATCGACCAGGCGGAGCCTGCGCCCGCCCCGGACGATGGTGGTCTCGACGGTGCTCGGCACCATCGCGCCGGGCCGGAAGAGGTCCAGCGTCCATCGCACGGGGCGAAAGCGCGCGGCGCCCTCGAGGCCATACGCGGCGCGTTCGGCGGCCCGCGCGAGGAGGCCGCTGACCGCTGTGCCCCGGAGCTGTCCGGCGCCGTCCGGCCCGCCCCAGCCGCTTTTCGCTCGTGGCAGCGGCACGAACAGGCCGCCGTCGACCCGGAAGAACGCCGTGGGCGAGGTGTGGTCGACAGGCGTGCCGGCACATGACATGACGTGAACCTCCCACGCGACGCCCCGGCCCCGACGGGGAGCCGCGAGTTCGGTCTTGTGATCTCGACCGTTGACTGAGCATTATATATTTAACATGACCGGATCGTCCGGCATGTCGCCGTGGACGGTTTCCGCGGGTGGTGACGGGGCGCCCTCCGGGTGCCGGAGGAGAGGCAGGCGATGACGCTTCACGACGACGCCCGGACAGAGGTGGAGCCCGCACGGACGACGACCCGGTCCCGCAAGGTCCTGCCGGCGGCGATCGCCTCGCAGTCGATCGAGTTCTACGACTTCCTGATCTACGGAACGGCGGCGTCGTTGGTCTTCGGGAAGCTGTTCTTCCCGGCGGTGAGCCCGGTCGCGGGCGTCCTCGCCGCGTTCGCCACGTTCGCGGTCGGCTTCGCGGGGCGTCCCGTCGGCGCGGTCGTCTTCGGTCACATCGGAGACCGTTACGGCCGGAAGCCCGCTCTCGTCGGCGCCCTCATGCTGATGGCCGTCGCGACGTTGCTGATCGGCCTTCTGCCGACCTACGCGAGCGTCGGCCTGCTCGCGCCCGTGCTGCTGGCGGTGCTGCGGGTCTTCCAAGGCATCTCGATGGGCGGCCAGTGGGCGGGCGTCACGCTCATCGCTCTGGAGCACGCACCGGCGCGACGGCGGGGCCTGCACGCCGCCCTGCCCCAGCTCGGGGTGTCGATCGGCATGATCAGCGGGACGCTGATCTTCCTCCTGATCAGCACCTCCACCTCGGCGGACCAGTTCGCCTCGTGGGGGTGGAGGATCCCGTTCCTGCTGACGGTCCTGATGTTCCCGGTCGCCTACTACCTGCACCGTTTCATCGAGGACACCCCGGCCTTCAAGCAGGCCGAGAACGCCATCGCCTCGGACGGGGCGCGCCCCCGCTCGTCGGTGATCGAGGTCCTCCGCCGGCCGCGCCAGATGCTGCTGGCGATCGCGACCTACCTCGTGGCGTCGGTGTTCTTCTACGTGATCGTCACCGGCAGCCTCGACTACGGCGTGCGGGAGCTGGAGATCCCCCGGGGCACGATGTTGACCGCGATCATGCTCTCGATGCTCGCGTTCGCGGCCGCGACGGTGGGCTTCGCCTGGCTCTCCGACCTCGTCGGGCGCAAGCCCGTCTACGCCGGCGGGGCGGCCCTGGCCGGGGTCTGGGCCTTCGTGACCTTCCCGCTGGTGGAGACACGCAGCTTCGGCCTGATCCTGCTCGGGCTGTCGATCGCGCAGGTCTCCATCGGTGCCATGTACGGCACGGCGACATCGATGTTCGCCGAGATGTTCCCGCCGAGCATGCGCTACTCGGGGGCCTCCCTCGGCAACCAGCTCGCCAACATCCTCGGCGGTGGGCTTGCGCCGTTCACGATGGTGGCCCTGCTCGCCGCGACGGGCACGACGGTGTCCGTGGCCATCTACGTGGCGCTCACCGCGGTCATCTGCCTCGTGGCTCTCGCGTTCATCCGGTTTCCGGACCCCGACGCCACCTGAGAGAGCCGGATCGCCGTCGACGACGCGTCCTGATCGGGCGCGCTCGTCGACGGCTCCGGACTCACTCGAAGGAGATGCGGGTCAGCAGTTCGGCCACACAGGCCGGCTTGACCACGTCCTGGAGCTCGACCGTCACCCGCGTCAGGAGCTGGAGCCCACCATCCGGCAGGTCGTCGGCCGACGCGATGACCAACCTGGCCCGGAGGCGCGAGCCGACCGGCACCGGCGAGGGGAAGCGGACCTTCTCCAGCCCGTAGTTCACGGCCGTCGCGCCCTCGAACTGCCGGATGCCGTTCGCGAGGACCGGCACGAGCGACAGGGTGAGGAACCCGTGGGCCACCGTCGTGCCGAACGGCCCCGCCGCGGCCCGCACCGGGTCGACGTGGATCCACTGGTGGTCACCGGTGTCCTCGGCGAACCCGTCGACCCGGTCCTGGTCGACGATCATCCATTCCCCGGGACCGATCTCACGGCCGAGAGCTTCTCGGACGTCCGTCACGTTGCGCAGAGCTAGCATGCAAAATATATTATCTGACATGGCCGACGGAGTGGGCGCGACCGAGACGGAGTTCTGCGGGCTCGCCGACGCCGTCTCGCACCACGTCCGGGACGGCGACGCGGTCCACGTCGTGATGGGTCACAGTCGGTGGAGTGCGCTGGTCCGTGAGCTGGCACGCCAGCACTGGGGGAGGCCGTCGGGCTTCACGCTGATCATGGCGAGCCTGTCGTCGCTGGGCGGGGTCCTCGTGCGAGCCGGCTGCTTGGCCAAGGTGGTCTCGGTCTACTCCGGGGATTCGTTCCCCGTCTTCACTCCCAACCCGGTCTACCAGCAGGGGTTCCGGGAGCTGGAGGTCGAGCACTGGTCGTTCCTGACGTTCATCCAGCGGCTGCGGGCTGCGGCGACGGGCGTGCCGGCGGTCGTGACGAACTCGGTGCGCGGCTCGTCGATGGCCGACAACGACGCTTACTCCGAGGTGGTCACGGCGTTCGGCGGGGTCGGGCTCGTGGCGCCTCTGGTCCCGGACGTCGCCGTGCTCCACGCCGCCGTCGCCGACCGGGAGGGCAACCTGGCCGTCGCACCACCGGTGTTCGAGGGGTTCGTGGGAGCGCTGGCGGCTCGGCGGGGGGTTCTCGCGACCGTGGAGCGGGTGGTCGACGACCTGCGCCCGTGGTCGGGGCTGGTGCGCATTCCGGCGCACCGGGTGCTCGCCGTCGTCGAGGCACCCTTCGGTGCTCACCCCGGCGGCGTCTTCCCCGGCCCGGACGGCATGGCGCTCCCGGTGCAGGGCTACGCCGAGGACATCCCGTTCTGGATCGACGTCCGGGACGCGAGCCGCCGCACTGGGGGCGAGCGCAGCGACGGGGAGGGTGGCGACTTCGACGAGTGGATCCGCGAGTGGGTCCTCGAGCCGGCTGACCACGACGCCTACCTCGCGAAACTCGGGAGGAGTCGCCTGGACGCGCTCGTCGCGCGGGCCACGACCCCCCGCTCGCCGTCGACGACGCCGTCGGACGAGCCGCCGTCGCCCACCGAGCGCGCCGCGGTCTGGCTCGCTGACCTGCTCGTCGAGCGGGTCGCCGCGACCGGAGCCGACTCGGTACTCGCCGGCGCCGGGCTCGCGAACCTGGCCGCGTGGGACGGCGTCGGGCGGTGTCGCGCCGCAGGCTCCCGGGTCGCCCTGATCGCGGAACTGGGTCTCTGGGGCTACGATCCCGCCCCCGGCGATCCCTACCCGTTCAGCTTCGCCAACTTCCCGACCAGCTCGATGCTGCTCGACACCGAGCAGGTCCTCGGGTCCTTCGTGACGAGCCCGACGACGCGCACGGTCGCGTGCGTGGGCGCCGCGCTGGTCGACCGGCACGGGAACATCAACACCACCCGCACCGACGACGGCACGCACCTCGTCGGTTCCGGCGGTGCCAACGACATCGTCACCGGCGCCGAGGAGACCTTGGTGGTGGGCACGATGAGCCCGCGCCGCTTCGTCGCCGAGACCGCTTACATCACCAGCCCGGGCGACCGGGTCCGCGCGGTGGTCACCGACCTCGGCGTCCTCGAGAAGCTGGGCGGCGAACTGGTTCTGACCGCCGTCGCGCCCGGCCCCGAGCCCCGGCAGGAACGGATCGAGCACGCCCGGTCGCGGTGCGGCTGGGCGCTGAAGACCGCCGACCACGTCCGAGACCTGCGCGAGGTGACCACGGACGACGTCGAGGCACTGCGCACGTTCGACCCGCAGGGCCTCTTCCTCGGCCGTCGGGTCAGGCAAGCCGCCGACCACGGAAAGGAACAGCCATGAGCGCACCGACAGCGCAGGTCGTCGCCGACGAGGACTTCGCGTACATCCGCGATCAGGTGCGGGAGTTCGTGCGCGAGGCGGTCGTGCCGCGGGAGGCCGAGATCGCCGAGACCGACGCGATCCCCGACGACCTTCGCCGCCAGGCCGCCGAGATGGGACTGTTCGGGTATGCCCTGCCGCAGGAGTACGGGGGGCTCGGGCTGGTGATCACCCAGGACGTCGAGCTGGCGTTCGAGCTCGGTTACACCGCGCTGTCGTTCCGCTCGCTGTTCGGGACCAACAACGGCATCGCCGGGCAGGTGCTGGTCGGCTACGGCACCGACGAGCAGCGCAAGCAGTGGCTCGAGCCGATGGCCGAGGGCCGCTGCATCGCCTCGTTCGCGCTGACCGAGCCCGAGGCCGGGTCGGATCCGTCGGGTATGCGGGCCACCGCGACCTGGACCGACGGTGCCGACGGGGGTTGGGTGATCGACGGGCAGAAGCGCTACATCACCAACGCGCCGCTCTCGGACCTGCTGGTGACCTTCGCGAAGGTGCGGGGGACGGGGGAGACGCAGCGAAGCGGAGCTCGACCATCGGAACAGGCGTCGGATGGGCGGATCGCGGTGTTCCTGGTGCCGACGACGGCACCCGGGGTGATCGTCGGGCCGAAGGACCGCAAGATGGGCCAGGAGGGCGCCACGTCCTCCGAGGTCACCTTCGACGGGGTCCGGGTCGGGGCGGACGCCCTGGTCAGCGGCGAGATCGACACCGGCTTCCGGGCGGCGATGTCGGTGCTCGCCCGCGGGCGGGTGCACATCTCGGCGTTGGCGATGGGGCTCGCGCAGCGCGCGCTCGACGAGTCGGTGGCCTACTCGGTGGTGAACCGGCAGGGCGGGGTGCCGACCGGTGAGCGCCAGCTGGTGCAGGCGATGCTCGCCGAGCAGGCGTCGCTGGTGATGGCGGGCAAGGCCTGCGCCCGCGAGGCCGCCGCCCGCTACCTCGACGGGTCCGACCGCCGGGTCGGGCCCTCGGCGGCCAAGCTGTTCTGCACCGAGGCCGCCGGGAAGGTCGCCGACCTGGCCGTCCAGGTTCACGGCGGGGCGGGCTACATGCGCGAGATGCCCGTGGAGCGGCTCTACCGCGACGTGCGGCTGCTGCGGCTCTACGAGGGCACCAGCGAGATCCAGAAGCTGATCGTCGGCCGGGAACTGGTCAAGCAGGCCGGCGCATGAGCCGCTACCAGCGGTTCCCCAGCCTGCGCATCGACGGGCCCGACGAGGACGGGATCGTCGAGCTGGTGCTCGACGCACCGAACCTCAACGCCGTGAGCGAAGCCGCCCACGCCGAACTCGCGGAGGTCTGGCGGACGTTCGACGCCGACGACGCCGTGCGGGTCGTGCTGCTGCGCGGTGAGGGCAAGGGCTTCTCGGCCGGGGGCTCGTTCGACCTCGTCGAGAAGCTCGCGACCGACTTCGACGCCCGCACGCGCACCATGCGCGAGGCCCGCGACCTGGTCTACAACGTCATCGACTGCTCGAAGCCGGTCGTGTCGGCCATCCACGGGCCGGCGGTCGGGGCCGGCCTCGTCGCCGGGATGCTCGCCGACGTCTCCGTGGTGAGCCGCACCGCGAAGATCATCGACGGGCACACCCGGCTCGGTGTGGCCGCCGGTGACCACGCCGCGATCTGCTGGCCGCTGCTGTGCGGGATGGCCAAGGCGAAGTACTACCTCATGACCTGCCGTCCGCTCTCGGGCGAGGAGGCCGAGCGCATCGGGCTGGTCTCGCTGTGCGTCGAGGACGCCGAGCTCCAGGCGACGGCCCGCGAGGTGGCCGTGGAGCTGGCGCACGGCGCGCCGAGCGCGATCCGCTGGACCAAGCAGTCGCTGAACAACTGGTACCGCCAGGTGGCGGGCGCGATCTTCGACCAGTCCCTGGCGCTGGAGTTCTACGGCTTCGGCGGACCCGAGGTCCACGAGGGACTGGCCTCGCACCGCGAGCGGCGTGCGCCGCAGTTCTGAGGAGATGACGCATGGAGTTCGAGGACCTCTTGGGATCGCGGTGGAGCTGCCGCGCGTTCCGCGACGAGGAGCTGCCCGATGACCTGCTGACCGACATCTTCCGCGTCGCGCAACGGACCGCCTCGTGGTGCAACACCCAGCCGTGGCAGGTGCTGCTGACCCGCGGTCCGGCCACGAAGCGCTTCGCCGAGAGCCTGACCGCCCACGTCCGCGAGAACCCGCCGAGCCCGGATCTCGAGATGCCGGCCGAGTACCGGGGTGTCTATCGGGATCGGCGCCGCGGCGCCGGGTTCGCGCTCTACGCCGCCCTCGGCATCGGCCGCGAGGACAAGGCGGCCCGCGACGCGCAGAGCATGCGCAACTTCTCGTTCTTCGGCGCGCCGCACGTCGCCGTGATCACGACTGACCGCCTGCAGGGCACCTATGGTGCGATCGACTGTGGTGGCTACGTCGCCAACCTGCTCACCGCGGCCCGGGAGCGCGGGGTCGCGACGATCCCGCAGGCCGCGATCGCGGTCCATTCCGGCCACGTCCGGGAGTTCTTCGACCTGCCGGAGGACCGGCTCGTCGTGTGCGCGGTCTCGCTCGGCTGGGCCGACGAGGCCGACCCGGTCAACGGCTTCCGCACCGAGCGCGCCGACGTCGCTGACGCCGTGACGGTCGTCGACCGCTGACGTCTCAGCGCCAGGTCACCGCGCCGGTGACCGACGGCTCGCCGCCCACCGGTCCCGCGGTGAGCTCCGGCTCGGTGTCGACGACCACCGGCGTGCCGGCGAAGGCGGGTCGGCGCAGCCGGAAGGAGAACGCGGCGACGTCGGCGGATCGGCCGGCGCGGCGGGCGGGCTCGAGCAGCAGCAGGGCGAGCAGCGGCCCGTGGACGACGAGGCCGGGGTAGCCCTCGACCTCGCGGGCGTAGGTCTCGTCGTGGTGGATGCGGTGGGCGTTGTAGGTCAGTGCCGAGTACCGGAAGAGCAGCGGCGGGTCGGGCACGATGCCCACCTGGCCCTCGGGCACGTGGTCGTCGCCGGGCGGTCGGGGAGCGGGTGGCGTCGGGGGCACGGCGTCCGCGGGTGCCTGGCGGTAGACGATGTCCTGCTCCTCGACCACGGCGAGCCCGTCGGCGTCGGCGATCTCGCGGCGTTCGGTGACGAACAGCATCGGGCCGCTGCGGCCGGTCTTGGGCACGACGTCGGTGACGCTGGTGGTGCGCGTGACGGTGGTCCCGAGGCGCAGGGGCCGGTGGAGCTCGACGCGCCCACCGGCGAACATCCGTCGGCGCCGGGGGACCGGCGGCAGGAAGTGCCCGGAGGCTGCCTTAGTGAGGGGGTGCCCGTCGGCCCCGAGCTCGTCGGTGCGCGGGTGGTCGAGGAAGAACAGCCAGTGCCACAGCGGCGGGAGGTCCTCGCCGGCGGGCGGCGGCTGGTCGAGTAGGGCGGCGAACGCGTCGATCGGCCACCGCCGTAGCGAGTCGGTGGCCGTCTCGGGCGCCGGGTCCCAGCCGCGGACGGCGTCGGCGAGCTCGCTCACGGCTGGTCGAGCCCGCCGCGCTTGATCAGCTGGGAGGCGATGACGTTGCGCTGGATCTCGTTGGTGCCCTCACCGACGATCATCAGCGGGGCGTCGCGGAAGTAGCGCTCGACGTCGTACTCGGTGGAGTAGCCGTAGCCGCCGTGGACGCGCACCGCGTTGAGCGCGACCTCCATGGCGGTCTCGGAGGCGAACAGCTTCGCCATGCCGGCCTCCATGTCGGCGCGCTGCCCGGCGTCGTACTTCTCCGCCGCGTGGAGGATGAGCTGGCGCGCGGCGGTGATCTTGGTGGCCATGTCGGCGAGGTAGTTGCCGATCGACTGGTGGCGCCAGATCGGCTTGCCGAACGCCTCGCGGTCCTGGGCGTAGCGCAGCGCGTCCTCGAAGGCGGCCGTGGCGACGCCGAGCGCGCGGGCGGCGACCTGGATCCGCCCGGTCTCCAGGCCTTTCATCATCTGGGCGAAACCCTTGCCCTCGACCGCGCCGAGCAGCGCGTCGGCGGGCACGGGCATGTCGGTGAAGGTCAGCTCGCAGGTCTCGACGCCCTTGTAGCCCAGCTTCGAGAGGTCCTTCGACACCTCGAGGCCGGGGCCGTGCTCGACGAGCAGGATCGACACGCCCTTGTGCTGGGGCTCGGCGGCCGGGTCGGTCTTGCACAGCAGCGCGATCAGCCCGGACCGGCGCGCGTTGGAGATCCAGGTCTTGGACCCGTTCACCACGTAACCGCCGTCGGTGCCGGCGCGGGCGGTGGTGGTCATGGCCTGGAGGTCCGAGCCGCCGCCGGGCTCGGTGAGCGCCATGGTGGCGCGCAGCTCCCCGGTCGCCATGCGCGGCAGGTAGCGGTCCTGCTGGGAGCGGGTGCCGAACTCCACGAGCAGCTTCGCGACCACCGTGTGCCCGCCCATCGCGCCCGCGAGGCTCATCCAGCCGCGGGCGAGCTCGGCGGTGACCAGCGCGTAGCAGGGCATCGACACCGGCGCCTCGCCCCACGGCTCCGGGATCGCCAGCCCGTAGATCCCCATCTCCTTCATCTGCTCGATGAACTTCTCGGGGTACGTGTTCGCGTGCTCGAGCTCGTTGACCTGGGGTCTGACCTCCTTGTCGACGAACTCGCGGACCGTCTCCACCACGAAGCGTTCCTCGGACGACAGCAGCTCCGACACGGCGACCACCCTTCTCGACTTCGAACATAATATATGATCGTCGCCGAGGTCGCGAGGATGGTCAGCGTGCGCGGGCCTCGCTCAGGAGGCGGTCTCCTCGTCGGCCCAGACGCCGCGCTTGGTGAGCTCGTCGACGAGGCGGTCGGCACCGGCGAGGATGTGCTGGCTCATCAGCGAGCGCACCTTGCGCACGTCGCGCCGGTGCAGGGCTTCGACGATCTTGGGGTGGTCGCGGCGCGCGCCCTCCACGTGCCCTTCGATCGAGGCGTAGAAGCGGTTGGGCAGGTGCTTGACGGCCGCGGCGAGCAGGAGCGCGAGCCGGCGCGAGTCGGCCGCGAGGTTGATCTCCCGGTGGAACGCGTGCCCGAGGTCGGCCATGCGGTCGGTGTCGTCGACGTCCTCTGCGCGGTCGTGCTCGGCGAGGATGGCGTCGAGACGCTCGAGCTGCTCGGGTGTGATGCGTTTGGCGGCCCTGGCGGCCAGCTCGCTGGCGAGCTGGGCCTGCACCCAGAACAGGTCGCGGACGTCCTGCTCGGTGAAGGCGGCAGCGACGAATCCGCGGCGCGGAACGAGTTCGACGAAGCCTTCGCTGCGCAGGGAGAGCAGGCCCTCGCGCACCGGGGTGTTGCTGACGCCAACGGCCTCCGCGATCGGCTCGAGACGCAGGAAGTCGCCGGGTCGGACCCTGCCCGAGATGATCTGCTCGCGGACGTACGTCGCGACCTCTTCGGGCAGCTGCTGACGCCTGCTGTCGCGGTCCGGGATCCTGACCACCTCGTCAACCATGACATCTCCCGTATCGAACATCATATGGCAGACGCCGCTGTCCGATTGCCTCGTCGACTGCGGAGTGTAGCAACGTCCCGGGAGTCGTAGCGTCCTCGACGCGCCCCCTTCTTGATGCGACGTACTGTGCATTTTATATTCAGATGGTCGCCAACGGAAGGTGCGGACCATGGACGTGCGTGCGGGCAGACCGGCCTCGGGCAGCCACTGGAGCTGGGCGGAGGTCCTGCCGGCGGACCATGCGCGGCAGGTCCAGGACGAGCGGTTGCGGGAACAGATCGCTCATCTCGCCGCGCACAGCGCCTTCTACCGGGCGAAGTTCGACGAGAACGGTGTCGATCCCGCTCGGGTGCGGACGGTGGGGGATCTCGCCGATCTGCCGTTCACCGAGAAGCAGGAGCTGCGCGACAGCCTGGCCGCCGCGCCGCCGCTCGGGCACCACCTCGCTGCCGACCCCGCCGACGTCGTCCAGATCCAGGCCTCGTCCGGCACCACGGGCAGCCCGTCGTACGTCGGGCTCACCGCGGACGACGTGATCACCTGGTGCGAGCTCGGGGCCCGCGCCCTCTACGCCAACGGCTTCCGGCCCGGTGATCGGCTGCTGCACGCCTTCGGGATGAGCAAGGGGTTCGTCGGCGGCCTGCCGGTGGTGCAGATCCTCCAGCACATGGGGATCGTCGACATCCCGATCGGCGCCGAGGCCGGCGTGGAACGGTTGCTGCGGGTCCAGGCCGACCAGCGCCCTGAGGCCGTCATCGGCACGCCCTACTTCCTCACCCACCTCGCCGAGCAGGCGCCCGCCGTCCTGGGCCGCGAGGCGCACGACCTCGGCGTCCGATCGATCAGCGTCGGTGGTGAGCCCGGCGGAGGCCTGTCCGCGGTCCGCGAGAAGCTCGAGGGGCTCTGGGGCGCGACCGTCCGCGAGATGCTCGGCGGCACCGACATCGCGTGCACCTACTGGGGCGAGTGCGAGGCGGCCGACGGGATGCACTTCCTCTCGCCGGACCTCATGGTCGCCGAGCTGATCGACCCGGTCAGCGGCGCCGTGATCGACCCGGTCGCGGGCGCCGAGGGCGAGCTCGTCTACACCGCGCTGCGCCGTCAGGCGTCGCCCCTGCTGCGCTTCCGCACCCGTGACCAGGTTGTCGTCACCGGCACCGACTGTGCCTGCGGGCGCACCGGTTACAAGGTCCGGTGCGTGGGGCGGACCGACGACATGCTCATCGTCCGCGGCATCAACGTCTTCCCGTCGGCGATCAAGGATCTCGTGCAGGGGATGGCGCCGTCGACGACGGGGGAGATGCGCATCCGCGCCGACTTCGACGGGCACAGCACGCAGCACCCGCTGCCGGTGGTGGTCGAGCACGCGGCGGACCTGCCCGCCGACCGCCACGGTGACCTGCGGGCCTCGATCGAGTCGACCATCCGGTCCGCCCTCAACGTGAAGACCGTCGTCGACCTCGTACCGGCGGGGACCCTGAAGCGCCCGGACCACGTCAAGGTCGCCCTGGTCGAGCGGGCGGGGTCGTGACGCTCGCGTCGCACGTCCAGGACGGCGCGCTCGGGGCCTGGTTCCGGTCGGGGCTCGCGACGCCGGACGGGCGTGCGGCCGTGCACGACGTCCTGGCCGAGGCGCTGCGCGGCCGTCGACCGATGCGCTCCCCGCGGCACGCGGGTCCGGGCCATGCGGCCCAGGTGCAGGCGGCGGTGCGCGCCCGACTCGGGTTCGTGGTGCAGCACGCCCCGCCCTACCGGGCGCTGGCCGGGGCGCAACGCCTCGGCCTCGCCTCGCCGGGCCACGTGCACGAACTCGCCGCCCGGTTCCCGAGCCACGCCACGCTCGATCCCGTTCGACGCCGCGAGGCGCTGCGCTGGCGACCGAGTGCCGCCGGCTGGGTGGACGCCGGGCCGTGGCCCGGTCCGCGCGAGCGCGCTGCTCGCCCGGCCCGCCCGTCTTGCCGTGACGTCGTCGGCGAGGTCGTCGGACGGGCGCTCGCGCTGCTCGACGTCTGCGCACCGCCCGGGCGGCTGGGCGGCCGGGCGGGCGAGGCCGAGCTCGCGCGGGCGTGCACGGTCCTCATGGGGTGGGCCACCCGTGTCCCTGCCCAGGCGGCCGTGCCGGAGGAGGTGGCCGACCTCGTCGCGATCGCGAGTGAGTCGGGCGTCCTGCACCGCTGGCGCGATCGTGCGGGCTCGCCGCCGTGCGGCGAGGCGCTGGGCGTCACCGACGCCGTGTTCGTGCCGGGGTGGGCGGAGGGCGGCACCCTCGTCGCCGGTACCGGCGACGGAGCGCTGCTGGTCGACGTGCTGACCACCGAGGATCCTCTGCGGCGGCTCGACCACCTCGTGGGTCGGTGCCACCACCTGCTCGCCCGCGCGTGGCTCGATCGACCGGCCCGTCACGACGTCGGCGAGGTCGGTCTCTATCTCGCCCGGCACGGGGTGCTGGTGACGTGGCCGGTCGACGAGCTCGCGATGGTCCTGGGCGGCGGCCGCGACGTCGCGGCCGCGCTACCAGAGTTCCGGGACGCGGCGTCCCGTGCCGCCGTCGCGGACGGAGTCAGGCTCGGGACAGGGTTCCTCGCCGCCTCTAAATAATATATTGTGCATGGCATGAAGCCTTACCGATCCATGCTCTTCGTCCCGGGCCACAAGGCGAGCTGGGCCGACAAGGCCGTCGCCTCGGGGACCGATGCCGTGATCCTCGACCTCGAGGACTCGGTCCCGGCCGCGGACAAGGACGCCGCACGCACGACCGTGCGGGAGACGCTGGGGCGCCTGCGCGCCGAGGGAGTCCGCTCCGACCTCTGGGTGCGCCCCAACAGCATGGACTCGGGCCTGTTCGGCGCGGACGTCGAGGCGGTCTTGGCCGAGGGGCTCGCCGGGCTCTTCCTCCCCAAGGTCTTCACCGCGGAGGAGATCGTCCGCATCGACGCCGTCGTCTCGCACCTCGAGGCGCGTGAGGGCCTCGCGGCCGGGTCGGTCGGCCTGATCATCAGCTTCGAGACCGCGGTGGCGATGGCGCACTGCGAGGAGATCGCGGCCGCGAGCCCCCGGGTGTCGAGCCTGCTCGGGGCCACCGGACCGAGCGCCGACGTCGGGCGAGAGCTCGGCTTCGAGTTCACCCCGGAAGGTCTCGAGACGCTGTACCTGCGCAGCCGGATCGTGCTGGCCGCCCGCGCCGCCGGGCTGCACCACCCCGTCACGGGCGTGTGGCAGGACATCAAGGACCTCGACGGCTTCCGGCGCTTCGCGCTCGACGCCCGAGGGCTCGGCTATCGCGGGATGGTGTGCATCCACCCGTCCCACGTCGCGGTGTCCAACGAGGTGTTCACGCCGTCGCCGGAGGCGGTCGACCACGCCCGCCGCATGATCGACGCCTTCCGCAAGGCCGAGGCCGAGGGCAGCGGGGCCGTCGACTTCGAGGGTCAGCACATCGACCTCGCCCACGCGAAGACCGCCGAGGGCATCGTCGCCCTCGCCGACGCCATCGCGGAAGGTGCCTAGCGCGCAGCGCACCGCGCGGTGTCGGACGGGCGCTCGCCGAAGCGGGCGCGGTACTGCTGGGCGAACCGGCCGGGGTGGAAGAACCCCCAGCGCGCGGCGACGTCGGTGACCGCGCCGCCGCGGGTCGAGAGCTCGAGGTGCACGCGGTCGAGCCGGACACCGCGCAGGTACGCCATGGGGGACATGCCGGCGACCTCACGGAACCCGGCCTGCAGAGCGCGCTCGCTGACACCGACGCGGTCGGCCAGGTCGGCCGTGCTCACGTCGCCCTCCGGATGGGCGTCGAGGTACTCCATGACCTCGCGCACCCGGGTGCGGGCGCTCGGCGACGCCGACGGGTGGAGCTGGTCGGTCAGCTGGCTCGGGATGGTCATCAGCAGCTGGGTCATCAGCGCCGACTCCATCTCGTGACGCGCCGTCGGCATCGTCGCGAGGCCGCCGGGCCGGGCCAGCTCGGCGTAGAGGAACCCGGCGGTCGAGAGGAGGGCCTGGCCCGGGCCCCCGCGGACGTCGAACGTCAGCGCGAAACGGATGGACCCGTCGAGCGGCCGGCCGACGAGCTTCGCGGCGTGGGCCTCCAGCATCTCCTTGGGCAGCTTGACGACGTACTGGGTCGCATCCGGAGCGAAGCGGATCGTCAACGGGGCGTCGGGACCGAACACGTTGCCGGTCGTCCCGGCGCGGACCGCGCCCTCGGCGCCGTCCTGGCGTACGTCGCAGGTACCGGCGATCGGCAGGTTCACGTGGTAGCAGCGCTGCATCGGGGGGCCGTCGATCGTCACGTCGGCGCCGTAGCCCAGCTTGCCGAGGGTCACGCGCGAGGCGGGCGCGAGGTCGAGCCGGAAGTCGAGCGCGCGGCCGTCGGCGACGCGGACCTCGTGGTCGGCGAACGTCTCGGTGATCCGCTCGCGCGCCACGTCGAGGTCGTCGGTGCGGAAGCGGAGCGGACTCGCGTCGCCGGGCCTCGTCGTCTCGTCGAGCATGCTTCCTCGCAGGCGCTCGGGCCGGCCGCTGTCGTGAGCCAGCGGCGCGATTCTACCACATAATATTTTTTCTAGGAGGCGGCCGCCGAGGCTGTGACGTGCTTCGGTTGGCGGACTGAACCCAGCGCTCACGGGATGGTGACCCGGCTCTCGTCGGCCCTAGCGTCCCGGTGCATGACAGAGGCACCCGTCCAGGAGCGCGCACAGGTCGAGGGCGACTGCCCGCGGTGCGGCGCCGCCGAGCTCCGCCGCTACCCGGTCAACTCCGAGGGCGGCTGGTTCGACGTCGTGAAGTGCCAGCGCTGCCTGTGCTCGGTGAGCCGCGAGCACGGTCCGCGTCTCGGACCCATCCAGCTGCTGTCCGACCTGATCTAGGAGGGGCCCGATGATCGCAGTCGACGTGGGCGGCACGTTCACGGACGTGGTCGCCCTGCGGGACGGGCGGATCGAGACGGCGAAGGTCTCGACCGACTACACCGACGTGGCCGCGCCGGTGCTCGAGGGGGGCCGCGCTGCTGGGGGTCGGCGACGCGCCCGTGTTCAACCATGCGAGCACCCACGGGCTGAACGCCGTCATCACCCGCAACCTCCCGAAGATCGGCTTCCTGGCCACCGAGGGGCACCGCGACATCCTCGACATGGGCCGGGTCTGGCGGCCGGCCGAGGCGATCCTGGACCCGGGCTGGCGGCGCAGCTTCGGCGACGTCGCCCGTCCACTGGTGCCGCGCTACCTGCGCCGCGGGATCCGTGAGCGCGTGACGGCCGACGGCGGCGTGCTCTTCGACCTCGACGAGGACCAGGCCCGCGCCGAGCTCGAGGTGCTGCGCCGCTGCGGGGTCGTCGGTGTCGCGATCTGCCTGATCAACGCCTACGTGGACCACACCCACGAGGAGCGCCTGCGCGAGCTGGTGCGCGAGGTCCTCGGTGACGTCCCGTGCTCGATCTCCAGCGAGGTCTCGCCGCTGGCGAAGGAGTACACGCGGGCCTCCACGACGGTGGTCGACGCCCTGATGAAGATCATCTACTCGGACTACGCGGCCACGCTCGAGAAGGGTCTGACCGATCTGGGTTTCGCCGGGCGGCTGCACTTCGCGGACTGCGCCGCGACCCTCGTCCCGGCGCACCGCGCCATGGAGCAGCCGTTCCGGATCGTGTTCTCCGGGCCGGCGGCCGGCACCGTCGCGAGCGCCCACTTCGGCTCCCTGATCGGGGAGACCGACCTGCTGTGCGCCGACGTCGGGGGCACGTCCTGCGACATCAGCGTCGTCACCGGAGGCGAGCCGTTCGTCAACACGACCTTCGAGCTCGAGCACGACCTCGTGGTCAACGCCCTCGCCAACGACGTCACGGCGATCGGAGCGGGCGGGGGCAGCGTCGTCTCGATCGGGCGCAACGGCGAGGTCCAGGTCGGTCCCCACAGCGCGGGCTCGACGCCCGGCCCGGCCTGCTACGACCGCGGGGGCACCGCACCGACCACCACCGACACCTGCCTGATGATCGGCCTCATCGACCCCGGCGGCTTCGCCGGCGGGCGCCTCACCCTGCGGCCGGAGCTCGCGCAGCAGGCTTTCGAGGGCCTCGACTGCGAGCTCACGCTCGCCCAGCGCGTGCGCCACGCCTACGAGATGGCCGTGCACACCATCGCCGAGGGCGTCGTCAACGTCGCGATCAAGAACGGCGTCGACCCCCGGGACTACTCCCTCATCGCCTACGGCGCGGCAGGCCCGATGCTGCTGCCCGCCGCGATGGACGAGGTGCACTGCAAGCAGGTGATCGTCCCGCCGAACCCGGGCCTGTTCTCCGCGTTGGGCCTGCTCTCGACCGACCAGGTGTTCACCCTCAACCGCAGCGCCTACATGGTCCTCGGCCCCGAGGTCGCGCCCCGGGTCGACGAACTGTTCGCCGAGATGGAGCAGCAGGTGCGCGAGCGGCTCGAGTCCGGCGCGACCGTGCGCCTCGAGCGCAGCTTCGACGGCCACCTCATGGGGCAGAGCTGGGACACCCCGATCGTGCCGGTGCCCGACGGCACCATCGACGCGGACGCGGTCGCCACGATGATCGCGTCCTTCCACGCGACCTACGAGGAGCGCTCGCGCAACCGCTTCGACATGGTGCCGGTCGAGGGCGTCACCTTCCGGGTCCGCGCGGTGATCGAGACGCCGAAGGTCGACTACCCCGAGTTGCCCGCCCGGGCGGCGGGCGAGGACCTGGCCCCGGCCCGGACCGCCACCCTGCGGTTCCTCACCGACACCGACCAGCAGGCCCCGGTCTACCGACGCACCGACCTGCGGGCGGGCGACGAGCTGGACGGTCCCGTGGTCGTCGACGAGGGACTCTCCACGACCCACGTGGGTGCGGACCAGCACCTGACCGTCGGCCGCCACGACGAGCTCGTGATCACCAGGAGCGCACGATGACCCGCATCCGCGAGATGTCCGACGAGGACTTCGAGGCGACCTACCACGCCGACCGCTTCACGGCCTCGGTGATCCGCAACCGGCTCAAGTACGCCGTGGAGCACATGTCGACCGCGTTCCTGCGCGAGGCGTTCTCGCCGATCATCCGGGACTGGTACGACTTCGCGTGCACCATCAGCGGTCCGCCGGAGCAGGACTACCGGATGGCCGTGGTCAGCAACAGCCTGACGGTCTTCCTCGGCTCGATGCCCGACGCGGTGCGCAACGCCGTCGAGGAGTACGGGGCGGACAACCTCGGGCCCGGCGACGTCCTGATCTGCAACGACCCGAACCGCGGCGGCCGGCACGTCAACGACGTGCTGTTCACGCGGCCCGTGTTCGTCGACGGGGAGATCGTCGCGTTCGTCAACATCTGCGCCCACCAGCTCGACATGGGGGGCACCGTGCCCGGCGGTTTCTCGGCGACCAAGGCCAACGTCTACGAGAACGGCCTGGTGATCCCGCCGATCCTGATGTGGCGCGGCGACGAGCCGGTGCGGTCGACGTTCAGCCTGATCTTCGACAACTCGCGCTTCGGGGCGATGCTGCTGCCGGACTTCAAGAGCATGCACCAGCAGCTGCAGCTCGGGGAGCGGCTCGTCCGGGAGAACATCGAGCGCTACGGTCGCGACGCGGTACTGGGCACGCTCGTCTACGCCTGCGACACCTCGGCGGACCGGATGCGCGACGCGCTCGCCGCCGTCCCCGACGGCGACTACCACGGCAGCGCGACGCTGGACGCCGACGGCCTCGACGCCTCGCGCTCCTACACCGTCGAGGTCACCCTCTCCAAGCGCGGCGAGGACATCGAGGCCGACCTCTCCGGCACCTCCGGGCAGGCCCGCACCTGCATCAACTGCGGGATCACCGACGCGAAGACCGCGCTCGGCGTGGCCCTGACGATGCTGCTCGATCCCGAGATCCCGTTCACCTCCGGAACCTGGCGCCACGTCGACCTCGTGGCCCCGCCGGGAACGCTGGTGACCGCCCTGCCACCCGAGGGCGCGCCGATGATGTTCTGGGAGGCGTCGGGGACGCTCATCGCCGCGGTCTTCCGGGCGCTGAACCCCGTGCTCGGGGAGAACGCCGTGGGCGGGGACTACGGCTCGACCAACACCCACAACGCCAGCGGGCTGCGCGCCGACGGCTCGTTCTGGACCAGCGCCACGCAGTGCGGCGGCGAGCACGGGCCCTGGGGCGCGACCCGCGACGGCGACGGCGACAGCTACACCGTGCTGTTCAACCTCAACAACCTCGACCCGGCGACCGAGACCATCGAGCACGACTCGCCGGTGGTCGTGCTGCGCAAGGAGCACGCGATCGACACGGGAGGCCCGGGCCGCCACCGCGGCGGCGCGGCCAACCTCAAGGACAGCCTCTGGCTGACCGACGCCGAGCA
The DNA here is from genome assembly GCF_057180585.1 of Actinomycetospora sp. 2LY8.5. Taxonomy (NCBI): domain Bacteria; kingdom Bacillati; phylum Actinomycetota; class Actinomycetes; order Pseudonocardiales; family Pseudonocardiaceae; genus Actinomycetospora; species Actinomycetospora sp. 2LY8.5. Next base: position 321,405 of record NZ_JBXUHE010000003.1, read on the forward strand.
GTACCTCTCGCCGTTCCGCACCAGGGAGCCCAGCGGCGTCGGGGCGAACGACGGCCGGCCCGGCCCCAACGGGGCCATGTGGATCTTCCCGCCGGACGGGGAGCGCGCCGGCCTGGTCGGGACCGGCGACGACGTCTACGCCGCCAGCACCCCGGTGGCCGGCGTGCTGGATCCGGCGACCAAGGCGCTCGACCCCGAGCACGGGACCTACCACCACTTCGGCGGCGAGAAGGCCTGGCGGACCACGGCCGGCTCGGTGCTGCGCTGTCTGACCAACGGCGGCGGTGGCTGGGGCGCCCCCTTCACCCGCGACCCGCAGAAGGTGCTCGCCGACGTCCGCGACGAGTACGTCAGCGTCGAGGGGGCCGCGCGCGACTACGGCGTGGTCGTCGTCGGCGACCCGCACTTCGACCCCGAGAACCTGCGCATCGACGAGGCCGCGACGGCCGCGCTGCGCAGCGCCTGAGAGGAACCCATGCCCCCCACGTTCACCGAGCGCAACCTCTTCTTCGCGTGGAGCACCTACACCGGCGACTACGAGACCTACGCGCACTGGTACGACGTCGAGCACATCCCGCAGGTCATGGACACCACGGGCATGGTCGGCGCCCAACGGTTCCTGCTCGGCGACACGAAGAACCTGCCCGGCGTCGTCCCGGTCGACCTCGGCCACCTCGCCCTCTACGAGATCGAGGGCAGCTCCGCGGGCTTCCGCGAGGAGGTCAAGCAGATGCTGATGTCCGGCGCGATGGTGCTGCCGGACTTCATGAACCAGCCCTTCGACGCCCTCTTCCTGGCGCCCGTGAGCGAGCCGCAGTACGGGGCGAGCTGGGACAAGGCGGACGACTCCACCGCCCTCGACGACCGGCACCTGTTCTTCGCGTGGTGCAAACCGGCCGCCGACGCCGTGGCCGACGGGACGTTCGCCCGCTGGTACGACGGCGAGCACATCCCGCAGATCCTCGGCGCGACCGGGATGCTGCGCGCCCAGCGGTTCGAGTCCTCGCCGGTCAAGCCGCTACCCGGTGTCCGCGTCCCCGACCTCGGGCACCTCGCCCTCTACGAGATCGCCGGCGACCCGTCGGCGTTCCGCGAGGAGATCAAGCAGATGCTGATCTCCGGTGAGATGTCGATCCCGGACTTCATGAACCCGCCGTTCAGCTCGATGTTCATGGCGCCGGCGAGCCCGTTCCACGCGGCCACCTGATGATCGACGTGCCGCACGCTGACGACGTCCTTGTCGGGAGCCGGTGGCAACCGGCCACCGGCGAGCCCTACGCGGTGATCTCGCCCGCCACCGAGCAGCCGGTCGCCGAGGTGACACTGCCCTCGGAGAAGGACGCCGAGGCCGCCCTCGCGGCGGCGGACACCGTCGGTCGCGCGTCGTGGAGCCGGCTGCCGGTCGCCGAGCGCGTCGCGGCGGTCGGGCGGTTCTGTGCGGCGGTGGAGGGCCGGCTCGACGAGATCGGCGAGCTCTGGGCGTCCGAGGCGGGCATGCCCGTGCGGTACAGCCGCACGCTGCACCGGTTCGGCGCCGTCGGATCGTGGACCGCCACGCTGGAGTGCGCGGCCGACGCGCTGCGCGACGACGTCCGCCCGTCGCCGCTGGGGGAGACCATCGTCCGCCGCGAGCCGGCCGGGGTCGTCGGGGCGGTGATGGCGTTCAACGGCCCACTGGTCACCGTCGCGACGAAGGTCGTGCCGGCACTGCTCGCCGGGTGCCCGGTGGTCGTCAAGGCGGCGCCGGAGTCGCAGCTGGTCCTGCGCGTGGTCGCCGCGTGCGCCGAGACCCTGCCCGAGGGCGCGCTGTCGATCCTCTGCGGCGGCGCCGACCTGGGGCGGGCGATCACTGCCGACCCCCGCGTGGACATGGTCAGCCTCACCGGCGGGCGCACCGCGGCCCTGGAGATCGTCGACGCCACGAAAGCCCGCTTCGCCCGCACCCACCTCGAGCTGGGCGGCAAGTCGCCGGCGCTGGTCCTCGACGACGCACCGCTGGACGCGGTGCTCAAGTCCTTGGTTCCCGGCGCCACCGGGGGCGCCGGCCAGGTGTGCGCGCTGCTCTCCCGCGTCCTCGTCTCCGAGCGGCGAGCCGACGAGCTCGTCGGGCGTCTGCGCGAGGCGTGGCAGGCGCTGCGCGTCGGCGACCCCCTCGACCCTGGCACGCGCATCGGGCCGATGCTGAACGCCGCGGGCGTCGCACGCGCCGCCGGTTTCGTCGACCGGGCCCGGGTCGCGGGAGGCCGGATCGAGGTGGGCGGCCGGGAGCCCGACAGGGCGGGCTTCTTCTACGAGCCGACCCTCGTCACGGGCCTCGACCGCGACGCCGACCTCGCGCAGCACGAGGTGTTCGGGCCGGTCACAGTCGTCCAGACCTTCACCGACCTCGACGACGGGGTCCGGCTGGCCGGCGACACGAGCTACGGGCTGGCCGCGACCGTCTACACGACCGACCGCGACGTCGCGCTCGACGTCGCGTCCCGCATCGAGGTCGGGTCGGTCGCGATCAACACCTTCGGGCCGACCGTCACGGCCCCGTTCGGGGGCCGGAAGGGCTCCGGCTGGGGACGCGAGTGCGGACCCGAAGGCATCCAGGAGTTCACCGAGCTCAAGCAGATCGTCCTCGGACCAGGAGTGTGACGTCGTGACGCAACGACGCAGGAAACCCGAGCTCGCCCTCGTGACGGGCGCGGCCGGAGGACTCGGCTCGGCGACGACCCGGCGGCTGGTCTCCGACGGCGCGAAGGTCGTCGTCACCGACATCGACGCCGACGGGCTCGCCGCGCTGGCCGACGAGACCGGGGCGCTCGCGCTGCCGGCCGACGGGACCGACCGCGAGGCGGTGCGCGCGGTGGTGGCGGACGCCGTCGCTCGGCTCGGCGGGCTGGACACGGTGGTGGCCGCCCAGGGCGCCGCGATCGCCGGGACGGCCGCCCCGAAGCACGCCGACGCCTACGAGCGCGCCCTGGACGTGAACCTGCACGGCACCTACCACCTGGCCGGTGAGGTGCTCCCACACCTCGTCGACGCGCAGGGCTCCCTGGTGCTGGTCGCGTCCACCGCCGGCCTGATCGCCGGCCCGCCCGGGACCGTGGGCTACACCGCCGCGAAGGCGGCGATCATCGGCGTCACGCGGTGGCTCGCCCGCGACTACGGGCCCAAGGGCGTTCGGGTCAACGCGGTGTGCCCGGGGTGGATCCGCACGCCGCTGGGGGAGGGGGCCATGAGCTACCTGTCGCAGCGCGAGGGGATCGGCCTGGAGGAGGCCTACGCGCTCATGGCGGCGCACGTGCCGCTGCGCCGGGTCGCCGAGCCGGAGGAGATCGCCTCCTGCTGCGCCTTCCTGGCCTCGGGCGACGCCTCCATGGTCACCGGTCACGTGCTCGTCGCGGACGGGGGCGGGGCCGTCGTCGACGCCTCGACCATCGCGCTCGATTGATCGCCCGTAGCGCCGCTGGGGGGCGAGATCGCGGGTCCGGTGACGATCGCTGTCACATCTGACATCGATCGTCACCGAAACGGCGATCGGGCGGATCGCCCGGCGCTACGGCCCGCCGTCCAGGAACGTCTCGAGGATGGGCGCGGCCTTCTCCGGCTCGTCGAACAGCACCATGTGGCCCGCACCGGGAACGACCTCCGTCGTCGCGTGGCGCAGGCGCCAGGCCATGAGCCGCGCGTTGGCCACGCGCACGACCGGATCGTCCTGACCGTGGAGGACCAGCGTCCGATGAGGCAGCGTCGGGAGCCAGCAGAAGCTGGTCCACCCCAGCACGGCGAGCTGCTGGAAGTGGTATCCCAGACGGCTCGGGGGATGCCCCTCGCGATCGGCCAGGATCGCCGCGAGGACGTCGGGGTCGCGAGCCGTCCGGCCGCCGGCGAGGATGGGGATCTCGCGGGCGGCGGCCTCCCGGCTCCGGTAGCGCCGGGTGGACATCAGCGCGCGCTGGACCGCGAGGCCGGGCGGACGGGCCCAGACACCGCAGATCGTCGCGACGAGGACCAGCCTGCGGACGAGCGCCGGATGGCGGTGCGCGATCTCCTGGGCCACCACGCCGCCGAGCGAGAACCCGAGCACGTCCGCCCGCTCGACGCCGAGCTCGCGCAGCGCCCCCACGACGTGGTCGGCGATCGCGGGGACCCGGATCGGCAGCGTCGACCGTTCCGAACGTCCGACGCCCGGGCAGTCGACCATGACGACGTCCCGGTCGGGCATCTGCTCGAGCAGCGGCGTCCACGACTCCATCGAGCCGCCGATCCCGTGGATCAGCACCAGCGGCGGACCGACCGGTCCGGGCCGGCGCCGGGTGTGCAGGCGCAGCCCGCCGCTCACGACGTCCCGTGCGAGGTCCATGTGCGCTCCTCGGACTCGGCGAGTTTCCACTCAATCTAGCATCATATATTTTGCTCACAAAGCAGGTGTCGGAGCTCGCCCGGCGCCTCCCACGGGACGAGGTGGCCGACCCCGCCCAGTTCGACGTGCCGGGCGTGGGGGATGAGCGCGGCGAGCAGGGCGCTGTTGCGCGGCGTGACCACCGGGTCGTCGCGGCCGGCGACCACGGTGGTCGGCCGATCGATGCCGCGCAGTCGTCCGGGACCGCGCCAGGCGACGATCGCCCGTGCCTGCGCGACCACGCCCGCCACGGGCGTCCCGCGGCGCAGCAGTTGCTCGGTGAGCTCGTCGACCAGTGCCGCGTCCGGGACGAACGCGCGCGAGGACGTGCGAAGGTAGAACCGCGCGAGCAGCTCGGCCCGGATGCGGCGGTCGACCCCGAGATGGCTCCTGGCGACCCGCATCATCGGACCGTAGAGCCCCGGAAACAGCACGGTCGGGACGTGCGCGGGCGCCGGCGGGATGGTCGAGACCAGCACGAGGCGATCGACGCGCTCGGGGTGTCGCAACGCCAGTTCCTGGGCGACGATCCCGCCCATCGAGAGGCCGAGCACGGTCGCGGCTTCCAGGCTCATCCGGTCGAGCGCGGCGGCCACGTCGTCGGCGAGGTCGGCGATCGTGAAGGGCACGGCGGCCGACCTCGACCATCCCGTCCCGCGGGCGTCGAGGCGGATCACGCGGTGGGTCCGCTCCAGCGCGTCCACCCACGCGCGGGGCCACACCAGCCCGCTCGCCCCGATCCCGTTGAGCAGGACCAGGGGTGGCCCGTCGCCCCCGGCGTGGGCGTGCACGCCGCGTCGCCCCGGCTCGGACCCGATCGCTCTGCGCGCGAGCTGCTCGGTCCAGATGCCCCATCCGGCGGCGGCAGCGGTGGCGGACGCGACGGTTCGGCGCACGCTGCTCCTCCTCCGTCCGCACCCCTTGACCTGAGCGGCCATGTACTTCACATTATATACGATCGTTGGTGAGGTGGATCACCGCAAGAGGAGACGTCGTGAGCTTCAACTGGGTCCTGGACAGTGCGGTGGAGCCGATCCCGCCCGCCGGGTGGGACAACGTCGCGGTCAGCTTCGACGGACACCACCGGCTCACCTACCGGGAGCTGCGAGACCGGTCCCTGTCCTACGCGCAGGCCCTGAGCGAGCTGGGGCTGACGAAGGGCGACCGGCTCGGGCTGATGCTCTACAACGACGCCGAGTACCTGCCGCTCTACTTCGCCGCGATGCGGCTCGGCGTGATCGCCGTGCGGCTGAACTTCCGGCTGGCCGCCCCCGAGCTCCGCTTCATCCTCGCCGACTCCGGATGTCGCACCGTGCTCATCCACGCCTCCTTGCTCGACCGGCTCGAGCCGGTGCGCGAGGACAGCGGCGCCGAGACGGTCGTCGTGCTGAGTGACCGCGACCGGCCGGAGCTGCCGGACTGGGCCCTGCCCTTCGAGGCGCTGCAGGGGCGGCCCCCGCTCTCGGAGATCCCGGCGATCGCCTCGGAGGATCCGATCGCGTTGCTCTACACCTCGGGCACCACCGGCGTGCCCAAGGGCGCCCTGCTCACCCACGCCAACACCGTCGGGACCGCCACCATGCAGGCGCTGAAGTGGCGATTCTCCGAGCGCACCGTCGCGCTCGTCCCCGGCCCGATCTACCACGCCGGCGGCTTCGAGGCCGTCACCGCGCCGGTGCTGCTCGCCCACGGCACCGCGGTCTGCCTGCGCTCGGGGAACTTCAGCATCGAGCATCTCCTCGACGTCATCGCCTCCGAGCGGGTCACCGACTGCCTGCTCTTCTCCTTCATGCTCAACGAGATGCTGCGCTTCGACGACCTCGAGGAGCGGCTGCCCGCGTCGCTGGATCACCTGATCATCGGCGGCGACACGATGATGCCGTGGACCGTCGGGGAGGTCCGGCGCCGGATGCCGCACATGCGACTGACCCAGGTCTTCGGGCTCACCGAGGGCGGCGCGATCTGCACGACGCTCGACGACGGCGACTTCGAGGCCCAGCTGGGCAGCATCGGGCGGCCGCTCCCGCTCGCCGAGGCCAGGGTCGTCGACGACCTGGGCGAGCCCGCCGCCGTCGACGAGGTCGGCGAGATCCTGGTCCGCAACCCCGGGACGTGCGGGGGCTACTGGCAGCGCCCGGACGCCAACCGGGACACCTTCGTCGACGGCTGGTGCCACACCGGAGACCTCGGCTTCGTCAACGCCGACGGCTTCCTGACCCTGTCGGGCCGGGCGAAGGACATGATCCGCAGTGGCGGCGAGAACGTGTACCCGGCTGAGATCGAGAAGGTGCTGACCGAGCATCCCGTCATCAGTGACGCCGCCGTCGTGGGCGTGCCCGACCCGAAGTACCTCGAGGTCGGATGCGCCGTCCTGGTGCTGAAGCCGGACGTCGAGCTGGACGAGGCGGCGCTGCGGGCCTACTGCCGTGAGCGCATGGCGGGCTACAAGGTGCCCAAGTACTTCGCCCGCCAGGACGAGCTGCCGCGCAACGCCTCGGGGAAGGTCCTCAAGTACGTCCTGCGCGAGCAGTACAGCGAGCAGCTCACGGCGCTCGACGAGCAGCAGCCGGCCCACTGACCGCACCGCGCACGGGCATCCGCGATGTCCGAGCGTGCCTTGAACACGAGATCTTCACGAACAGGACGCTGGAGGCGCACATGACCACCCACTCCGACCTGGCCGACCCCGCCGCCTGGGTGGTCGGCATCGACGTGGGGGGCACGTTCACCGACATCATCGGGCTGCACCGCGAGACCGGCGAGGTCCGGGACGGGAAGGTGCTCTCGACCCCCCGCCAGGAGGAGGGGGTGCTGGCGAGCATCGAGGCGATCGGGCTCGAGGCGAGCGAGGTGGCCGAGATCGTCCACGGCCACACGGTGGGGATCAACGCCCTGCTCAGCCGGGCCGGCGAGCGGACCGGGCTGATCGCCACGCGCGGGCACCAGGACCTGCTCGACATCGGGCGCATGCACCGCGAGTTCGGCGAGCGGTTCTACGACCCGACCTGGCTCCGCCCGCACCAGGAGCGCCCGATCGTGCCCCGCGAGCTGCGCTTCGGTGTCCTGGAGCGGATGCGCTACGACGGGTCCGCCCTCACCGGGCTGGACGAGGACTCGGTGCGCGAGGCCGCCCGGGAGCTGGCCCGGCAGGGTGCGAAGTCGGTCGCGGTGTGCCTGATCAACTCTTACACCAACGACGAGCACGAGCGACGCGCCGCCGAGATCGTCGCCGAGGAGCTGCCCGACGCCTACGTCCAGACCTCGGCGCTCTACCCGGTCACCAAGGAGCACGAGCGGACCACCACGGTGGCACTCGACGCCTACGTCGGCCCCCGGGTCGTCGGCTACCTCGGACGCCTCGAGGCCGGTCTGGCGCACCGGGGCTTCGCCGGCACGTTGTGGATCATGATGATGAACGGCGGCGTCGCGACCGTCGCCGACGCCGGCCGGGCCCCGGTGTTCCAGCTGGTCTCCGGCCCGGTCGGCGGGGTGAGCGGCAGCATCCGCCTGGCCGACGAGGGCGCGACACCCAAGCTGCTGACCATCGACGTGGGCGGGACCAGCACCGACGTCGCCGCGATCCGCGGTGGCCAGACGCCGCTGACCGACCTGTGGACCCTCGAGACCGGCCTGACGCTGACCATGCCCCTGGTCGACGTGGAGAGCATCGGCTCCGGTGCCGGGAGCCTCATCCGCCCCAACTCCCTGGGCAACGTCGCCGTCGGGCCGGCCTCGGCCGGGTCGGACCCCGGGCCGGTCTGCTACGGCCGCGGCGGGACCGAGCCCACCCTGACCGACGCGTGTGCCGTCCTCGGGGTCCTGCAGCCGGATCTGTTCGCGAACGGGGCCATCGAGCTCGACGTCGAGGCGTCGCGGGCCGCGCTGGAGAAGGCCGGCGTCCGGTGGGGGATGTCGGCGACCGAGCTGGCGGCCGCGGCCTACGAGGTGGCCTGCCAGGACATCGCGGCGAAGGTCCGCACGATCTCGGTCTACCGAGGCCTCGACGTGCGTGAGTTCGCGCTGCAGCCGTCGGGTTCGGCCGGGCCCATGCTCGCCGACCGCGTGGCGCAGATCCTCGGCGCTCAGGAGGTGATCGTGCCGCGCAGCCCGGGGCAGTTCTCGGCGCTGGGCCTGCTGCGCACCGACCTCCGGGTCACCCGCGCACAGTCGATCATGGCACCGCTCGACCCGGGCGGTACCGAGGCGATCGAGGCCGCCTTCGCCACCCTGGAGGCCCGGGTCCACGACGAGCTCAAGAGCCAGGGCGCCGACGTCGAGCGGCTGCGCTTCGAACGGGCGGTCTTCGCGATGTACCGCGGCCAGACCTGGGACAACAGGATGCCCATCCCGCCGGAGAGCCTCACGGCCGAGCGCGTGCAGGAGCTGGTGCCGGCGTTCCACGCCTTCTACGACGAGCACTACGGCTTCGCCGCACGGGAGATCCCCGTCGTGGTGTCGACCGTCGAGGTGACCGCGGTGATCCCCCGCGAACAGGGCCGCTTCGAGCTCGCCCCCGACGAGGGCGACGCGTTCCTGCGCACGGCGGCGCTCGTCCTGCCCGGGGCCTCCGGTGTCACCGATGTGTCGGTCTACGTGCGGGAACGCCTCGCGCCCGGCGAGCAGGTGTCCGGCCCGGCCCTGGTCACCGAGAAGTTCGCGACGACGGTCGTCCTGCCCGGGCGGACCGCCCGCGTCGACGACGACCTGAACCTGATCATCGAGCCGAAGGACTGAGGACGAGCCGTGACCACGACAGCCCCAGCGACACCGACCGGGTCCGAGGTCGAGCTCGACATCCTGCGCTACGGCCTCATCGAGGTCGCCCGCGAGATGCTCGACTCGCTGATGCGCAGCGCGTTCTCCCCGATCTGCCGCGACATCCTGGACTGCACCGTCGTCATCCACATGCGCACCGACGAGGGCTGGGAGGTCGCGGCGCTCTGGGAGGGCTGCATGCAGCACGCCTTCGTGGCACCGCACATCGCGAACTTCCTCATGGACGACTGGGACATCGACACGATGCAGCCCGGCGACGTCATCTTCACCAACGACCCCTGGCGCGGGTCGCTGCACCAGGCCGACGTCAACCTGTTCCGGCCGGTCTTCGTGAATGGCCGCGTCGAGTTCCTGCTGCAGTCTACCTCGCACCTGGTCGACCTCGGCGGTCCGATCCCCGGTGGCTTCTCGAACGGGGCGCAGTCCCACTTCGAGGAGCAGCTGAAGCTCCCGCCGACGCTGCTCTACGCGAACGACATCGCGGTACGCCCCACGTTCAACTTCCTCCTCGAGAACAACCGGGTGCCGCACCTCGTGCTGGGTGACCTGCGCGCGCTGCACGGCTGCCTGGTCGTCGGCGAGCGCCAGCTCCAGGACCTCATCACTCGCGGCGGGCTCGACGAGGTGCGCGCGGCCGGCCGTTACGCCATCGACGCCACCGAGGCCAGCATGCGCCGCGGGATCGCCGCCATCCCCGACGGGGACTACACCGCCGAGGACCTGCTCGACGAGGACGGCGTCACCGACGAGCTGATCCCGGTCCGCGCGACGGTGAAGGTGCGCGGGGACTCGATGGAGATCGACTTCTCCGGGTCGGCGCGGCAGCCGCTGGGCAACAGCAGCACCGCCTGGTGCGAGGCGGGCCGCTGCATCGAGGCGGTCAAGCTGATGGTCGACCCCTCGACCCCGGTCAACAGCGGCACCCTGAAGCCGATCGACGTCCTGTTGCCGGCGGGCAGCGTGGTGCAGACGCTGCCGCCCTCGAGCTGCTCGAGCCACGCCGACATCGGCCCGCGCGTGATCAACGTGGTGACCCAGGCGCTCGGGCAGGCCACCGAGGAGTCGTTCGCCTGCGACACCGGCACCGCGGTCTACATCGGCTTCAGCGGCATCGACACCCGGCCCGGGCACGAGGGCACGCCCTGGGGTGCCTACGGGCTCGCCGGCGGCGGCTGGGGCGGGACCTGGAAGGAGGACGGGGTCTCCTTCTGCGTGACGCCGATCGGCAACTGCCGGACCTCGGTGCAGGAGCACGTCGAGATCGAGAGCCCGCTGGTGGTGGCCCAGCACGAGATGCTGATCGACACCGCCGGGGCCGGACGCTTCCGGGGCGGGCTCGGCTCCGTCTACACGATCGTCGCCGAGTCCGACACGCTGGTCACCGTCGTCGCGGACCGGCTGCGCCGCGGGGCGGCCGGGGCGAACGGCGGCGGACCCGGCGCCCCCGCCGTCGGCTGGTACATCGCGGGGTTCGACCTCGCCGCGCACGGCGACCCGATGAACCTGCGCGGCGCCGAGCCGCTGTTCGGCGTGTTCGACGAGCAGGGCCGCCCCGATCCGGTGCACGGCGAGTTCGGCCGCGGCGCCCGCTACACCACGGGCAAGTTCTCCAACCTCGTCATCAAGGCGGGCGACGCGATCCGCCTGATCATCGGCGGGGGCGGAGGCTGGGGCGATCCGCTGACCCGCGACCCCGAGCGGGTGCGCCAGGACGTCCGCAACCGACTGGTCAGCGCCGAGGGCGCCCGGCTGACCTACGGCGTCGTGCTGAGTGACGGTGAGATCGACACGACCGCGACCGAGGCGTGCCGCGCCGAGCTGGCCGCCGCCCGCGACGCCGGGACCTGGGAGGTCCCGATCGCGACACCCCTGGAATGGACCGTCTGACACCCGGCCGACCGAGCAGGAGCACACCATGGCCACCGACCGCCTCATGTTCCCCCGTCCCCAGACCGCGCGCGTCTCGGTCGAGCGCACCCCCGTCGAGGCCGAGTGCCCGTCGTGCGGCAGCCGCGACGTCGCGCGCTACCCCGTGTCGAACCACCTCGGCCCCCGCATGGTCGTCAAGTGCCAGGCCTGCTTCACCCGCCTGTCGGTGACGCGCGGCGAGCCCGAGGACATGTGGCCGGCATGGCGGTCGCCCACGCGTGACTGGCCCGCGTCGCGGGTCGGCTGAGATGTCCGACCTCGTGCCGGTGGGGCGGATGTACGCGAGCACCTTCACGGAGTTCGCCGACCGTCCCGCCGTGCGTGACGAGCACGGCGAGCTCACCTACGCCGAGCTCGGTGTCCGGACGCGGCGTCTTGCCTGCGCACTGCGCGGGCTGGGTCTGGACCGGGGCGCCCGCGTCGTGATCGTCTCGCCGAACAGCAACCAGTGGGCCCTGGTCGACCGTGCCGTCGCGATCGGGGGCTACGTGCGGGTCGCGCTGCTCCCGCGTCTGCACCCCACCGAGCTGACCCAGATCGCCGCGGACGCCGAGCCGTCGGTGGTGTTCGCCGACGCCGACTGGCTCGCCGCCCACGGGCAGGGCTGGCTGCCGGCGGGGGTCGGGACCGTCGTGGCGATGGGGGCCGGCGCGGTGCCCGAGGGTGCCGTCGGGTTCGAGGACCTGGTGGCGGCCGGCCGCGACGAGGAGGCGCCGCTGCCCGACGGCGACGATCTCGCCGCGATCCTCTACACGTCGGGATCGACGGGCCTGCCCAAGGGCGTCGAGGTCACCCACGTCAACGCCGGGGCCCGCATGCGGGGCATCGCGCACGAGCTCCCGGCCCTCGGCGTCCTGGGCGACCGCGCCGTCGCGCTGCACACGGCGCCGATCAGCCACTTCAGCGGGGGCATCAACGAGGCCGTCACCGCCGTGGGCGGGCTCAACGTGTTCGAGGCCGCGTTCGACGCGGGCCGGGTTGCCGACCGGGCCTCCTCGGGGGAGATCACCGTCCTACCCCTGGTGCCGACGATGATCTCGATGGTGCTCGAGGAGCTCGAGCGCCGGTCCGCGCCCACCGGGCGGGTCGGCGCGGTCGCCGTCGTCCCGTACGCCGGCTCGGCCATCCAGCCCGACCGCGCCGCGCGGGCCCACGGCTACTTCGGCGACGCCATGTACCAGCTCTACGGGGCCAGCGAGGCCCAGATGCCGATCTCCGCACTGGCGCCGCGGGACCACGTCACCGACACCAACGACCGCGGGCTGCCCCGGCTGGCGTCGGCGGGGCGCCCGGGGGCCTACGCCGAGGTCGCGATCGTCGACGCCGACCACCGGCCGGTGCCGGCGGGGGAGACCGGCGAGATCGCCACCCGAGGCGCGCACGTCGGGCCGGGTTACTGGCGCAACCGCGGGGCGACAGCCGAGACGTTCCGCGACGGGTGGTGCTACACCGGCGACGTCGGGTACGTCGACGAGCACGGCTTCCTGTTCATCCTCGACCGCCGCAAGGACATGATCATCACCGGCGGGTTCAACGTGTATCCCCGCGAGATCGAGAACGTGGTGTCGGCGATCCCCGGGGTCCGCGAGGTCGCCGTGCTCGGCGCCCCCGACGAGCGGTGGGGCGAGGCCGTCACCGCGTTCGTCGCGCTCGACCCCGACCGCGGCCCGACCGCGGACGCCGTGATCGACCACTGCCGGGGACACCTGGGCGGCTACAAGGTGCCCAAGGCGGTGATCGTGGTGGACGAGCTCCCGAAGGGCGGTACCGGGAAGGTCGACAAGGTGTCGCTGCGCGAACGGCTCTGGGCCGGGCAGGAGCGTCGGGTGTGACCGGCGGCCCCCTGACCGGCGTGCGGGTGGTCGAGATGGCCGGCATCGGCCCGGCCCCGTTCGCCGCCATGTCGCTCGCCGACATGGGGGCCGACGTCATCCGGGTCGACCGTCCCGTCGCCGCCGAGATGCGGACCGCGCCGCCCGAGCAGGACGTGCTCAACCGCGGCAAGCGCTCGATCGTGCTCGACCTCAAGCACCCGGCGGGCCACGCCGCCCTGCTGACCCTGATCGAGGGCGCCGACGTCCTGATCGAGGGCTTCCGCCCGGGCGTCATGGAGCGCCTCGGGCTCGGGCCGGACGTGCTGCTCGCGCGCCGGCCGGACCTGGTGTTCGGGCGGATGACGGGATGGGGCCAGAGCGGTCCCCTCGCCGACACCGCGGGCCACGAGGTCAACTACCTGGCGGTCGCCGGCGTGCTCGGGTCCCTCGGGACCGTCGACGGGCCGCCCCAGGTCCCGCTGCCGCTGATCGGCGACTACGGCGCGGGCGGCGCCTACCTGGTGATCGGTGTGCTCGGCGCGCTGTTGGCGGTATCGCGCACCGGGCGTGGGCAGGTGGTGGATGCGGCGATGGTCGACGGCTCGACCCACCTGTTGGCCGCGACCTACTCGATGCTGGGCGCCGGCGCCTGGAACGACGCCCGGGGCACCAACACCCTCGACGGAGCCGGACCCTTCTACGCCGTGTACGAGACCTCGGACGGGCAGTGGGTGTCGGTGGGCGCGCTGGAGAACAGGTTCTTCGCGATCCTGCTCCACGAGTTGGGGATCGACGAGTTCGATCCCGCTGATCAGCACGACCGGGCCCAGTGGCCTCGCCTGCGCGAGCTCCTGGCCGCGGCCTTCCGCGCCCGGACCCGCGACGAGTGGGCGGAGCACTTCGCGTCCTCCGACGCGTGCGTGACGCCGGTGCTCGGGCTGCGGGAGGCCGCTCGGCACCCGCACGTGGCAGCGCGCGGTTGCGTCCTCGCGGACGGTCGACGGATCCAACCCGGGACCGCGCCCCGGTTCGGCGCGTCCCCGCACACGGCTCCCGGCCCCTCGCCGCGTCCGGGCGAGCACACCCTCGCCGTCCTCGAGGAGGCCGGTCTGCCGGCCCACGAGCTGATCGACAGCGGCGCAGCGCGCGCCGGCTGATCCCACCCGCGAACGCCCACCTGGAAGGTCGACAATGCCGTCGCTCGAGGACCTGCCCGGCCCCTCCTCGCTCATGGGGTTGCTGCGCCGGGTCGGGGCCACCGCCGTCAACGCCACGGACGTTCTCGCGCACGGTGGCTTCGTCACCGACGAGCAGTACTCGCCCTACGAGGTGGTGAGCACCCACCGGGTCCACAAGCTGCGCCGCTACTTCCCCGACGACGTGCCCCCGGATGCGCCCGTGATGCTGCTGGTCCACGCCTTGATGATCTCCGGCGACGTCTGGGACATCGCGCCGGACACGAGCGCCGTCGCGGCCCTGCACGGGATGGGCATCGACGTCTGGACCATCGACTTCGGGTGGCCCGAGCGCGAGCCCGGCGGGCTGGAGCGCACCCTCACCGACCACGCCCTCGCCCTGAGCGACGCCGTCGACGAGGTCAGCGCCGCCACCGGGCGCGACGTCGTGCTGGGCGGGCAGTCCCAGGGCGGCATGTTCTGCTACCAGGTCGCCGCCTACCGGCGCGGCGCGAACATCGACTCCCTGATCACCTTCGGGTCGCCGGTCGACACCCGCGCGCCGATGGGCGTCCCGATGTCGCCCGAGAACGCGGCGGTGCTCGCCAGGGCGTACCTCGCCTCGGGTCTCGCCCGGCGTATCTCGATCCCGGGCTGGGCGATGCGGGCCGCGACCCAGATGCTCACCCCGATCGGCGTCGCCCAGGGCAAGGCGCAGTGGTACGCGAACCTGCACGACCGGGAGCGCCTGCTGCCCCGGGAGCGCCTGCGGATGTACCTCGACGGGCAGGGCTGGACCGCGTACGCCGGGCCGGCCTTCGCCGAGCTGCTCGAGCAGTTCATGGTCCACAACCGGATGCTCGAGGGCGGCTTCGTCTTCCGCGACCGGCTGGTGTCGCTGGCCGACATCGACGTCCCGATCCTCACCGTGGTCGGCAGCGCCGACCTGCTCGCGACGCCCCCGGCGGTCCGCGCGATCCGGAGGGCGGCACCTCGGGCCGAGGTCTACGAGCTCAACGTCCCGATCGGGCACTTCGGCATCATCGGCGGCGCGCGGGCCCGCAAGCTCACGTGGCCGACGGTGGGCGGGTGGATCCACTGGCGGGACGGGCAGGGCGAGTTCCCCGCCGCGCTGGTGCCCGCGGACCGCGTGGAGGAGTGGGACGCCGACGCCCTGAGCGGGATGCGGCGATGGTTCGGGACCGCCGCCGACCTCTCGGTGGGCACCGCGGTCAGCGCGATCTCCGGAGCCGTCGGGGCCGTGCGCGGCGCGGAGGATCTCGTCCGGACGGGGGTCGACCAGCTCGCGCGGCTCGGCGAGCTGGGCGACGTCGGGTCGGGGACGCGGATCTCGCTGGGGCTCCTGCTCGACGAGGCGGCGCGACGGGATCCGGGCGCGATCGTCTACGCCTTCGGCGACCGGGTGATCCGGCACGGCGACTTCAAGCGCCGCGTCGACAGCATCGTGGCCGTGATGCTGGGGCTCGGGATGCGCCCGGGGGAGCGGATCGGCGTGCGGATGGCGTCGCGCCCGTCGCTGCTCAGCGCGCTGGCCGCGATCAGCCGCCTCGGAGCGACCGCCGTGCTGCTGCGTCCCGACGGCGACCTGGCCCGGGAGGTCGCGCTCGGCCGGGTCACCCGCTTGCTGACCGACCCGGAGAACGTGCCCGTGACCGCGATCGCGGACGTGCACTGTTCCGTCCTCGGGGCGGGGTCGAACCGCGACGACCTTCCGGGACACGTGATCGACATGGAGGCGATCGACCCGGCCCGGGTCCGGGTGCCGGCGTGGTACCGCCCCAACCCGCGGGACGCCGAGGATCTCGCGTTCGTGCTGTTCACCGGCTCCGGCGAGGGGACCCGCGAGATGCTGATCACGAACCGTCGCTGGGCGCTGTCGGCCCGCGGCGCCGCCGAGGCCGCGGGCCTCACCGCGACCGACACCGTCTACTCGGTCGCGCCGCTCCACCACTCGTCGGCGATCCTGCATGCGATGGCCGGCGCGATCGCCTCCGGCGCCCGCCTGGCCCTCGCGAGCGGTCCCGACCCGGACACCTTCTGGAGCGAGGTCCGCCGGTACGGCGCCACCCACGTCTCCTACACCTGGACGTCGTTGCGGGCGATCACCGACCGGCCGCCGCACGCGAACGAGCCCGACCACCCGATCCGGGTCTTCATGGGCTCGGGTCTGCCCCGCGGGCTGTGGCGCCGCGTGGCCGAGCGGTTCGCGCCCGCGCGGGTCGTCGAGGTGTACGCCTCGGCGGAGGGCGAGGCGATCCTCGCCAACCCGAGCGGGGAGAAGGTGGGCTCCGTGGGGCGGCCGCTGCCGGGCACCCCCAAGGTGCGGGTCGTCGACTACGCGCTCGCCTCGGGCCCCCACGGGTCGAGCTCCGCTGGCTCCGTCTCCCGGGGCATCGTGACCGACGCCGACGGCTACGCCCGGCCGAGCGCGCCCGGCGAGGTGGGCCTGCTGGTCGTCCGCGGTCGGGGGTCTGCCCGCCAGGACGTGGTCCCGCTGCGCAACCTGGTCGAGCCCGGAGACAGCTGGCTCGCGACCGGCGACCTGTTCACCCGCGACGAGGACGGCGACCTGTGGTTCGTCGACCACGTGCGCAGCCTGATCACCACCGCCGACGGCCCCGTGCTGCCCTCGGTGGTCAGCGGCACCCTGGAGGCCGTCCCCGGGGTCGCCCTGGCCACGGCCTACGGGGTGGGGGACGACGGGAACGACGGGAACGAGGTCCTCGTGGGCGCCGTGCGCCCGCTGCCCGGCGCCCGGATCACCGGTGACGCGCTCGCCCACGCCGTCCGCGGCCTGCCCCGGGCGCAGCGGCCCGCGTACGTCCAGTCCGTCCGCATCCCCACCACCACGTGGGCGCGCCCCGACGTGGCGTCGCTGCGCCGCGGCGGGGTCCCGGCCCCGCGCCGGAACGTGACGGTCTGGTGCCTGGCGGCCGACGGGGAGACGTACGAGGAGCTGCCGCGTGCGTGACGCGCGTCCGTAGATTATATATGATGCGTGGATGCGACGTGCTGCGATCGTGTCCCCCGTCCGCACCCCGGTGGGGGCCTTCGGCGGGGCGCTGCGGGCCGTGTCGGTGGAGGACCTCGCGGCCACGGTGGTGAACGCCGTGATCGAGCGGACCGGGGTCGACCCCGAGCGGATCGAGGACGTGGTGTTCGCGCAGTCCTACGCGAACTCCGAGACACCGTGCGTCGGGCGGTGGGCGGCGCTGCACGCCGGCCTGCCGATCTCGGTGCCGGGCCTGCAGACCGACCGCCGGTGCGGTGGCGGGCTCCAGGCCCTGGTCACCGGCTCGATGATGGTCCAGACGGGCGCCGCCGACGTGGTGCTCGTCGGCGGCGTGGAGAGCATGTCGAACATCGAGTACTACTCCACGACGGCCCGGTGGGGCTCGCGGGCCGGCACCGTGTCGCTCTACGACCGCCTCGACCGCGGCCGGGAGCGTTCGCAGCCCGAGCACCGCTTCGGTGCGATCAGCGGGATGATCGAGACCGCGGAGAACCTCGCCGAGCGCTACAGCATCACTCGGGAGCAGGCCGACGAGTTCGCCGCTGGCAGCCAGCGCCGGGCGGCGGCCGCGTGGGAGCGCGGGGCGTTCGCCGACGAGGTCGTGCCGGTGAGCGTGCCGCAGCGGCGTGGCGAGCCGGTGGTCGTCGACCGCGACGAGGGGGTCCGGCCCGACTCCACGCCGGAGACGCTCGGGAAGCTGCGCACGATCACTCCGGGCGGCACGGTCACCGCGGGCAACGCCGCCCAGCAGAACGACGCCGCGGCGGCCTGCCTGGTGGTGGCCGAGGACGCGCTCGGCGACATGGAGCCGCTCGGGTTCCTGGAGGGCTGGGCGGCGGCCGGCTGCGACCCGGCGTTCATGGGGATCGGACCGGTGCCCGCGGTCGAGAAGCTGTTCGCGCGGACCGGCGCGACCTTCGAGGACCTCGACCTCGTCGAGATCAACGAGGCGTTCGCGGTGCAGGTCCTCTCGGTGCTCGCCGCCTGGGGGTGGCACGACCCGGACCGGCTCAACGTCAACGGCTCGGGCATCTCGCTGGGACACCCCATCGGCGCGACCGGCATGCGGATCCTGACCACGATGCTGCACGAGCTGCGCCGCCGTGGCGGGCGGCGCGCGCTGGAGACGATGTGCATCGGTGGCGGCCAGGGCATGGCCGCCCTGTTCTCGGCGGCGTGAGAAAGGCCTGACGTGGGACCCCTGGACGCACTGAAGGTCGTCGAGCTCGCGGCGGTCGGGCCCGGCCCGCACGCGGGCATGTACCTGGCCGACCTCGGCGCCGACATCGTGCGCATCGACCGGCCCGGCGGCGAGCAGATCGGGCGCCCCGACGCGTCCGACCCGATGCTGCGCGGGCGCCGCCGCGTCGACGCGGACCTCAAGACCGACGAGGGCCGGGCCACGCTGCGCGCCCTGGTCGAGCACGCCGACGTGGTGCTCGAGGGCTACCGTCCCGGGGTCGTCGAGCGCCTCGGCGTCGGGCCGGACGAGCTCCTGGCGGTCAACCCACGGTTGGTCTACGCCCGCGCGACCGGGTGGGGGCGCGAGGGCCCGCTGGCCGACCGTGGCGGCCACGACCTCAACTACCTCTCGCTGACCGGGGCGCTGCACGCTCTCGGCGCCGCCGACGCGTGCCCGCCCCCGCCGCTGAACATGGTCGGCGACTACGGCGGCGGTTCGATGCTGCTGCTCACCGGCGTCCTGGCCGGGCTGTGGCACGCGGCCCGCACCGGGCGCGGACAGGTCGTCGACGCCGCGATGATCGACGGTGTCGTCGGGCTCTCCCAGAAGGTGTGGTCGCTGCTCGCGCAGGACCGCTGGGTCGACGCCCGGGAGTCCAACGTCATCGACGGGCACGCCCCGTACTACCGGACCTACCGCTGCGCCGACGGCGGGTTCATGGCGGTGGCCGCCATCGAGCGGAAGTTCTACGCCCAGCTCCTCGACGGACTCGGACTCGACCCCACCGACGTCCCCGACCGCGACGACCGCCACGCCTGGGGACGGCTCGCCGCGCGCTTCGAGGAGGTGTTCGCCACGCGGACCAGGCCGGAGTGGGAGGCCGTGTTCGCCGACCTCGACGCCTGCACGACGCCGGTGCTGTCCTGGAGCGAGGCGCCGCACCACCCGCAGATCGCGGCACGGGGCAGCATCGTCCACGCGCACGGCGCCCACCAGGCCGGGCCCGCCCCGCGCTTCTCGGCGACGCCGCCCGCCCTCCCCGCGCCGATGGCCGACCCGATCCCGCTCGACCACGTGCTCGCCAGCTGGGCGCCGTGACCGTCGCCGAGCACCTCCGTCCTGGCGACACGGTCGTCGTCGGCCAGACCGTCGCCGAGCCACCGGTGCTGGTGGACGAGCTCGTCGACGCCGCCCGGACCGTCGAGGGCGTCACGGCGGTGTGCGGGTACGTCACGAGCGACGCGTGGCGGCGGGCGACCCCGGGGCACCCCCGCGTGGTCGGCTACGCCGCGGCCGGTGCCGTGCGCACGCTCGCCCCCGGCGTCCTCGACTACCTGCCGGTGCACCTGAGCCGCATCGAGGACCACGTCACGTCCGGCCAGTTGCCGGTCGACGTCGTCCTGCTGCAGGTGGGTCCGGCCGACGCCGATGGCTACCACGACCTGGGTGCCGCGGTCGACTACGTCGCCGCCGCCGCGCAGCGGGCCCGCGTGGTGCTCGTCGAGATCCACGAGGACATGCCGCGCACGCGCTCGCGGTCCCGTCTCCACCGGTCCCGTATCACCGAGGCCGTGCCGTCGCGACGGCCCCTGCCGAGCGCCGCCGCCCGTCCGCCGAGCGCGACGGACCGGGCGGTCGCGGCCGCCGTCGTCGACCTCGTGCCCGACCACGCGGTGATCCAGATGGGCATCGGTGGGCTCCCCGACGCCGTCGCGTCCGGGCTGAGAGGTCGGCGGGGCCTGCGCGTGCGCTCGGGCCTGGTGGGGGACTGGCTGCTCGAGCTCGCGCGCGCAGGCGCCCTCGCCGAGGGTCCGGGCACGGTGGTGGCCGGCATGGCTCTCGGCTCGCCCGAGCTCTACGCCTTCCTCGACGGCCACGACGGCGTGGAGTTCGCGCCGGGCGCCGACGCGAGCGCCGTCGACAGGTGCTCGCCGTTCGTCTCGGTGAACTCCGCGCTCGAGGTCGACCTCCTCGGCCAGGTCGGGGCGGAGTTCGTCGGTGACCGGCTGGTCGGCGGCGTCGGCGGCCAGGTCGACTTCTTCCGGGCGGCGCACCGCGGCGGCGACGCGAGCGCCGCGGTGGTGGCCCTCCCGTCGGTCACGCCGACCGGCGCGAGCCGCATCGTCGCCCGCGTCTCCAGCGGTGTCGTGACCTCGTCGAAGAGCGACGTCGACGTCGTGGTCACCGAGTGGGGGGCCGCCGACCTCCGGGCGTGCACGGTCTCGGAACGGCTCGAGCGCCTCGTGGCGATCGCGCACCCGGACCATCGTGACGCCCTGCGCGCCGGGGCCCCGCGCTCACTCACTCCGCGGGGGTGAGCGGGCGCAACAGCGACGCGACGACGTCGTCGACCTTCTCGAACGCGAGGATGTCGTCGATCATCCGGTCCACCGTCCCGGCGTCGAGCGGCAGCACGGAGAACGGCACACAGGAACGGAACTTGTCGGCGACCTCGTCCTCGCTGAGCGGGTTGTCCGGGTGCCCCTTCACGTACACGTACTCACCGGTGATCGTCCGACCGTCGCGCAGCGTGGTGGTCAACCGCGCTCCCCAGGCCGGGATCGAGGGGTCCTCTTCAGCGGTGACCCGCGTCATGAGCTCGCGGACGTCGGCGCGTCCCCGCGCCTCCGGCGAGTAGGACTGCACGAACACCCTCCCGTCGTGGATCGCCGTGGCGATCGCATAGGGCAGGCTGAACTGGCACTCCGGGACCGTCCGGGGCTCCCACTTGCGGTCGGTCGGCTCGCACACCGCGCGCCAGCCGGAGGTCGACACGGCGACGTGGACCGAACCGATGTCGGGGGCCGCGAAGCCGTGGGTGTCCATCTGCGCGAGGGCGCCGTCGATCGACGAGTGCGAGAAGTAGCAGGCGCTGTGGCGCTTGGTGGTGATCCGGGTCATGGCCCAGTGCTCACCCAGCCCCCGTGTCAGAGCTTCCGGGTCGGTCTCCCACCGTGCCGTGCTCAGGAACCCGTTCGGGCCGGCCAGGACCTCCTGGCGAGGACCCGTGATGCCTCGCTCCGCGAGCTGGCAGGCGGTGATCGCGGTCTGGCAGACCAGCCCGTGGTGCACCCGGACCATGAGGGTCGCGGGCGCGTAGATCGCCATCGTGTGCGGCTGCGTCATCGTCCGCGCGATGCCCTGGGCGTTCTCCAGCTGCTCCTGGGAGAACCCGAGGAGCTTCCCGACCGCGGCGACGGCTCCGAAGACGTAGTGGCCGCCGCAGTCGCCCGCCGGCACCGCCTGGCTGATGACCCGGTAGGCCGACCCGGCGCGCACCAGCACCTCCTGCCCGACCACGAGGGCGGTGAGGAACTCCTCGCCGGTGACGTTCGCCCGCAGCCCCGTCGCCGCGAGCAGGCTCGCCACGACGTACTCGCTGATGTGTCCGGCCTCCTCGTGGAGGTCGCCGCAGTCCATGGCCCGCGGCATCGGACCGATCGCGAGGGCCGCCTCGGCCGCCGGGACCCGGCCGCCGTGGAACGGCAGCAGCGACTCCGGCTTGCCGCCCCGGTCCACGACCAGGCCGACGATCTCGGCGATGCCGTCCATCCCGGAACCACCGATCGTCACGCCCATCCCGTCGAGCAGGGTGTGCTTGGCGTGCCGGAGGACCTCCGCCGGGAGGTCGTCGAAGCCGGTCTGCACCACCATGCGGCACAGCGTGCTCATCGGGTCCTCGGACCCCTCGATCTGGAACCCGGGCATGCCGGGCCTCCCTCCGCGGTCGTGGTCAGGGCGTGCGGTGTCGCGGGGACGGGAGGCGCAGCAGCACCGCCGTCGTCACCGCCGCGACGGCCAGGGGCACGACCGCGGCGAGGTAGAGCGCGTTCGGTGACATGACGGCCAGCGCGTACCCGGCGATCACCGGCGCGACGATGGCGCCGACCCGCCCGACGCCCAGCATCACGCCGTAGCCCTTGGCCCGGGCGAGCACGGGGTAGGCGATCGGCACCAGGGCCGTGTAACCGACCATCGAGGCGAACACGCCGAGGCCGAGCAGGCCGGCGAAGATGTACGACGCGCCGCCGGGCAGCAGGACGGAGAACCCCAGCAGGGACACGATCGACAGGCCGAGCAACCACGCCGTGACCGTGGTGGCGGCGAAGCGGAGCCCGAGCAGCGCGAAGCACACCGCCCCGGCGAGTGTCCCCACGCTGACGACGATCCCGGTCGTGGCGCCGCTGCCCGCGTCCCGTGTCGCGTCGGTGATGAGCTGCGGGGTCCAGGTCCCCACGAAGTAGTACGCCGCCGAGAGCATCCCGTAGCCGGTGGCGAGCAGCAGCGTGCGCGCGCGCAAGAGGGTACCGAGCAGGTGGGGGACAACGTCGGCGTCCTCCGCGCCCTCACTCTCTCGCGCGGCGGCCTCCGCCTGGGTGCCGTCGCGGTCGGCGAGGAACGCCTCGGACTCCGGAACCGCGGCGACGGCGACGACCAACCCCAGCACGGCCAGCGCGGCGCCCAGCCAGAACAACGACTGCCACGCGCCCCCGGACAGGCTCAGCGCCCACGCGCCGCCGAAGCCGGCGACCGTGCTCCCGAGTGGGAAGCCGATCATCACGATCCCGGTCGAGGAGTTCTTCCGGGAGTCCGGGGACGCTTCCTGGGCGATCACGACGATGACGACGCTGATCGTGCCGACGGCCAGCCCGGTGACGAAACGCGAGGCCATGAGCAGCTCGAGGTTCGGCGAGAGCGCGGAGAGCGACAGCCCGGCGATGTTGACCGCGAGACCGGCGAGAACGGTGGCCCGGCGACCGATCCGGTCCGCGAGGCGGGCCAGCACGATGGCGCCGACCCCCATGCCGACCAACGCGGAGCTGATGAGCAGGCCCTTCTCGCCGGGACTCGCGAAGCCTGGTGGGAGGTGCGGGACGGCGAAGCCGACGATGAACAGGTCGTAGCCGTCGGTCATGTTCAGGAACATGCAGAGGACGACGACGCCGAGCCCCTGCGCGGTCATGCGGGTGGGGGCGCTGGTCCTCGCCGCCCGCGACGTGGGTGCGTTCACGGACGTGACACCTTCTCGTGGGGGAGGGGATCAGGATTCGGCGCCGAGCACGCCGGTGGCGATCAGCTTCTCGACCTGCTCGTCGTCGTAGACCTCGCCAGCGATCTCGCGGGTGTGCTGGCCGATCCGCGGGGTCGGGCGGCCGCGGTCGGGGCGGGCGCCGTCGAACCGCCACGGCGGGCGCAGCAGCGTCGTGTCGTTGCTGCCGGGCTCGAACAGCTCCAGCCACTCGGTCTGTGGGTGCGCGACGTAGGAGGCCATGGTCTGCACCGGGGCGAACGGGACGTCGAAGCGGGTCAGGCGCTCCTCCCACTCGTCCAGCGACCGCCGGGCGAACTCGGCCTCGACGATCGGGACGAGCTCGAAGTAGTTCGCCTCGCGGTGCCGGTACGGGGTGAACCGCGGGTCCCGGGTGAGCTCCGGGCGCTCCATGGCCGCGCAGAGGTTGCGCCAGAACTTCTCCGAGGACGACAGGTGGACCGCGATGTTCTCGCCGGACGCCGTGGGCGCGCAGAAGTTCTGGGCCTGCGGGTGCCGGGTCGTGCGGCTGGGATCCGCGCCGGTGTCGACGTACTGGCTCAGGGCGTCGGTCGTCAGGACGCTCACGGCCTCGTACAGCGACGTGTCGACCCGGACGCCCGCGCCGGTGGCGCCGCGTCCGACGAGCGCGGCGAGGATGCCGGCCGCGCTGGTCAGCCCGGTGATGACGTCGGCGAAGATCGTGCCGGAGAGCTGTGCCTGACCGGGCTCGCCGAGCAGCGAGTAGATGCCGCCGTAGGCCTGCCCGATGGTGTCGTACGCCGGGCGGTCCCGCAGGGGTCCGCCGTCGCCGAAGCCGTTGACCGACGCGAACACCAGGTCGGGTGCCAGTGCGGTGCACACGTCGGGCCCCAGCCCCAGCGCGGCGAGCTTGCCCGGCCGCATGTTCTCGAACAGGACGTCGGTCGTCGGGAGGAGCTCCTTGACGAGCTCGAGACCCTCGGGGGTCTTGAGGTCGACGGCGAGGCTGCGCTTGCCGGCGTTGACCTGCGCGAAGTAGGGGCTGCGGTCGTTGTCCTTGCGGCGGAAGTCGTCGCCCGCGGTCGACTCCACCTTGATGACGTCGGCGCCGAGCGCGCTGAGCAGCGCGCCGCCCATGGGCATCGAGATGTAGCCGCCGACCTCCAGGACGCGGATGCCGGCCAGCGGCTTCTGCGGGACGCGGCTCACCGGACCACCAGCTGGTCGGCGAGGAGGGAGACCGGGGCGTCGAGGTCGCCGCCGGTGATGGTCGCGAGCAGCTCCTCGCTGCGCTCGGTCCCGAGCCGCCCCACCGTCAGGTCCCGGAACTTCGCGTCGAGGTCCGCCCGAGAGATCGGGTTCTCGGCCGTGCCCGCCGAGTCCTCGACGAACAGGTGGGTGCGCGTGCCGTCGGTGAAGCCCACGTCGATGTCGGCGACCCACTTGCCGGGATAGCCGGCGTCGAGCTCGGGGTCGGGCGTGATCCGGACCCGGCGGGCGAGCTGGGCGACCTCGCTGTCGTCGGTGAGCTTCAGCCGACCCTCGAGGTAGTCGTGGTGGGTCGTGAAGCCGTTGCCGTGACCGGTCGCCGCCAGGGCGAACTGGAAGGGCAGGCTGTACTGCAGGCTCTCGATGGAGTGCGGGGCGTAGGCGTTCGCGTTCCGGTTGCCGACGACGACGTCGCCGCCGGACTGGATGCGCAGCTCGACGCCGTCGATCTCCACGGCCCGGTCGGTGAGCGTCCGCGCCCCGTCCACGAAGCCGTGGCAGCAGCCGCAGCAGCAGTACGGCTTGATCCAGACCTTCGTGATCTCGAAGGGCCGGTCGGGCGCGAACCGGGCGGCGGCGTCGGCCGCGATCTCCCGGCCCTTGTAGACCGGGAAGAAGCCCTTGGAGCCGGTCAGGTAGGCCCGCGGGCCGGTGATCCCGGCGGCGGCCATCTCGGCCGCGCGGATCCCGTTGCGGGTGCCGATCCCGGCGTGCAACCGCTTCACCGACCCGCCCGACGAGGTGTACTCGGTCGTGCCCGCGCAGTGGCTCATCGCGATGGCGAGGGCGTGCGTGGTCTGCTCGACGTCGTAGCCCCGCATGGCCGCGACGACCGCGGCCGCACCGAAGGGCGACAGCAGGGCGTGCGGGTGGAACCCGCGTTCGAGCAGGTCCGGCGCGGCCAGCACGCCGATGCGGGTGTACGCCTCGTAGCCGGCGACGATGCCGAGGAGGACCTCGCGCAGCGAGGCGCCGTCCTCTTCGCCGATCGCCAGCGCGGTCGACACCACGCAGCTGCCGGGGTGACTCGAGCTGGCGCGGTGCGCGTCGTCGTACTCGAAGCTGTGCCCGAGCGTGGCGTTGACGAACGCCGCGTCGCCCGCGCCCATGACGTCGCCGCTGACGACCACGCGCGAGCTCCCCGGGGTGTGGTTCCCCCGCGCCAGGTCGACCACGGCGCGGCTCCACGGGAGCGCCTCGCACCCGACCTGCAGCCCGAGCTGGTCCTGCATGAGGCGTCGTGCGCCGTCGAGCACCGCGGGGGAGAGCACGTCCGCGTCGAGGGTCGCGACGAGGTGCGCGAGAGCGGCCTCCACGGGTGGGGTCTCGTCGGTCATCGGGGTGTCCCTCGCTTCCGTCGTCCCTGGCGTGCCCTACGAAGATAATATATTGTGCATCTCGTTGGAACCCGTTCGACGAAGGAGCGCGAGCCATGCCCGGTCTGTACTTCGAGGAGCTCGAGCCCGGTCTCGTGGTCGACCACCCGACGCGCCGGACGGTCACCGAGATGGACAACGTGCTCTTCTCGAGCCTGACGCTCAACCTCGCGCCCCTGCACCTCGACGAGGAGTACAGCAAGGGGTCGATCTACGGTCAGCGGCTGGTGAACAGCCTGTTCATCCTCGGCCTCGTCTCGGGTATCACCGTTCCGGAGACGACCCAGGGCACGACGCTGGGCAACCTCGGTTTCGGTGAGGTCAAGTTCCCGAAGCCGGTCTTCCACGGCGACACCGTCCACGTGCGGACCGAGATCGTGGATCGGCGCGAGTCCAAGAGCCGACCCGACTCGGGGATCGTCACCTTCCGCCACCTCGGGATCAACCAGCGCGACGAGATCGTCTGTGACGCGACCCGGATGGGCCTGATGCAGAAGCGCTCGGCGGCCGAGCAGCAGACCGCCGGCGCGCAGGCCTGAACCATGGTCAACACCGAGCCCGCGTGGGTTCCTACCGCCGCGCAGCGGGAGCGCAGCCGCCTGCTCGACGCCGTGGCACGGTACGGCTACGACGACCTCGACGACCTGCACCGGACGTCGGTCACCGATCCCGAACGCTACTGGCGCGAGGTCGTCGACGACCTCGACATCGCCTTCTCCGAGCCGTTCGACCGGGTGCTCGACGAGTCCGAGGGCAAGCCCTTCCCGCGCTGGTTCCCCGGCGGCCGGATCAACGTGGCCCACCTCTGCGCCGGCCGCCACGTCGACGGTCCCTCGGGCGGCAAGGAGGCGGTCGTCTACGAGGGCG
Organism: Actinomycetospora sp. 2LY8.5; assembly: GCF_057180585.1. Lineage (NCBI taxonomy): Bacteria > Bacillati > Actinomycetota > Actinomycetes > Pseudonocardiales > Pseudonocardiaceae > Actinomycetospora > Actinomycetospora sp. 2LY8.5. Next base: position 348,229 of record NZ_JBXUHE010000003.1, read on the forward strand.
ATGCCGGCCAGCGACGCAGCCTGACCTACGCCGAGCTCGACGGCGAGGTCCGGCGGTGCGCGGCGAACCTCGCCGCGCTCGGGGTCGCCCGCGGTGACCGTGTGGTGCTCTACCTGCCCGTCGTGCCCGAGGCCACGGTGGCCTTCCTGGCGATCGCCTACCTCGGGGCAGTGTCGGTACCCGCGTTCACCGGCTACGGGCCCGACGCGCTCGGGACCCGGCTGCGGGAGTCCGGTGCCGTCGCCCTGGTCACCGCCGACGCCACGACCCGCCGCGGTAAGCGCGTCCCGCTCAAGGAGATCGCCGACGCCGCGGCCGCAGCAGCGCCGGAGCTGCGCCACGTCGTGGTGGTCCGCCATCTCGGCGACGACGTCGCCATGCATCCCGGCCGCGACGTCCCCTGGGACGAGATGCCCGCGTCGCCTGCGCCGGTCGCGATGGCCGACACCGGGTCGAACGATCCGCTCTGCATCGTCTACACCTCGGGCACGACCGGTCTGCCCAAGGGCATCGTCCACTCCCACGCCGGGTTCGCGGTCAAGACGGCGGTCGACTTCGCCTACGGGTTCGACGTCCGCGGCGACGACGTCGTGGCCTGGATCGCCGACCTCGGCTGGCTGGTCGGGCCCATGCTCATCGTCGGGCCGCTGCAGCTCGGCGCGACGGTGGTGTTCACCGAAGGGGTGCCCACCCACCCGCGACCGACCCGGATGTGGGAGATCGTCGAGCGCAACGGCGTCACGGTGCAGGGCATCGCCCCGACCGCGGCACGGGCGATCCTCGCCGCGGACGGCGCGCCCAGGACCGACCTCGCGACCCTGAGGGCGTTCGTCTCCACAGGCGAGGCCTGGGACGAACCGACGTGGCACTGGCTGTTCGGCACGGTCGGCCGCTCACGCCGTCCGATCATCAACTTCTCCGGCGGCACCGAGGTCGGCGGCGGAATGCTCATCAGCTACCCGTTCCTGCCGATGGACGCGGCGACCTTCACCGCCGCGCTGCCGGGGGTCGATGCCGCGGTGGTCGACACCGACGGCCGGCCCGTGATCGACGAGGTGGGGGAGCTCGTCGTCCGCACCACCTTCCCCGGGATGACCCACGCCTTCTGGGGCGACCGCGAGCGCTACCTCGCCACCTACTGGGATCGCTGGGACGGCATCTGGCAGCACGGCGACCTCGCGAGCGTCGATCACGAGAGCGTGTGGCGAATCCACGGCCGCTCCGACGACACCATCAAGGTCTCGGGGCGGCGCGTGGGCCCGGCCGAGATCGAGGCCGCCCTGCTGGTCGATCCGCGGATCGCCGAGGCCGCGGCCATCGGGGTGCCCGACGACGCGCGCGGTCAGCGGGTCGTCGCCTTCGTCGTGCTGCGAGGCGACACCACCGATCAGGACGACGTGGCCGCCACGGCCGTGACGAACGTCGGTCGCTCGTTCGCCCCCGCGCTGCACGTCGTCCGCGGCCTGCCCAAGACCACCAACGGCAAGATCATGCGCCGCGCCATCCGCGCCCGGCACCTGGGCACGCCGCCCGGCGACCTCTCCTCGCTGGACGCCTCGACGTCCCTCGACGACATCCCGACCCTGGAGGAGGCAACATCGTGAGCGCCACCGATGAGGGCGACCTCGAGCTCATCCGCAAGACCGTCCGCGAGCTCTCCCGCAAGTACGACTGGGAGTACTGGCGGGAGAAGGACAAGAAGCACGAGTACCCGTGGGAGTTCGTCAAGGCGTTCGCCGACGGTGGGTGGCTCGGCGCGATGATCCCGGAGGAGTACGGCGGGATCGGGCTCGGGCTCACCGAGGCCGGGGTGATGATGCAGGAGATCGCCGGCTCCGGCGCCGGGATGAGCGGCGGCTCGGCGATCCACTTCTACGTCTTCCCGCCCGCGCCGATCGTGCGGCACGGCTCTGAGGAGATGAAGCAGCGCGTGCTGCCGAAGATCGCCTCCGGTGAGCTGCTCATGGCCTTCGGGGTCACCGAGCCGACCGCGGGGGTCGACACCTCGCGGATCACGACGAAGGCCACGAAGATCGACGGCGGCTGGGTGATCAACGGGCAGAAGGTCTGGATCACCAACGCGCAGAACGCCCACAAGATCCTGCTCCTGGCGCGCACCTCTCCGCGCACCGAGGAGAAGCCGTTGCACGGCATGACGCTGTTCTATGCGGACATGGACCGCTTGAAGATCACGATCCGCGAGATCGACAAGCTCGGCCGGGCCGCGATCGACTCGAACGAGCTGTTCATCGACGGCCTCGAGGTCGCCGACGCCGACGTCGTCGGTGAGGTCGACAAAGGCTTCTACTACCTGGTCGACGGGCTCAACCCGGAGCGCACCGTCGTCGGGCTCGAAGGCGTCGGCCTGGGCCGTGCCGCGCTCGACCTGGCGAGCCAGTACGCCAAGGACCGTCGGGTGTTCGACCGGCCCATCGGCCAGAACCAGGCCGTCGCCCACCCGCTCGCCGACTCCTGGATCCGCCTGGAGGCCGCCGAGATGGTCGCGATGAACGCGGCCCGGCTCTTCGACGAGAACAAGGCGTGCGGGCCGGAGTCCGCCGCGGCGAAGTTCCTCGGCGCCGAGGCCGGTTTCGAGGCCTGCGACCGGGCCCTGTCGACCTTCGGCGGCTACGCCTACGCGAAGGAGTACCACGTGGAGCGGCTGTGGCGGGAGGTCCGGCTGCTGCGCAACGCCCCGTTCTCCCAGGAGATGGTGCTGAACTACGTGTCGAACCAGGTCCTCAAGCTGCCGCGGGCCTACTGATGGGACTCCTCGACGGTCAGGTCGCCGTCGTCACGGGTGCCGCACAGGGCATCGGCCTGGCCATCGCCGCCGCCATCGTCGAAGCCGGCGGGCGCGTGCTCGTGGCCGACCTGGACGCCGGCGCGGCAAAGGAGGCGGCAGACTCGCTCGGCGACGGGGCCGACGCGACCGCCTGCGACGTCACGTCCGAGGCCGACCAGGCAGCAATGGTCGACGTGGCCCTGGAGCGCTTCGGGCGCCTCGACCTGCTCGTGAACAACGCCGGCGTCACCCGGGACGGCTACATCGCCAAGCTCGCCGAGTCCGACTTCGATCTGGTGGTGGACACCAGCCTCAAGGGAGCATGGCTGGGCACCCGCGCCGTGGCGCCGCTGTTCCGGCGCCAGCAGGGGGGTGCGATCGTGAACATCTCGTCGCTGTCGGGGAAGGTCGGCAACCCCGGCCAGACCAACTACAGCGCGGCCAAGGCCGGGCTGGTCGGGCTGACCAAGGCCGCGGCCAAGGAGCTCGGCCCGTCCGGGGCGCGGGTCAACGCCGTCCAGCCCGGTCTGATCCGCACCGCGATGACCGAGGCGATGAAGCCGGCGATCTTCGCGGCCAAGGAGGCCGAGGTGCCGCTCGGGCGCGCCGGGACGCCGGAGGAGGTCGCCGGCACGGTGGTCTACCTCGCCTCGCCGCTGGCCTCCTACGTCACCGGCGCGGTGATCGAGGTGACCGGAGGACGCGGCCTGTGACGGGACCACTCGCCGGGGTGCGCGTCGTCGCCCTGCACGGCATGGGGCCGACGCCGTTCGCCTGCATGCTGCTCGCCGACCTCGGGGCCGACGTCGTCCGCGTCGTCCGTCCCCCGAACCGACGCACCCGCGCGCTCACCCAGACCGACGGGATGGCCCCGGAGCACGACCTCGCCAACCGCGGTGTCACGTCCACGGCCGTCGACCTCAAGTCGCCCGACGGCGTCGAAGGGGTCCGCTGCCTCGTGGACGCCGCCGACGTGTTCGTCGAGGGCTACCGGCCGGGTGTGGCGGAGCGCCTGGGGCTGGGGCCCGACGAGCTGCGCCGACGGTGTCCGGCGCTGGTGTACGCGCGGCTCACCGGCTACGGCCAGTCCGGCCCCCTGGCCCACCAGGCCGGCCACGACATCAACTACCTCGCCCAGTCCGGGGCGCTGCACGCGATGGCCCGGCGGGGCGAGGCACCGACCCCGCCGATCAACCTGCTCGGTGACTACGCCGGCGGCGGACTCATGGCGGCCTTCGGCATCGTCTCGGCCGTCCTCGCCGCCCGGGCGACCGGGCAGGGCCAGGTCCTGGACGCCGCGATGCTCGACGGGGTCGCCGTCCTGACCACCAAGATCCAGGGGCTGCGCGCCGCGGGCCTCTACTCCGACGAGCCCGGGACGAACGACCTCGACTCCGGGGCGCCGTTCTACGACACCTACCGGTGCGCCGACGGCCGCTACGTGGCGGTCGGGGCCCTCGAGCCGGACTTCTACGCCGAGTTCGTCAAGGGCCTCGGCGTGGACACCGACGGGTGGCCCGAACAGGAGGACCGCGCGGCGTGGCCGCGGCTGCGGCTGCTCGTCGCCGACGCCCTGGCGACGCGGACCCGTGACGAGTGGGCGGCGGTCTACGCCGGGACCGACGCGTGCGTGAGCCCCGTGCTGACCTTCGACGAGGCGGCCGGGCACCCGCACAACGCCGAGCGCGAGGTCTTCCGCGACGTCGACGGCGTCCCGCACCCGATGCCCGCGCCCCGCTTCGACACGACCGGGTGCAGGGCACCGACCGCGCCGTCCCCGGCCACTGTCGAGCTCGCCGACCTCCTGCGCGCGTGGGCCCTGTGCTGACACGCGGAGCGGTGATCCGGCGGGTGCCCGGGGAACTGGAGGTGGTCGACCTCGAGCTCGACGCCACGCGCCGCGACGAGGTCCAGGTGCGGATGGTCGCCTCGGGCCTCTGCCACTCCGACGACCACCACGTCACCGGTGACCTGCCGGTCGGGACCTACCCGTTCGCCCTCGGGCACGAGGGAGCCGGGGTCGTCACCGAGGTCTTCGACAACGACAAGGGCATCCGCGAAGGAGACCACGTCGTCTTCTCCGCGATCCCGTCGTGCGGGCACTGCCGCTTCTGCTCCACCGGACGGCAGAACCTCTGCGACCTCGCCAAGGGCATCCTTGCCGGCCCGCGCTGGACCGACGGCTCCTACCGGTTGCACCAGGTCGAGGACGGCAGACCGGTCGGGCAGATGTGCGGCATCTCGACGTTCACCGCGACCACCACGGTCTCGCTGGCGTCGGTCGTGAAGATCGACGACGACATCCCGCTGGAGAAGGCCTGCCTGATCGGCTGCGCGGTCAGCACGGGGTGGGGCTCGGCGGTCAACTCCGCCGACGTGCGGCCCGGCGACACGGTGATCGTCATGGGTGTGGGCGGCATCGGGGCGAGCGCGATCCAGGGTGCGGCGCACGGGGGAGCGGGAACGATCATCGCCGTCGACCCCGTTGCCCTGAAGCGGGAGAAGGCGCTCGAGTTCGGCGCGACGCACACCGCCGCGTCGATCGAGGAGGCCACCGACCTTGCGAAGCAGGGCACGAACGGCCAGGGCGCCGACGCCGCGATCATCACCGTCGGGGTACTGGAGCCCGAACACATCGGTCAGGCGCTCGCGGCGATCCGCCGGGCGGGGACCGTGGTGGTGACGGCCGTCGGGCAGCACGCGGTCAGCCAGACCCCGCTGGAGCTCTTCGACCTCACCCTGTCGCAGAAGTGCATCCAAGGGTCGCTGTTCGGGTCGACCAACGGCGGTTGGGACGTGCCGCGCCTGCTCGGCCTGTACCGCGCGGGGAAGCTGAAGCTCGACGAGATGGTCACCCGCACCTACGCGCTCGACGACATCGCCCAGGGGTACCGGGACCTGCACGCCGGGCTCAACGTCCGCGGGGTCGTCGTCTACGACTGATCCGCCGTGCCTTGGAGGAATGCCCGAAGGCCGGTGGTGAAGACGTCGTTGTCGTCGCCGGTGACCATGTGCCCCGCGCCGTCGACGTCGATCTGCTCGGCGTGCGGGATCAGCTCTCGCAGCTCGGCCGCCGCCTCCGGGCTCACGACCTCCGACTGCACGCCGCGGACGAGCAGCGTGGGGACGGTGACGCGGGCCGCGGCCGCGCACGCCCGCTCGGGGTCGGCGCGGCCGGGCCGTTCGGGCGTGGGCGCGTCACCGGCGACGAAGCGCGGGTCCCAGTGCCAGAACCAGCGCCCGTCGCGCCACCGGAGGTTGCGCCGCAGACCGTCGGGACGTGCCGGGCGCGGGCGGGACGGGTCGTAGGCGGCGATCGCGTCGGCCGCCTCTTCCAGCGTCGCGAAGCCGTCGAGGCCGCTGCGCATGAAGTCGAGAATCCGGTCCACGCCGGTCCGGTCGACGCGCGGCGTCACGTCGACCAGCACGAGCCCGGCGGCCAGGCTCGGGCCCTCGCCCTCGGCGAGGAGCGCGGTCCGTCCGCCCAGCGAGGCCCCGACCAGGACCGGCCGGACCCCGAGCGCCGCGACGACGGCGCGCAGGTCGTCGGCGAGCACGCCGAGCCCGTAGTCGCCGTCGGGGGCCCAGTCGCTGTCGCCGTGACCCCGCGCGTCGACGGCCACGGTCGTCCAGCCGCCGGCGGCGAGCGCCCGGCCGGCGCGCCGCCACGAGTGCCGTGTCTGCCCGCCGCCGTGCAGGAACAGCACGGTGCCCCGCGGCGCGCCGGGCGGGTTCCACCGCGTGGCGGCCAGGTCGATCCCGGCCACGCCCTCGACGCGCAGCTCGTCGACCGTGCGGACGTCCGCGCTCACCGCCTCACCCCTGGACGAGGCGGGTGGTCGAGCCCGTCGCGGGGTCGTCGAGCATCGGTCGCAGCGCGCCGGGCTGGCCGGCGTACTTGGACCGGTAGGCCTCGCCGACCTGTTCCCGGACCGCCTCGTCGGCGACCGGCTCGAGCGTCACGTCGGTCTCGACCCCGCCCGCGCGGACCCGGGCCACGCCACGGGACATGGCGCGACGGAACCAGCCGCCCTCGCTCCCGTACGCCGACCGGATGTAGAGGTCGTCGCTGACCCGGACCACCCAGATCGGGGTCCAGCGCCGCACCGATCCGTCGTCGCGGTAGCTGGTGATCTGCAGCTCCTCGGAGGACGCGAGACGCGCGAGGTCCTCGTCCGCCCAGCTCACAGGTGCTTGCCGAAGAACGGGACCAGCTCGCGGAGTGCCCGCGACGTCGGTTCGGGCCGGTCGTACAGGTCGTAGTGCGAGAAGCCCTCGAGGACGACGAGCTGCTTGTCCTCCGAACGGGCCCGCCGGTAGATCTCCAGCCCGTCCCGGTAGGCGCCGAACGCGCCCGGCTTGTCGCCGACCACGACCATGAGTGGCCGGGTCAGCAGCACCTCCGCGCGGTGGAACGCGTCCCACGCGATGGCCGTGGTCTGGTGGGAGAACACCGCGCTGGTCGCGCCGTGGGGCCGGCGCCCGCGGTCGGTCTTGTAGTAGTCGGTGGCCTCCACGACATCGATCTCGGTGACGCCGGCGTCGGACGCGGCCTGCGGCGAGGCCGGCAGCAGGTCGTCGACCCGCCGCTCCTCCCCGCGCGCCTCGGCGGTCCGCTGGGTGGCCATGGCGTCGAGGGCGGCGACGGGGTCGTAGCCGGAGAACGACTCGTGCATGAGCCGGCCGAGGTTCACCCCGGTCACGCTGCCGACGGCCCTGATGCGGCGGTCGGTCATCGTGGCGTTGATCGAGTACCCGCCGCCGCCGCAGACGCCGAGCGCACCGATGCGGTCGGCGTCGACGTAGGGCAACGTCACGAGGTGGTCGATGACGTGGCTGATGTCCTTGACGCGGATCGTCGGGTCCTCGACGAACCGCGGTTCCCCGCCGCTCGCGCCCTGGTAGCTGGCGTCGAAGGCGATGACCACGTAGCCCTCGTCGGCCAGCGCCGTGCCGTAGACCGTGCCCGCCGTCTGCTCCTTGCAGCTGCCGATCGGATGCGTGGCGACGATTGCGGGGTAGCTCCGCGAGGCGTCGAAGCCGGGTGGGAGGTGGACGTCGGCGGCGATCTCCCCGACCGGGCCGGGAAACGTCGCGGTCTCGACCGTGCTCATGGGTGTCACTCTCCTGCGTTCTGCGGTGCGAGGTGCTCGGTGAAGAACGGGGTCGCCTCGGCCACCGCGCGGTCGACGTACTTCGGGACGTCGTAGAAGTCCATGTGCGTTCCGCCGTCGACGATCACGAGCTTCTTCTCGCCGCGCAGGCGGGCGTGCAGCTCGGTGGTGTGCCACAACGACCCCGCGTCGGACCCGGCGACCATGAGCACGGGCTGGGTCAGCAGATCCTCGACGAGATAGAACCCGTCCCACGCCATGATCTTCGGAATGCTCTTGGTCGCCAGGTAGGTGTTCTTCGCATTCGGGTGCTGTGCGCGCGGCGTCAGGTAGTACTCGCTGGCCTGGACCATGTCGTACGGAGTGTTCTCGTCCGGCTCCGCGGGGACGTACGCGCTGGTGGCGACCTCGGCGCCGTGGGCGCACTCGGCGGTGCGCTGCTGGGCGATCGCGTCGAGGGCAGGGACGGCCGCGGTCGCGGGGTCGGCACCGAACCAGCCCTGCCGCCACGCCGTGCCGATGTTCAGGGCGCTCACGGTCGCGAGGGCCTTGACGCGGTGGTCGGTCATGGTGGCGTTCGCGCCGTAGGCGCCCCCGGCGCAGACGCCCAGGACGCCGATGCGTTCGGGGTCGACGTCGTCACGGGACTGCAGGTAGTCCACCGCCGCGCGGACGTCCTCCACCCGGGCGGCGGGGTCCTCCAGGAAGTGCGGTTCGCCGCCCGACTCGCCCTGGTAGGAGGCGTCGAACGCCAGGGTCACGAACCCCTGCGCAGCCATCTTCTCCGCGTAGAGGCCGGCCGTCTGCTCCTTGACCCCACCTCCGGGGTGGACGGTGACGAGCGCCGGGTACCGGTGTCCGTGCTCGTACGCGTCCGGCCGGAACAGGTTGCCGGCCATCGTGATCGGTCCGTTGGCGAACGTGACGGCGTCCACGGCTGGTCACTCCTCGATGTCGTCTGACGTGGGTCGTGCACGGAGTTCCACGGAGCCGGGACCTCCATGCCTAGACGCAAAGTATTTTATACGATACGTTGCCGTCAGTGGTTCGGGTCACAGCGAAGGGATGAGCCGGTGCAGGATTACTCGACGTTCTTCATCGGGGGACGGTGGGTCGAGCCGCAGGGGAGCGACCTGCTCGCGGTCACCTCGCCGTTCACCGGTGAGGTGATCGCGCGCGTGCCGGCGGCGTCCGCCGCGGACGTCGACGACGCCGTCGCGGCCGCCCGGCGGGCGTTCGATCTCGGGGACTGGCCACGCCGCACGGTGGACGAGCGGGCCGAGGTTCTCGGTCGTCTCAGTGAGCTCCTCGGCAAGCGCGCCGACGAGATCGCCGGCCTCGTGACGAGCGAGATGGGCTGCCCGATCACGCTGTCGCGCTCGATGCAGGCCGCCGGGCCGAAGGTGCTCCTCGACAGCTTCCTCGAGCTCGCGCCGGACTACCCCTGGCGCTCCGAGCGCGAGGCCGTCACCGGCCGCGCGCTCGTGCTGCGCGAGGCCGTCGGCGTCGTGGCCGCGGTCGTGCCCTGGAACGCGCCGCTGCTCATCTCGGTCATGAAGCTCGCCCCGGCCCTGCTGGCGGGGTGCACCGTCGTGCTCAAGCCGGCCCCGGAGACCCCGCTCGACGCCTACCTCCTCGCCGAGCTGCTGGCCGAGGCCGGGCTGCCCGAGGGGGTCGTCAACGTCGTCCCGGCCGACCGCGAGGTCAGCGAGCACCTCGTGACGCACCCGGGGGTCGACAAGGTGGCGTTCACGGGCTCGACCGCCGCCGGGCGCCGCATCGCCTCGCTCTGCGGGCACGACCTCAAGCGCGTGACGCTCGAACTCGGCGGCAAGTCGGCCGCAGTGCTGCTCGACGACGCCGACGTCGCCGCCGCGGCGGAGTCGCTGCGCATCGGCTCCTTCCGCAACAGCGGCCAGGTGTGCAGCCTCAAGACCCGCGTCGTCGTGCCGCGGTCGCGCCAGGACGAGTTCCTCGACGCCTTCGGGGCGGTCGTGGCGAGCATGCCCGTCGGCGACCCGATGGACCCGGCCACCCAGATCGGCCCGATGGTGAGCGAGCGCCAGCGCACCCGCGTCGAGGGCTACATCGCAGCAGGTCGTGACCAGGGTGCACGGCTCGTGACCGGCGGCGGGCGGCCCGCCGGACTCGACGACGGGTTCTTCGTCGAGCCCACGATCTTCGCCGACGTCGCCACGGAGATGACGATCTCCCAGGAAGAGATCTTCGGGCCCGTGGTCTCGGTCCTGGCCTACGACGACGAGGACCAGGCCGTCGCGATCGCGAACGACTCCAGCTACGGGCTCAACGGGTCGGTGTTCACCGCCGACCCCGGCCGCGGCGTCGCCGTCGCGTCCCGCCTGCGCACCGGCACCGTCGAGGTCAACGGCAGCCCGGTGGGCTTCCACGCGCCCATCGGCGGCTTCAAGTCCAGCGGGATCGGCCGGGAGGCCGGTCCCGAAGGGTTCGACGCGTACGTCGAGCTCAAGTCCGTGGGTCTCCCGCGAGACCTGATCCTGAGCAGCTGAAGGAGACCGACATGGCAGGCAAGCACCTCGAAGCCCAGGCGCGCGTCGTCGTCTCGGGACTCGACGAGAGCGGGAAGTCGACCATCGTCAGTGACGGGAACACCGCCACCCGGATCGCCGCCCCCGGGTTCACGGTGATGGACACCTGGCAGGTCGACGCGGTCCCCGCCGAGGTCGCCGCGGCGTCCACACTCGGCGAGAACCCGGTCATCGACCCGCCCAAGAGCGGCCTGGTCGTCCGGCTGGCGAGCTTCCCGCCCGACAGCGAGTTCGACGCGGCCGCCTACGCCGCCTCCCTGGACGACTTCGGTGGTGGCGACTCCCACGGCGGTGCCGAGGACGGCGCGGCCGGGGTGTGGCACGAGACGGACACCGTCGACGTCGTGACCGTCATCAAGGGCGAGCTCTACGCCGTGATGGAGACGGGCGAGACGCTGCTGCGCGAGGGCGACACGTTCGTGACCCGCGGGGTGAAGCACATCTGGAGCAACCGCACCGACGAGCCGGTCCTGATCGTCGCGACCATGATGGCGGGCACCCGATGAGGGGCGTCGTCTTCGCCGGCGACAAGCAGCTGGAGGTCATGGACTTCCCCGACCCGAAGCCGGGCCCGGACGACGTCGTGATCGACATCAAGGCGTCGGGCCTGTGCGGCAGCGATCTGAAGTTCTACCGCGACCCGCCCGGTGCCGCGCTGAAGGCGCTGGGCTTCAAGAGCTTCGACGAGCGCGGGGTCGAGGGCGTGCCGTCGATCATCGCCGGCCACGAGCCGTGCGGTGTCGTCGCCGAGGTCGGTGCGGATGTCGACCCGCGCGCCTTCAAGGTCGGCGACCGTGTCATGCAGTTCCACTACGACGGCTGCGGGCACTGCGACCTGTGCCGCAGCGGCTGGACGCAGATGTGCCCGCAGGGCGCGACGATCTACGGAGCCACCGCGCACGGCGGCCACGCGCACCACATGCTCGCCCCGGCCCGCACCCTCGTGCACCTGCCCGAGGCGATCAGCTTCTCGGCCGGCGCGGCCATCGCCTGCGGGACCGGCACGGCCTACGGCGCGCTGCGCCGCACCGAGGTCACGGCCGCCGACACCGTGGCCGTGTTCGGGATCGGGCCGATCGGCCAGTCGTGTGTGCAGTTCGCGACGGCGATGGGCGCGACGGTCATCGCCGTCGACGTCGCCGACGCCAAGCTGGAGCGGGCCGGCGAGTTCGGCGCCCACCACGTGGTGAACTCCGCGCAGACCGACGCCGTCGCGGCGATCAAGGAGCTGACCGGCGGCCGTGGGGCCACCGTGTCGATCGAGTGCTCCGGCGCGCCGCCCGCCCGGGCGGCGGCGGTGCGGTGCCTCGCCGTGTGGGGCCGCTCCGCGATGGTCGGCCTCGGCGGCGAGCTCACCCTCGACGTCGCCCCCGACATCGTGATCAAGCAGATCACGATCTACGGCACGTACACGTTCTCCAACGTCGGGCTCGCGGAGTGCGCCCGGTTCGTCGCCGACCACGGCATCGACGTCGACAAGCTCTTCACCGACCGCTGGAGCATCGACCAGGCCGACGAGGCCTACCGCGTGTTCGACAAGCAGGAACGGGGCAAGGCCGTCATCGAGTTCTGAGGGGCACACGACGTATCGGCGGCTCCGCATCGGACTCGCGGTGGCCCCTGAGTGCACGTGAGAGTTCGCCCCTGCGGGCGCCTCTGGGGCTGTTCAAGATCGCGGACGCCTTCCGGTGGATGATCTCCACGAGCGGTGATCGGCCGAGTAGGCGGGCCCCGACAGTAATGGCGTCACCTTCGAAGATCGCTCCGCGGAGCCGTGACCTGCGGAAAGAGTGCGCCGTCAGGGACTCGAACCCCGAACCCAGTGATTAAGAGTCACTTGCTCTGCCCATTGAGCTAACGGCGCGTGATCGGAAACCATAGCAAAGCTCCGGAACCGATCGGACAGCGGGTTGCCCCTCTGTCGTCCGGGTGAGTGACGGGACTTGAACCCGCGACACCTGGGATCACAACCCAGTGCTCTGCCAACTGAGCTACACCCACCATGGCAACTCCCCGGGCCTCCCCGGTGAGCCGTCGACAAGCCTACAAGCCGGTCGCGAGCCGGTTGCGACCGGGCGTCTCACCCGCTGGGGATGTGGTGCGCCGGCCGGGCCGCGCTCATCGCCGGCCAGAGTCTCTACCGCACCGGCATGAGCAAGGTCGGCTCCCCGGGCGCGGACCCGACGATCCCCGAGCTCATCAAGCCGCTGGGCCACGTCACGAGGTCCAGATACGGCGCGGGGTGCTGCACCACTGGGCGACCGACGCCGACGACGACACGGCCGAGGCCACGTACGGGCGGGTCGGCGAGCAGCGGATCGAGGACACCGGGTCGCCGACCGAGAAGCGCGTGGAGACCGGCGACGCCGAGCTCACGGCGGCGTCCTCGTGAGCGACGTGTACGACGTGCTGCGCGATCAGCCCGCGGGCGGGGGCGCCTGACCGCCGGCGGGGCCTGTCTCGGTGGCCTGCGCCGCGACGACGCCCGCGCGATCGTCGGCGATCACCGACGCCGCCGCGTTCTGGGCCTCGTCGCTGGTCGGGCCCGGCATCGGCACGAACGCCGTGCGCCGGTAGTACTCGAGCTCGCGGATCGACTCGCGGACGTCGGCGAGCGCGCGGTGCGCGAGGCCCTTCTCCGGCTGCGCGTAGTAGATGCGCGGGTACCAGCGCCGGCACAGCTCCTTGATCGAGCTGACGTCGACCATGCGGTAGTGCAGGTAGCCGTCGAGCTCGGGCATGTCGCGGGCGATGAAGCCGCGGTCGGTGGCGATCGAGTTGCCGCACAGCGGAGCCGAGCGGCTCTCGGGGACGTGCTCGCGGACGTAGTCGAGCACCAGCTTCTCGGCCTCGGCCATCGTCACCGTCGAGCGGCGGACCTCGTCGGTCAGGCCCGACTTGGCGTGCATGTCGCGCACGACGTCCGGCATGTTGTCGAGGGACTCGTCGGGCGCGTGGATGACGACGTCCACCCCTTCGCCGAACGGGACGAGGTCCGCGTCGGTCACCAGGGCAGCGATCTCGATCAGCGCGTCGTTCCGCAGATCGAGGCCGGTCATCTCGCAGTCGATCCACACCAGCCGTGCACTCACGCACCCGACCTTAACGGCGAACCAACGAACGGGCGCTCCGACCGTCGATCACGAACGGCCGCAACAGCCCCGGGGTGACGTCGTCGACGAGCTCGAGCGCGCGGGCGACGTCGACGTCGAGCACCTCGTAGCGGCCGCGACCGGCGGCGGTGACCGCGTGCAGCGTCACCAGCCCCGCGCGCCGTTGCGTCAGCGTCTGTTCGAGGCGCCACCCGATCACCCCGCCCCGGCGCAGCACCACGGTCCGGCGCACCCACGCGCCCTGCCGGGAGACGAGGTGCGCGCCGGTGAGCGCGTGGCCCAGCGAGCGGACCCGGTCGAGCGCGAGCAGCGCGGCGCCGACGAGCAGGATCGTGATGACGAGCCCGTCGGCCGGCGCCTGGGGCAGCGCGACCAGGACGGCGGCGACGACGAGCACCGGTCCGAGTGCGCGGGTGATGCGGCGCCGCACCGCGGCGCGCGGGTGGCGCACGAGCGGCGTGCGGGTGGCGTCGTCCTCGCCGACCCCCAGCACGCCCGCGGCCACCCGATGCGCCTCGCGGCGGGGCATGGCGGGCCCGACCGCGCCGACGTGCTCGCCGGAGCCGTCGGAGTGCAGGCCCGTGGTCAGGGCGAGCGGGCGCGCGCCGCGTCCCAGGCGCAGCAGCAGCGGCTCGTCGAGCTCGACACCGCGCACGCGCCGTCCTTCCAGCGAGAGCGTGCGGCGGGTGAACAGCCCGCGGCGCACGACGAGCCCGCCGTCGCCGGCTCGCGTGAGCCGGTAGCCCCACCAGCCCTCCACGAACACGACGGCCGCGCCGAGGACGGCGGTGACGATCAGGGCCGCGGCACCGAGCCAGATCGGCGCGCGCCCGGCGGTCTCCTCGAAGACCTGCCGGCCCGGACGCAGCGAGAACTCCTCGGCCAGGCGCAGCAGGCCGAACCACACCGCGCCGACCACGGCGAGCGCCGAGAACGTCAGCGGCGCGAACCGTACCCAGGACCAGCGCAGACGCGCCAGCACGGGGGCCTCGGGCGCGCCGGGCACCGCTTCGCCGAGCAGCAGCGCCCGCAGGTGTTCGGCCTCCCCGCGCCCGACGGCGTCGAGGGTCAGCTCGGCGTCGTCGCCGCCCTCGCGACGGCCCGTGCCGACCCGCACGACCGCGAGGCCGAAGAGGCGGTGCGCCGGGTTGGCGGTGAGGTCGGCGGTGCGGATGCGGTCGCGGTGCACGGAGTGGTGGTGGCGGCGCAGCAGGCCGGTGCGCAGCTCGACGCGGTCGGCGCCGATGCGGTAGGTCGTCGTGAACCAGCGCGAGACCCCGAACGCGAGCACCGCGACGGCGAGCGCGAGCCCGCCCCAGAGCCGCCACCGGTCGTCGGCCGACCCGCCCGTGATCGCGATGACGAGCAGTACCGGCACCAGCTTCGCCAGGTCGACCACGGGGTGGACGACGAGCATGCGGCGGTCGAGGCGCTGCCAGTCGGGGCCGGTCACGCTGCTGCTCACGTCGCGTCCCCGCCGAGGTGCTCGGTGGCGCGGGTGAGCCGGTCGGCGAGGGCGACGGCGTCGTCGGCCGCGAGCCCGTCGATCGTCAGCGCACCGGACGAGGACGCCGTCGTGACCGTCACCGACGACAGTCCGAACGCGCGCTGCAGCGGCCCGCGGTCGGTGTCGACGGTCTGGACGCGCGAGATCGGGGCGATGCGCCACTCCAGGCGCAGCCAACCGGTCAGCGTGTGGACGGCGTCGTCGGTGACCTCCCAGCGGTGCAGCGCGAAGCGCATCCGCGGCACGACGATCAGATGGGCGACGCTGACCACGACCGTCAGGACGCCCGTGACCAGCATCAGCTGCGTGAAGTCGGGGAAGAACCCGGCGACCGCGACCTGGGGGACGAGCGCCACGAGCGTGCCCAGCGCCGAGCGCAGCGCCCACCAGTGCTTCGCGCGCGGGCTCACGCGGTGCGCCGGCGTGCGCAGGCGGGGTTCGCCCGTCTCCGGCGTCGTCACCCGACCAGTCTGCCCAACATCACGACGCCGACGAGCCGAGCTCCTTCTTGAGGATCTTCCCGGTGGTGTTGCGCGGCAGCTCGTCGAGGAACTCGACGTCGCGCGGCGAGGCGAAACGGGCGAGGTTGTTCTTCACGTGGTCGCGCACGCTGTCGGCGTCGACCTTCGCGCCCGGCTCGAGCACGAGGTAGGCGGCGAGGCGCTGGCCGTACTCCTCGTCGTCGACACCGACGACGGCCGCCTCCTTCACCCCGTCCATGTCGGCGAGCAGGCCCTCGACCTCGCCGGCGTGGATGTTCTCGCCGCCCGAGACGATCATGTCGTCGGCGCGGCCGGAGATGAACAGCAGGCCGGAGCGGTCGAAGTGCCCGAGGTCGCCGGTGCCGAGCATCCCGTCGACGAGCTCGGTCTCGCCGCGGCCGCCGGTGTAGCCGGTGAAGAGCATCTCGTTCCCGACGAAGATCCGACCCGTCTCGTCGGCCGGGACCTCGCGATCGTCCTCGCCGAGGATCTTCACGACGGTGCCGGCGGGCGGCCGGCCGGCCGTGCCGGGCTCGCTGCGCAGCTCCTCGGGCTTCGCGATCGAGGCCCACGAGACCTCGGTGGAGCCGTAGAGCATGTAGAGCTTCTCGCCGAAGGTCTCGAGGAACTGCGTGACCTTCGCGGGCGGCATCGCCGACCCGGTGGCCGTGACGGTGCGCAGCGCGGAGACGTCGTAGCGGACGATGACCTCCTCGTCGAGCTCGAGGATGCGCTGCAGCATCACCGGCACCGCGAACATCGACGTGCAGCGGTGCTGGGCGATCTGGGCGAGCGCGTCCTCGGGGTCGAACTTGCGTCGCAGCACCAGCGTCGAACCCATCAGCGAGCCGATCTGGAACGCCGCGAAGCCCCAGGTGTGGAACAGCGGCGCGGACACGAGCGCGGGCTCACGGGCGGTCAGCGGGATACGGGAGAGGATCGCGTTGACCGGCGCGATGCCGCCGACCGAGGGCCGCTCGGCGCCCTTGGGCGTGCCGGTGGTGCCCGAGGTCAGCACGATCGTCTTGCCGATCGGGGGCTTGGAGGGCAGGCCCTGCGACCCGTCGGCGCTGATGAGGCCCTCGAGGGTGTCGTCGCCCCAGCAGCCGGTGCCCTCGGTCCAGGCGTAGAGGCGCTGGACGTCGGACGGGACCTCGTCGAGCCGGTCGGCGAGGTCGGAGTCGACGACGACCGTCGAGATCTCCTGCTCTCCGGCGACGGCCTTCATCTGGGCCGGCGAGAGCCCGGTGTTGAGCAGGACGACGTCGGCGCCGAGCTTGCTCACCGCGAGGATCGTCTCGATCGGGCCGCGGTGGTTGCGGCAGAGCACCGCGACGCGGCTGCCCGGTCCGACGCGGCGGTCGGCGAGGGCGCGCGCGAGCCGGTCGGTGCGCTCGTGGATCTCGCGGAACGTCACCGTGCCGCGGTCGTCGATGATCGCGAGGCGGTCCGGGTGGCGCCAGCGCGAGACCACGTAGGCGGTGGTGGGCGTGAACCCGTAGCGGTAGAGCGCGGTCGGGAACAGAGCGGCCCGGTGCGGCGCGACCGGGGTGATGACCCCGGCTCCGGTCAGCAGCCGCAGCCCGGTCGCGAGCTCGGTGGGGGTGCCGAACGGGGTCTTCACCAGTGCACTCCAGGGAGAAGTCGGGCCATGGCCTGGGCGCCACGCGAGAGCGGGCCGGTGTCGAGCGTGCGCGCGTCGCCGTGGCTGTCGGGAGCACTACCCTCACGCGCCGCCGCTGACTCCGGGAAGACGCGGTAGGCGACGTGCATGACACCGTCCTTGATCTGCGGCGTCAGCGCTCCGGCGACCGCGCCGAGCGTGCCCAGCAGCGTGCCGACGTGCTTCGGGCGGTCGATCAGCGCGTGCAGCACCTTGTCCGCCGCCTCCTCGGGGGAGTCGGTGGGGAAGGCGTCGTAGATGCGCGTCGGGGCGATCATCGGGGTGCGCACCAGCGGCATGTGGACGGTCGTGAACGTGACGCCCTCGCCGAGGGTCTCGGTGGCGACGATCGAGGTCCACGCGTCGAGCGCGGCCTTGCTCGCGACGTAGGCGGAAAACCGGGGCGGGCCGGTCTGGACGCCGATCGACGAGATGTTGACGACGTGGCCGAACCGGCGCTCGAGCATGTGCGGCAGCAGCGCGAGCGTCAGCCGCACGGCCCCGAAGTAGTTGATCGACATCGTGCGCTCGAAGTCGTGGAAGCGCTCCAGCTCGAGGCGCACCCCACGGCGGATCGAGCGCCCGGCGTTGTTGACCAGCATGTCGATGCCGGTGTCCGGCCCGGAGTGGTCATTGAGCATCGCCTTGACCAGCGCGTCCACCGACTCGGCGTCGGTGATGTCGCACGAGTACACCCAGGCCTGGCCCCCGGCGCGCTCGATCTCGGCCTTGACCAGCTCGAGCTCCTCGGTGCGGCGCGCGACGAGCAGCGGCACCCCGCCGGCCCGCGCGACCTTGAGGGCCGTCTCGCGCCCGATCCCCGACGACGCACCGGTGATGACGACCCGGCGGCCCTGCAGCGCACCGCCCTCGCGGGGACGGCGGTGGCGGTTGGGGTCGAGGTGCTCGCGCCACCAGGCGACGAGCGCGGGCGCGTAGTCGCCGATCTCGGGGCTCGCGATGCCGGTGCCGGCGAGCGCCTGCGCGGTCTTCTCCGCGGTGAACCGGGTGGGGAAGGTGAGGTGCGGCAGGATCTCGGGTGGGATGTCGAGCTCGGCGAGGGCGATGTCGCGGGTGGCGGCGAACGCCGGGACCGTCCCGGCCGCCCGGGTGGCCTTCTTCAGCAGCCCGCCGACCGCGTCCGGCATCGTCGCGAGCACCTGCGGCGCGCCGAGCGCGCGGGCCAGCGCGTTGTAGACCTCGGAGAGCGGCTGCGGGCGCGGGTGCACGAGGTGGAACGCGCGGCCGTCGAGGCCGGGCTCGTGGACGAGGTGCACCATCGCGTCGGCGACGAAGTCGACCGGGACGACGTTGGTGGCGCCCAGCTCGGGGACGGCGAACCGCAGCGCGCTCAGCCAACGGTTCGGGGCGAGTCGACCGAGCAGCGAGATCGCCGTGAGCAGGTAGTAGGGGCCGTCGACCTTGTCCATCTCGCCGGTGTGCGAGTCGCCGACGACCACGGCGGGGCGGTAGACGCGCCACGGGGTGGTCGACTCCTCGCGGACGATGCGCTCGGCCTCGTACTTGGTGCGGTGGTACGGGTTGCCGAAGCGCTGCCCGACGTCGAGGTCGTCCTCGGTGAACCTGCCCTCGTACTCGCCGGCGACGGCGACCGAGGAGACGTGGTGGAGGTGCTTCGCGTCGAGGCGGGCCGCCAGCTCCACCACGCCGCGGGTGCCGTCCACGTTGGCGGCGCGGTTGGTGTCGTCGTCGGCGGTGATGTCGTAGACGGCGCCGAGGTGCAGGACATGGTCGACGCGGCCCCGCAGCCCGTCGATCTCGGCGTCGTGCAGGCCGAGCCTCGGTTGGGTCAGGTCGCCGACGACGGGCACGACCTTCTCGTGGCCCGGGGTGTCGGCCAGGCGGCGCAGGAGCCGGTCGCGTGAGCCCGCGCGCACGAGCGCGTGGACCGCGTCGCAGTCGTCGCGGGCGAGCAGCCTCGTCAGGACCATCCGGCCCAAGAACCCGGTACCGCCGGTCACCAGATACCGCATGGCGCTGGATCGTGGCACAGGCCACGGGTGGCCGCCTACGGGCGGGTCACCGCTCGGGATCCGCCATCTCGTCGACCTGCTCCTCGACGTCGTCGCCGGCGGCCTTCACCTGGTCGGTGGTCTTCTTCTCGCGCGGCTTCGCCGGATCGAGACCCTCGACCAGCTCCTCCTCGTCGTTGTACTCCGCGACGTAGCGCTGCTCGATGTCCGCCGCCTCGTTGCGCTGCTCGCTCATGCCCGACGACGGTAGGGGAGTGCGAGCGATGCGGCATCGCTGGCAAATCCAGTACAGCACGCCGATAGGGCCAGGATCGCCACATCCTCGGTCGCGCGACCCGCCGGGCCTCTCGTCAGCGTGGGGGCCACGCTGAGGTCGAACGTCAGGAGACCCGCATCCTCGCGGGCTGTGTTCGGGTAGGAGGACGACGTGCCGGACGACGTGTGGGACCTCCCCGACGAGCAGCGGCGCGCGCTGCGCAAGGCCGACGGTGTCAGGTTCCGCGCGCCGATGCTCGCGACGCTGTCGAAGGAGCTCGGGCGGGTGGGTGAGCTCGGCAGCGCCGGGTGGGTGTTCGAGCGCAAGCTCGACGGCGTCCGCGTCATCGCCACGCGGGAGCGGGGCACGACGCCGCGGCTGTGGTCGCGCAACCAGAAGTCGATGGACGGGAGCTACCCGGAGATCGTCGAGGCGCTCGGCGACCAGGGGCCCGACCGGTTCGTCCTGGACGGCGAGATCACCGCCGTCGACGGGACGTTCTCGAGCCTCCAGGCGCGCATGCACCTCCAGGACCCGAACCGTGCGCGCCGCACGGGCGTCGAGATCGAGGCGCACCTGTTCGACATCCTGGTGCTCGACGAGATCGACGTGACTCGGCTGCCGCAGTCGACCCGGCACCGGATCCTCGACGCGGTGGTGTCGTTCGACGCGCCGCTGTTCCGCAGCCCCGTGCTCGAGGGCGACCCCTCGGACCTGCTCGCCGAGGCGTGCGGCGACGGCTGGGAGGGGCTGATCGCCAAGCGCAGCGACGCCCCGTACGTCGTCGGCGGGCGCAGCCGCGACTGGCTCAAGCTCAAGTGCGTCCGCGACCAGGAGTTCGTCATCGGCGGCTGGACCGACCCGTCCGGCTCGCGGCGCGGGCTCGGGGCGCTGCTCGTCGGGTACTGGTCCGCGGGGGAGCTGCGGTACGCCGGGAAGGTCGGGACGGGCTACGACGCGGCGACGCTGACGATGCTGCGCGACCGTCTCGACGGGCTCGCGGCCGACGAGAGTCCCTTCGCCGACGTCGTGCGCGAGAAGGGTCAGCACTGGGTGCGCCCGGAGCTCGTGTGCGCGGTCGGCTTCGGCGAGTGGACGACCGACGGGCGCCTGCGCCACCCCCGCTACCAGGGCCTGCGCATCGACAAGGACCCCGCCGACGTGGTCCGGGAACAGTGACGCCGAAAGATTCTTATGTAGGACCGATGAGTTCTATGATGCAACCGAGTCCTACCTGACGAGGGCGGGGAGAGGCCCCGCCACGTCGTCGGGAGGCTTCGTGAACTCGCGACAGCGCACCGCCGTGCTCCTCCTCGCGTCGGTGACCTCGCTGATGGGGGCGCTGGACACGCTCGTCGTGTCCACCGCGCTGACCACCATCCGCCACGACCTCGGCGCGAGCATCGAGTCGCTGGAGTGGACGGTCAACGCCTACAACCTCACCCTGGCCGTCCTGCTCGTGCCGGCCGCCGCGCTCGGCGACCGCTTCGGGCGGCGGCGGGGCTTCGTCGTCGGCCTCGTGATCTTCACCATCGCCTCGGCGGCGTGCGCGCTCGCTCCGGACGTCGGAACGCTCGTGGTCGCCCGCGCCGTCCAGGGCGTCGGTGCCGCGGCGGTGACGGCGCTCGCGCTGACGCTGGTCGCCGCCGCCTATCCGCCCGAGCAGCGCGGCCGGGCGCTCGGGATCCTCGAGGGCGTCGCGGGGCTGGCGGTGCTTGCCGGCCCCGGGCTCGGCGGCGTCGTCACCGATCTCGTCGGCTGGGAGTTCGTGTTCTGGCTGAACGTGCCGATCGGGCTGGTCGTCGTGCCGCTGTCGCTGGCGGTCATCCCGGAGTCGCGGGGCGGTGACGCGACCCTGGACACCCCCGGGGTCGCGCTGCTCGCCGGCGCCGCGCTGGGCGTCGTGTGGGCGCTGACGGTCGGCAATGTCGCGGGCTGGGTGTCGGTCGAGGTGCTGGGGTCGTTCGCCTTGTCGGCGGCGCTGGCCGTCGCGTTCGTGGGACGTCAGCGCCGGGCGCGGACCCCGCTGCTGCCCGGGCGCCTCGTGCGCGCGCCCGGGTTCGTCGCGGGCAACCTCGCCACCGCCGCGCTGTTCGTCTCGGTGTTCGGCGGGCTGTTCTTCTTCAGCCAGCTGCTCGCGGTCGGGCTCGGGTTCTCCCCGCTGCAGACCGGGCTCGGGCTGATGGCGTGGACGTCGTCGCTGGTCGTGCTCGGCCCGCTCGGCGGGATGCTCGCCGACCGGATCGGCAACCGGCTCCCGCTCGCCGGTGGGCTGGGGCTGACGGCGGTGGGGACGGCGTGGGTGGCGACCGCGGCGCCGGCACTGTCGTACGCCGAGCTGGTGCCCGGGTTCGTCGTCGCCAGCATCGGCGGCTCGCTGGCGATGCCGGCCGCGGCGAACGCCGTGCTCGGCGGGCTCGCGCCGGATGACGTCGGGAAGGCAGCGGGCGTCAACAGCACCCTGCGCGAGCTCGGTGGCGTCCTCGGGCTCGCGGTGCTGGTCGCGGTGTTCGTGCCGCACGGTGGCTACGCGAGCCCGGCGGACTTCTTGGCGGGGTTCGTGCCGGCGATCTGGGTGTGCACCGCGATCGTCGCCGCCGGGGCCGTCGCGGGGGCGTTTGTGCCGGCACCCCGGCCGGTGGGCGGCGCGGTGCCCGCGTGACCCGCCCGCCGTGCGCGCCGGACGCTCAGGGATGCCGCGCGTACGCGTCGACGAGGCAGTACAGCCCGTAGGCGGCGAAGCCGACGCCGGCGACGACCAGGACGCAGGTGCCCAGGGTGTGGTCGGCGAGCGCGCGCAGTGCGACGTCGAGGCCCCCGACCTCGGCCGGGTCGTCGTCGACGACGGCCTCGAGCGCGAGCACGCCGATGGCGCCGAAGACGACCGCGCGGGTGAGGTTGCCGACCCCGCCGAGCCAGCGGGCGGCCAGACGCAGGTGCGGGGTGAGCTTCTCGGGGACGAGGTCGCCGAGGAAGGTCGCGGCGACGCCGGTGAAGGCGGTGGAGATCGCGGTGACGAGCACGACCACCGCGGCGAGGAGCACGAGCAGCCGCCCGTACGGCAGCGCGAAGGTCTCGTGCGCGACGACCTGCAGCTCCGAGGCGTTGTCGACGGGCGACACGATCACCCGCACGGCGAAGTAGGCGACGCCGCCGACACCGAGAGCCTTCGCGAACGCCCCGAAGCGCTTGCGGAAGCGCAGGCCCCGCTCGTCGACCCAGCGGAAGCCGACCGCGCACGCGCGCAGCTGCCAGACCGCGAACGTCACCAGGCACACCGTCGCCAGCGCGAGCAGGGACCGGCCGACGAGACCGCCGTGGGCGACGATCGCGACGGCGCCGCGCTGATCGACCGGCGAGCGCTCGCCCGACATGGCGATGGCCACGGCGAGCCAGCCCAGCAGCAGGTGGACGACGCCGTAGGCGCCGAGACCGACGCGGCCGAGCGCCTCCGAGAAGTGACCGGGGGCGTCGTGCTCGTCGCGGTGCCGGTCGGGGTCGGGAGCTCTCGGGAGACCGCGCGGGGCGCCGACCGGCGAGGACGTCACCGCTCCGTCCTATACCCCAGGGGCGGCGACGGCAGTGTGATGTCGCGTGATGTCGCGTGATGTCGCGTGATGTCAGCCGGCGGACAGCCGGTCGACGCCCGGGCCGGCGCGTTCGACCGCCGGCCACCCGGTGTCGTGCGCCCGCTCGGCCGCCTCGGCGCGCCCGCCGCCGCGCAACCCGAACAGGCGCTTGGCGACGAGCAGGTAGACGACGACGGCGAGGTTGATCACCAAGGCGACGACCTTCGTCGGCGTCGGCCCGTGGCTGATCTCCCAGACCTCGGGCACGAGCAGCACGCTGGTGGCGACGAAGGTCAGGTACTCGGCCCAGCGGCGGGCGTACCAGAGGCCGACGGCCTCGACGGCCTCGAGCGCGGCGTAGGCGAGGAGACCCGCGGCGAGCTGGTAGAGCGTCGCCTCGGGGACCTCGAAGGCGCGCTCGACCTCGACGAGCAGCGTCGGACCGCCGTGCCCGACCGGCCCGCCGACCGCGGCCTGCAGGACCGCGACGATCTGCCCGGCGACCGGTCCCCACGCCTCGCGGTAGGCGGCGAAGAGCAGCACGGCGGTACCGAGCACGGTGAGGGCGACGACGTGCAGGGCGCGGTCCAGCGCGATCAGACGCAGCACGAAACGGTCGCGCAGCGGGCGCCCGCGCAGCGGCACCTCGATCTCGTCGGGACCGGGCACGGTGTCGCGCATGGGATGGGCCGGCGTCGGGCCGGGCTCCCAGGCGTCGCAGCGCAGGCAGCGGTACCAGCGCAGGCCGTCGGGGTCCTGGCGCACCAGCTGCGCGTCCTGGGCACGCACCGTGGCCGCCTCGGTGCCGACCAGCGCGTGACCGTGCAGCGAGCAGCCCAGGAGCTCGTAGCGCACCCTCACGCAGGGTGATGCTAGGCGGGGACGATGCCGAGCAGCGAGGGGAGCGCGCCGAGAACGTCCTCCGGGGTGACGGCGAGCAGGGCGGGGTCCGGGTCGTCGGCGAAGCGCTCGCCGCGCCGGACGGTGTCGTCGCCGAGGACGACGTGCGGCCCCCCGAGCGGCGGCCCCCACCGCGTCGGCGCGACGGGACCGAAGAGCGTCACCGACGGGGTCCCGAACGCGGTCGCGACGTGGCTGACGCCGGTGTCCCCGGCGAGCACGAGCGACGCGGCGGCGACGAGGTCGAGCAGGCCGGCGAGGTCGGTGCGCCCACCGAGGTCGGCGTCGTGCGCCAGGCCGGCGCGGGCGACGACCTCGGCCGTCAGGTGGCGCTCCTCGTCGGAGCCGGTGACGACCACCGCGTGCCCCTGGGCCTGCAGGACGGCCGCGCACACCGCGAACCGCGCGGGGGGCCAGCGTTTCGACCCGTACGCGGCGCCGGGGTGCACGACGACCGGCCCACCGGTCACCGCGCGGCGGCCGGGGAGGTGGAGGTCGTCGGGGTCGGCACCGGCCGCGAGTCCGGCGGCCACGAGCAGGTCGCACCACCGTCGGCGTTCCGGCACGGCCGGGTCGTCGACCCAGGCGGGGCCGTCCCAGCCGGGCGCGGCGTGCCCGATCCGGCGCCGCGGCGCGAGCGCCTCCAACCGCGCGTGGCTCGCCGGCCCCTGGCCGTGGAGGTTGACCGCGACGTCCGGCCCATGTGAGCGGTTTCCGGCGCTATAGGGCAGGAAACTGCTCACATGGCGGTCCACCGCGGCGATCCGGGAGACGACGGGGGCGAGGGCGTCCGGGGCGACGAGGACGATCTCGTGGTCCGGCAGCGCACGGCGCAGCGTGCGCAGTGCCGGTACGGCGACGAGCAGGTCCCCGAGGCCGAGGTCCCGCAGGACGACGGCGGTCGGCGAGGTCACGGCCTCACCGTGCGTCCTCACCGTGCGTCGCCGAGCCCGTCGCGGAGCTGGACCAGCGTCTTCGCGAGCAGCCGCGAGACGTGCATCTGCGAGATGCCGACCTGCTCGGCGATCTGCGACTGCGTCAGGTTGCCGAAGAAGCGCAGCTTGATGATCGTGCGCTCGCGCGGCGGCAGCTTCTCGAGCAGCGGGGCCAGCGACTGCTGGTACTCGACCTGCTCGAGCGCCGCGTCGGCCTCGCCGAGCAGGTCGGACACCGTGCCGGAGTCGGGGTCGTCGACGAGCATCTCGTCGAGCGAGCCGCTGCGGTAGGCGTTCGACGCCTCGAGGGCCTCGAGCACCTCCTCCTTGCCGATCCCCAGGTGCTCGGCGAGCTCGGCGGCGTTCGGCGCACGGCCGAGCGTCTGCGACATCTGCGACATCGCCGCCGACAGCGTGACGTTGAGGTCCTTGAGCCGGCGTGGCACCCGCATCGACCAGGCCTGGTCGCGGAAGTGCCGCCGGACCTCGCCGGTGATCGTCGGCACCGCGTAGGAGAGGAAGTCGGCGCCGCGCTCCGGGTCGTAGCGGTCGACGGCGTTGATCAGCCCGAGCGTCGCGACCTGCTCGAGGTCCTCCTCGGGCTCCCCGCGCCGCGAGAACCGGCGTGCGATGTGCTGGGCCACCGGCAGGTGCCCACGCACCAGCTCGTCGCGCAGCGCCAGCCGCTCCGGCGAGCCGGGCTCGAGCGCGGCGTGCTCGGCGAGCTTGGGCATGAGGTGGTCGTACTCGCCCCGCGAGCCGGAGCGCCTGCCGTTGCGTCCCGACTGGTCGCCGTCGGCCCGGTGGGTGTCGGTCCTCGCCGTCTCGGCACCGTCGGCGGCCCTGTCACCGGTCGCGCCGGGGGTGTCGGTCATGGCGTGGATCGAGCTCACATCCGTGGAGTCGGGAGCGGAGGCAGGGGGAGGGGGCGGCGTCACGGGCCCGCAGACCTGGAGCGGCGGTCGGCCAGCAACGCCACCGCGGCTCCGTCGCCGACGGACTCGGCGGCGCCGGTCTCGGGCAGCACGTCCTCGAGCGGCACGTCGGTCGTGCGCTCGACGATCACTCGCAGCGCCAGCCGGTGCGCCTCGCCGGAGGCCGGCGGTGCCTCGGCGAGCACGCGCACGTCGTCGGCGAGGACGGACAGCACCCGCCACGCGAACGTGTCGGTCGGCAGCGACGTCGGCCCGGTCGTCAGCACCGAGGCGGTCATCGTGATCCGGTCGTCGTCGACGGTGAACGTGACCGTCAGCGTCGTCCCGGGCCGGGCGAGCGCGGCGAGGCAGGTGCACGCCTCGTCCACGGCCAGCCGGAGGTCGTCGACCGTGTCGAGCGGGAACTCGGAACGTGCCGCGAGGTCGCCGGCGACGGTGCGCACGGTGACGAGCGCCTCCGGGACCGGCAGGACGCGCACTTCGACGTCACGCGGCGCTCCCGGTCCCCGGTCATCGGGTGGCTGGGGGCGGATCAACGGGGGTTCCTCCTGGTCGGTCACGCCCGGGGTGGGCGTCGGACGGACCGGCGAGGCTCCGGTCTCCCGGCGTGTACCCGGGGCCCTGACCAACAAACCGAGGCCCAGGTCAGGGTCGTGCCCCTGCGGGCGTCCCGTCCGCGTGGTGTGCTGCCCTGCCGTGAGCGCCCTGCCCCGCGCGGTGCTGTTCGACCGCGACGGCACCCTCGTCGTCGACGTCCCCTACAACGGCGACCCGGCCGCCGTCGCCCCGTTGCCGGCGGCCGCGGCGGCGCTGGACCGCGTCCGGGCGGCGGGCGTGCCGGTCGGCGTGGTCAGCAACCAGTCCGGCGTCGCCCGCGGACTGCTCGACCCCGCTCAGGTCGACACGGTCAACGCCCGGATCGAGGAGCTGCTCGGGCCGTTCGCGGTGTGGCAGTGGTGCCCGCACGGCGACGGCGACGGCTGCGCGCGCCGCAAGCCCGCGCCCGGGATGGTGCTCGACGCCGCCGCCGCGCTGGGCGTCGCGCCGGGCGAGGTCGCGGTGATCGGCGACATCGCCGCCGACGTCGGGGCCGCCGACGCCGCCGGGGGGCGCGCGGTGCTGGTCCCGACGGCGGCGACCCGCGGCGAGGAGGTCGCGGACGCCGCCGCGCGCGGACGCCTCGCCGAGGATCTCCTGGGCGCCGTGACGCTGCTGGGCTTCGCGCCGTGACGCCGGGTCGAGCTCCGCAGGCTCCGTCTCCCGTGACGCCGGGTCGAGCTCCGCAGGCTCCGTCTCCCGTGACGCCGGGTCGAGCTCCGCAGGCTCCGTCTCCCGTGACGCCGGGTCGAGTCCTGGTCGTCCGCCTCGACAGCGACGGCGACGTCCTGCTGGCCGGCCCCGCGGTGCGCGCGGTCGCCGCCGGCGCGGACGACGTGATCGCCGTCGTCGGACCGCGCGGGCGGCAGGCGGCCGGGCTGCTCCCGGGTGTCGACGCCGTCGCGGTGTGGCGCTGTGCGTGGGTGGACGCCGAGCCGCCGCCGGTGACGCGCGAGGACACCGCCGCGCTCGTCGAGGCCCTCGCCGCCCTGCACGCCGACGAGGCCGTCGTGCTGACCTCGTTCCACCAGTCCCCGCTGCCGACCGCCCTGGTGCTGCGCCTGGCCGGCGTCCCGCGGATCACGGCGGCGTCGGTCGACTACCCCGGCAGCCTCCTCGACGTCCGGCTCCGCCCCGGCGACCCGGCGCTCGACGCCGCCGTCGACCTGCCCGACGACCTCCCCGAGGCCGAGCGCGCGCTGGAGATCGCCGAGCGCGCCGGCTACCCGCTGCCGCTGGGTGACGACGGGCGCCTCGCGGTCACCGTCGACGCCGACGCGCGCCGGGAGGCCGCCGACGTGCTCGCGGCGCACGACGTCACCGGCGACTACGTCGTGCTGCACCCCGGCGCCTCGGTGCCCGCGCGCGCGTGGTCGCCGCACCGCGCGGCCGAGGGCGTCGCGGCGCTCGCCGACGCCGGGCACCGGGTGGTGGTGACGGGAGCGCCGGGGGAGACGGCCCTGACGAAGGAGGTCGCCGGGCGCGACGGCGTGGATCTCGGCGGTCGGACGGGGTTCGGCGCGCTCGCGGCCGTCCTCGCGGGGGCGGCCGCGATGGTGGTGGGCAACACAGGACCCGCCCACCTGGCGGCCGCGGTGGGCGTGCCCGTCGTCTCGCTGTTCGCCCCCGTCGTGCCCCCGGAACGGTGGGCTCCTCACGGAGTGCGACGGATTCTTCTCGGTGATCAGAGCGCTGCGTGCCGGGGAACGCGGGCCCGGACCTGCCCCGTGCCTGGTCACCCTTGTCTGGACAGCGTGCGCAGCGAGGACGTCGTCGACGCCGTCGCCCGGCTGGTCGACGGAGAGTAGTAGTTCGTCCGGCGGAGTTTATGGGGTCGAGCCGGAAACCAATACCTGGCCGGTGACCATTCATGCCTCCGCGTCCCCGGCGCGGACCGTCCTGCACTGGCACGTGCACGGCTCCTGGACGACGGCGTTCCTCCAGGGTCGCCACACGTGCCTGCTGCCGGTCCTGCCGGAGGGCGGGCCGTGGGGCGGGGGCCGGCCGGCGGCCTGGGACTGGCCCGCCCACGCCGAGGAGGCCACCCCGGACCAGCTGCGGGAGCGCGCCGACGAGATCGACGCCGTCGTGCTCCAGCGGCCGGAGGAGATCGAGCTCGTCGAGCGCTGGACCGGACGGCGCCCGGGTGTGGATCTCCCAGCGGTGTTCGTGGAGCACAACACACCGAAGGGCGACGTGCCGACGTCGGTCCACCCGCTGGCCGACCGCGACGACATCCCCGTCGTCCACGTCACCCACTTCAACGCGCTGATGTGGGACACCGGCCGCGCGCCGGTGCGCGTGATCGAACATGGCGTGCTCGACCCCGGTGACCGCTACACCGGCGAGCTCGACCGTGCCGCGGTCGTCGTCAACGAGCCGGTGCGACGGAACCGCGTCACCGGCACCGACCTGCTGCCCGGCTTCGCCGACACCGTCGGTCTCGACGTCTACGGGATCGGCAGCGAGCGCCTCGGCGAGGCCGTCACCCACCCGAACGTCGGGATCGGGGGCGACCTGCCCCAGGACCGCCTGCACACCGAGATGGCGCGCCACCGCGTCTACCTGCACCCCGTGCGGTGGACGTCGCTGGGCCTGTCGCTGATCGAGGCGATGATGCTCGGGATGCCGGTGGTCGCGCTCGCCACGACCGAGGTCGCGGTCGACGTCCCGGCCGCCGCCGGCGTGGTCGCCACCGACCGGCAGGTCCTCCACGAGGGCCTGCGCACCTACGGCGACGACCCGGGCCTCGCCCGCGAGGCGGGCAGGGCCGCCCGCGCCGCGGCGCTGACCCGGCACGGCGTGGACCGCTTCCTCGACGACTGGGAGCGGCTGCTCGCCGACGTGATCGCGGGGCGCGCCGCGGACGCCTCCGATCGAGCTGCGCTGACCGCCGCGGTCTGAACCCCACGGGGTGAGGGACCGGTCCAAACCACGGGCCGGCCCGGTCCCGGCCCGTCCTCTCTGTTCGTCTCCGTGGCGCGTGGGCGCCGTCCATCGAAGCAACCCCGGTGTGCCGTCGCGCGCGCCGAGGGAGGAGTGCGCATGCGGATCGCGATGGTGTCCGAGCACGCCAGTCCGCTGGCCGCCTCGAGCGGGCTCGGCGGCGCCGACGCCGGCGGCCAGAACGTCGCCGTGCGCGCGCTCGCGCTCGCCCTCGCCGACGCCGGCCACGAGATCGTCGTCCACACCCGGCGGACCTCGCCGTCGGTGCCGCGGCGTGTCGCCATGGCGCCGGGGGTCGCCGTCGACCACGTCGACGCGGGCCCACCGTGCGAGCTGCGAAAGGACGAGCTCGTCGACCACATGGACGCGTTCTCGGCCGAGCTCGCGACGTGCTGGCGTCTGGAACGGCCGGACGTCGTGCACGCGCACTTCTGGATGTCGGGCCTGGCCGCGCTGCCCGCGGCGCGCGCGCTGGGGGTGCCGGTCGTGCAGACCTTCCACGCGCTCGGCTCGGTGAAGCGCCGTCACCAGGGCGCCGACGACACGAGCCCCGCGCGCCGGGTCGCGGTGGAGAGCGACCTGGGCGCATCGGTCGACCGGGTGCTCGCGACGTGCCGCGAGGAGGTCGACGAGCTCGTCGCGCTCGGCGTCCCGGCCGACCGCGCGACCGTCGTGCCGTGCGGGGTGGACGTCGGGCACTTCACGGCAGGAGACGCGGCGGAGCGGAGCTCGACCGTCGGGACCGGCGCTGCTCCTCGCCGCGGCCGGTTCCGCGTGCTCTCGGTGAGCCGGCTCGTGCCGCGCAAGGGCGTCGACACGGTGATCTCGGCTCTGGCGCACCTGGACCGCGACGCCGAGCTCGTCGTCGCCGGTGGTCCTTCCCCCGAGTCGCTGGACGGCGACCCGGAGGTGGCACGGCTGCGGTCGCGGGCCTCCGAGCTCGGCGTCGCGGACCGCGTGCGGTTCCTGGGCGCCGTCGGCCAGGACGCGCTGCCGCAGCTGTACCGCTCGGCGGACGCCGTGGTCTGCGTGCCCGCCTACGAGCCGTTCGGCCTGGTGCCGCTCGAGGCGATGGCCTGCGCCCGCCCCGTGGTCGCGGCCGCCGTCGGGGGGCTCGCCGACACCGTCGTCGACGGCGTCACCGGCCACCAGGTGCCCGCCGGTGACCCGGGCGCGGTGGCCGCGGCGCTGGAGGGGCTGCGCGCCGACCCGGGCCGCGCCCGCCGTCTGGGCCGCGCCGGGCGCCGACGCGCCGAGACCGAGTACGGCTGGGACCACGTGGCCGGCGCGCACGAGCGCGTCTACGGCGAGGTGACGCCCGTCCTCCCGGCCCTGACGACGGGGAGCCCCGCATGAGCCACGAGATCGTCCACCGCCACCTCGGGGGGCTGCGGGGCACGCTCGAGGGTCTCGCCGGCGAGTCCGAGCGCCTCGAGCGCTGGGGCGTCGAGCTCGCCACCCGGCTGCGTCACGGCTCGCGACTGCTCGCCGCCGGCAACGGGGGCAGCGCCGCGGAGGCGCAGCACCTCACCGCCGAGCTCGTCGGGCGCTACCGCGGGGAGCGAGAGCCGCTCTCGGCGATCGCGCTGCACGCCGACACCTCCGCGGTCACCGCGCTGGGCAACGACTACGGTTACGACGAGGTCTTCGCGCGCCAGGTGCGCGCGCACGGGCGGCCCGGCGACGTCCTCGTGCTGCTCTCGACCAGCGGGCGCAGCCCCAACCTCGTCGCCGCGGCCGAGGCCGCCCGCGCGCTCGGGCTGACCGTCTGGGCGCTGACCGGCCCGGGCCCCAACCCGCTCGCGGTCGCGGCGACCGAGGCGCTGTGCCTGCCCGGCGAGACGCCGTCGGTGCAGGAGGCGCATCTCGTGACCGTGCACCTGCTGTGCGAGGTCGTCGACCGGGTGCTGGCGCCGGCGCCGCGGTTCTCGACCGGAGCCGAGGAGCTCGTCCCGTGAGCCCGCGGACGCGCGCCCCGATCGTGGTGGTCGGCGACTGCCTGCGCGACGTCGACGTGGTCGGCGCCGTGGAGCGGCTGTGCCCGGACGCGCCGGCGCCGGTGCTGTCGGAGTCCTCCCGTCGGGAACGTCCCGGCGGGGCGGGCCTGACCGCCCTGCTCGCGTCCCGGAGCACGCCGCACCCGGTGCGGCTGGTGACGGCGCTGGGTCCCTCGGACGGGCCGCGCGCCCTGGTGCCCGGCGTCGATGTCGTCGCCGTGACCGCCGAGGGCAGTACGCCGACCAAGACCCGCATGCTCGCCGACGACCGAGTGCTGCTGCGCGTGGATTCCGGCGGGCTGGGGTCGTTCAGGGCGTCGTCGCCGATGGTCGACGCCATCGCCGGGGCCGGCCTGGTGCTGGTGTCGGACTACGGGCGCGGGATGACCGCCGACCCGGCGATCCGCGCGGCGCTGACCGAGGCGGCGGCGCGCGTCCCGGTCGTCTGGGATCCGCACCCCCACGGCGCGCCGCCCGTCCCCGGCGCCACCCTCGTCACCCCGAACCTCGCCGAGGCCCGGGGCTCTGTGAGCGAGCTTCCCGGCTCTCGCCGGGACGCTCGCTCACAGGGGTTCCCCGGCGAGCCGGCCGAGCTGGGGGACGCGCTGCGCGAGCACTGGGGTGCCGACGCCGTGGCCGTGACCGCCGGGAGCGCCGGCGCGGTCCTGCGCAGCGCCACGGGCACGTCGGTCACCCCCGCCGCCCCCGCCGCCGGCGGCGACCCCTGCGGCGCGGGCGACCGGTTCGCCGCGAGCGTCGCGGTCGCTCTCGCCGAGGGCTCCGCCGTCGACGACGCGGTGCGCCGGGGCGTCGCGGACGCCGCCGCGTTCGTCGCCGCCGGGGGAGCAGCCGGACTGGACGACGCGGCACCGATCGCGGACGACCCCGTCGTCGCCGCCCGCGCCCGGGGCGCCACCGTCGTCGCCACCGGGGGCTGCTTCGACCTCCTGCACGCCGGGCACGCCCGCACCCTCGCCGCCGCGCGACAGCTCGCCGGCGAGGACGGTGTGCTCGTCGTCTGCCTCAACTCCGACGCCTCGGTGCGCCGACTCAAGGGGCCCGGCCGGCCCGTGGTCGCCGAGGCCGACCGCGCCGAGATGCTCGCCGCCCTCGCCTCCGTCGACGCCGTAGAGGTGTTCGCCGAGGACGACCCGCGCGCCGTGCTCGACCGCCTGCGCCCCGACGTCTGGGTCAAGGGCGGCGACTACGCAGGAGACGAGCTGCTCGAGACCCCGCTGGTGCGCAGCTGGGGCGGCGAGGTCGTCGCCGTCCCGTACCACGCCGGCCGTTCGTCGACACGGCTGCTGGCGCGCCTGGACGACCCCGTCACCCCTGGAGGGACCTCATGACCAGCAACCCCGGCACCGTCCTCGTCACCGGCGGCTCGTCCGGCCTCGGCGCCGCGGTCGCCGACGCCGTCGTCGCCGCGGGTGGCACCCCCGTCGTGCTCGACCTCAAGACACCCGACGCCGGGCACGCCTTCGTCGAGGTCGACCTCGCCGACCCCCGCGCCGCCGAGGGCGCCGTCGCCCGCGCGAGCGAGCAGGTCGGCGGGCTCGACGCCGTCGTCACCGCCGCCGGCATCGACCGTTGCGGCAAGCTCGTCGAGGTCGACCCCGGCGAGTGGGACCGTGTCGTCGCGGTGAACCTGCTCGGCACCGCCGCCGTCGTCCGCGCCGCACTGCCGGAGCTCGAGCGGCGGCACGGCAAGGTCGTCACCGTCTCCTCGACCCTCGGGGTCAAGGCGGTGTCCGACGCGACCGCGTACTGCGCGTCGAAGTTCGGGGTCGTCGGCTTCACCCGCGCGCTCGCCGCCGAGACCGCCGGCCGCGTGGGGGTGACGCTGCTGGTCCCCGGCGGCATGTGGACCCACTTCTTCGACGACCGCCCCGACCAGTACAAGCCGGGCGCCGACGCCCAGCTCAACGACCCCGTCCAGACCGCCGACGCCGTGCTCTACGCGCTGACCCGGCCCGCGGGCAGCGAGGTGCGGGAGCTCGTGGTGACCTCGTCGGAGGAGGGCTCGTACCCGTGAGCCGCTCGACGTCAGCGCAGGCCGGCCGCCGCCGCGTCCGCGTCCGGATAGGTGTCGAACAGCTCGGTGAGCCCGGTGAGGCTCAGCGCCCGGCCCGCGGTGCGCGGCACGCCGGCCAGACGCAGCTCACCCTCGCGAGCGATCGCGGCCTCGCGCTCGGCGATCAGCAGCGCCAGCCCCGCCGAGCCCATGAACTCGACGCCCGAGAGGTCCAGCACCACGTGCCGCGCACCCGCCGTGACCTGCTCCTGGATCGCCACGCGCAGGGGCGTCGCGGTGGCCGTGTCGACGTCGCCGACCGGGCGCACCACCGCGATCTCCGGACTGACCAGGCTCGCCGAGACGTCGGCGGAGTCGGGCGTGAGCTGCTCGTCGGCCATCGGCACTCCCGGGAAGCACGGGTCACCCCGTCGGTGACGGGGCGGGGAGCGACAGTACCGAGGTCGCTGCTGCAGCGCCGTGCGGCGGGAACGCGTGCCGCCGATCGCACCCGTGCGGGTTCCCCCGGAAGGGCGGACGGTTGATGGCCGCGCCCGAGGTCGAGCGTCCTTCGGCCGCGCCGCTCGACGCCGCCCCGCTCGCCGCGGATCTCCCCGCCCGGCTGGCCGCCGCGGCCCCGCGCGTGGTCGTGCTCGGCGACACCGTGCTCGACCAGTGGCTGACCGGCCCGTCGCGGCGGCTCTCGCGCGAGGCGCCCGTGCCGGTCGTGGAGGTGGACCACACCCGCGGCTCGCCGGGCGCCGCCGCCAACACCGCCGCCAACCTCGCCGCGCTCGGGGCGCGGACCGAGCTGGTGTCGGTCCTGGGTGACGACGCCGACGCCGCCACCGTGCGCGAGCTGCTCGCGGCCCACGGCGTCGACACCGACGGCGTGGTCACCGACCCGACCCGACCGACCGCGGCCAAGCGCCGGGTGCTCGCGGACGACGCGCTGGTCGCGCGCTTCGACACGTCGTCGCGCGCGCCGCTGGGTCGTGAGACCCGCGACGCGCTGCACGCGGCGCTGCGCCGGGCCGTCGACGGGGCCGACGCGGTCGTGGTCTGCGACTACGACGGCGGCGCGCTCGACGGTGTCGTCGACCTCCTGGGACGCCCGGGGGAGCGGACCTTCCGGCTCGTCGTCGACGCCCACGACCCCGCGCGCTGGGCGCCGGCGCGCCCCGACGTCGTCACCCCGAACGCGGGGGAGGCGGCGACCATGCTGGGCCGCGACCTCGGCGGGCCCGACCGGGTGGCCGCCGCCGAGGCCGCGGGCGCCGAGCTGCGGGAACGGTCCGGGGCCGGCGCCGTCGTCGTCACCCTGGACCGGGACGGGGCGCTGCTGCTGCCCGATGTCGGTGATCGCCCTGCCCCGGCGCACCGGACGTTCGCGCGCCCGGCGTCGGAGGCCAACACCTGCGGCGCGGGCGACACGTTCACGGCCGCGCTGGTGCTCGCGCTGGCCGCGGGTACCCCGGCCGCCACCGCCGCCGAGCTGGCGCAGGCCGCCGCGGACGTCGTGGTGGGCCGGCCCGGGACCTCGGTGTGCGGCACCGGCGAGCTCGCCGAGCGGGTCGCGGCGGCGGAGGGCCCGCTGCTCGACGCGGCCTCGTTGGCCGCGATCGTCGACGAGCAGCGCGTCGCGGGCCGGCGGGTGGTGTTCACCAACGGCTGCTTCGACGTCGTGCACCGCGGGCACGTCGCCTCGCTGAACCAGGCCAAGCGCCTCGGCGATGTGCTGATCGTGGCGCTGAACTCCGACGACTCGGTGGCCCGGCTCAAGGGCCCGTCGCGACCGGTGAACTCGCTCGCCGACCGGGCGGCGGTGATCGGCGCGCTGAGCTGCGTCGACCACGTCACGGTGTTCGACGACGACACCCCCGCCGAGCTGCTCGAGCTGCTGGCGCCCGACGTGTACGCGAAGGGCGGCGACTACACGCCCGAGATGCTGCGCGAGTCGGCGACGGTCGGCGCGTACGGCGGACGCGTGGTCATCCTCGACTACCTGCCCGACCGGTCGACGAGCGCGATCGTCGAGCGGATCCGGGGTGGTCCCTCGTGATCGACGTGCTCGTGCCCACCCGGAGCCGGCCGGTCGAGCTGGCGACGACGCTCGCCGGGCTCGCCGCGCAGACCGGGGTGGACTTCTCGCTGACGATCTCCGACCAGTCCGACGGCGACGCCTCGTGGGAGACGCCGTCGGCGTGGACGGTGATCCGGTGGCTGCGCCGCCGCGGCGTCGAGGTGGCGCTGCACCGGCACCTGCCGCCGCGGGGGATGGCCGAGCAGCGCGCGTTCCTGCTGTCGTGCGCGACGGCGCCGGCGGTGCTCTACCTCGACGACGACGTGTGGCTCGAGCCCGGCGCGCTCGCGCGCCTGCACCGGGCGCTGGGCGAGCTGGGGTGCGGGATGGTCGGCGCGGCGATGCAGGCGCTCGGGCACGCCGACGACCGGCGGCCCGCCGAGGTGGAGTCGTTCGTCCCGTGGTCCGGGCCGGTGGGACCCGAGACGTTGGTCAAGGACGGGCCCGGCTGGGACCGCTGGCGCCTGCACAACGCGGCGAACGGGCTGCACCTCGCGGAGTCGGTGGGTCTCGACGGGCCGGGGGCCCCGACGCCGCCGCCCGAGCGCTACGTGC
This sequence comes from Actinomycetospora sp. 2LY8.5, assembly GCF_057180585.1. Classification (NCBI taxonomy): domain Bacteria; kingdom Bacillati; phylum Actinomycetota; class Actinomycetes; order Pseudonocardiales; family Pseudonocardiaceae; genus Actinomycetospora; species Actinomycetospora sp. 2LY8.5. The sequence goes on from NZ_JBXUHE010000003.1 coordinate 384,241, forward strand.
CCTACAAGGTGGCTTGGGTCGCGGGGTGCGTGCTGTTCGACCGGGCCCGGCTGGTCGAGGCCGGCGGGTTCGAGTTCTGGCGTGACGTGCCCGAGGACGCGCACGGCGAGGACGTGTACTCGCAGCAGCAGGTCATGGCGCGGTCGGGCGCGGCGGGCATCCTCCCGCCCGGCGCGTACCACCAGGAGTCGCCGACCGCCCTCCCCGACCGCGGCATCTCCGCCGTCGACGCCCTTCGTGAGCGACGTTCGCGGCGATCGCCGGGAACGTCGCTCACCGCGGCCGGTCGCGGAGCGCCGAGGCGACCGCGAGGACGCGAGGGTCGGTGAGGAGGGCGTCGAGGGGGCGGGAGAGGGGGATGCGCCAGTTCGGGTAGGCCTCGATCGTTCCGGGCAGGTTCGGCTGCCGCACGTCGCCCAGCACGTCGGTGAACGCCGCGAGCACGATGCGCGAGCGGGCGGTCGCCAGGAGTCGATGCATGGCGAGCACCACGTCGTCGGTGTCCTCGAAGCCCTCGGCGCGCAGGAGGTGCAGCAGCTCGGCGCGGTCCCGCTCGGCATCGGCGTACGCGGCGTCGACATCGGTCAGCACCCCGGCCTCGGCCCGCGCGCGCACGTGCTCGTCGGCGAGGAACCCCGCCGCCGTCGGCAGATCGTGGGTCGAGACGCTCGCCAACGTCTCCGGGTGCCAGCGCCGCGGCGGCAGCAACGCCCCGTCGGCGTCCCGCTGGAACCAGAGCACCGCGCACCCGAGCATCCCGTGCTCCGCGAGCCCCTCGGTGACCGACCGCTCCACCGTCCCCAGGTCCTCGCCGACCACGACCGCACCGGCCCGCGACGCCTCGATCGCCACGACCGCCAGCATCGCCCGCGCGTCGTAGTGCACGTACGCGCCCTCGCGCGCCCCGCGCCCCGGCGGGATCCACCACAGCCGCCACAGCCCCGCGACGTGGTCGACGCGCAGCCCGTCGGCGTGGCGCAGCACCCCGCGGATCATCGAGCGCAGCGGCGCGTACCCCGACGCCGCGAGCGCGTCCGGGCGCCACGGCGGCAGCGCCCAGTCCTGGCCCTGCTGGTTGAAGTCGTCGGGCGGCGCGCCGACCGACACCCCCGGCGCCAGCGCGTCCGCGAGCGTCCACGCGTCCGCACCGCCCGCCGAGCACCCGACGGCCAGGTCGGCGATGAGCCCCACCGCCATCCCGGAGGCCTGCGCGTGCGCGTCCGCCAGCTGCGCGTCGGCCAGCTGGAGGCACCACGCGTGGAAGAGCACCCGGTCGGCCAGCTCCCGGCGCGCCGACACCACCGAGGAGTCCCCCACGTGCCCCAACCCGGCCGGCCACGACCGCAGATCGCTCCCGTGCCGTTCCGCCAGCGCGTACCAGGTCGCGACGTCGCGCAGTTCCGGCTCGAGCGCGTCCACGTCGGTCGGTGCGGCGGCGTCGTACGGCCGCAGCAGCTCCAGCGCCGCGCGCTTCGCCGCCCACACCGCGTCGTGGTCGACGAGGTCGCCCTCGGGCGGCCGCAAGGAGTCCACCGCCGCCCGGACCGCCTCGGGGGCCGCCGCGTACGCCGCCAGGGACGACACCCGCACATACAACGGATGCAGGAACCGCCTGCTCGACGGCGAGTACGGCGACGGCTCGACCTCCGGCGCCAGCGCGAGCGCGTGCAGCGGGTTGACCAGCAACGCCCCCGCACCCTGCGCGGCGCTCCCGGACAGCAGCGCCCCCAGGTCCCCGTAGTCCCCGCACCCCCACGACTCGTCGGACCGCACCGCGTAGAGCTGCGCCGTCCAGCCCCACGTGGGCGGCGGCGCCTCCAGCCGCGGCGGCGCGACGACCAGCGCGACGTCCTGGCCGCGGCACGCCAGCCGGTGGTAGCCGACGGGCAGGTCGCCCGGCACCTCCGAGACGGAGCGCTCGGTGCCGTCCTCGAGGGTCACCACCCCCGGGGCGGGCAGCGGACGAACGGAACCCACGTCCACGACGACCGTGGCCGGCAGCGTCTCCGGATCGACCGCCCGCACCGCCTCCACCGCCGCCGCCAGCGCCTCCGGGGTGGTCGCGTCCACGCCCAGGGCGGTCAGGACGTCGAGGACGACGCCGCGGTCGACCTCGACCTCCTGCTCGCTGCTGTCGCGGTAGCGCACCGCGACGCCGTGGGCGGTGGCGAGCTCGGCGAGCTCGGACTCGATCACCGGCGTCTCCTGGGACGGTCTCGAAGGACAGGGGGAGGGACGCGCAGGATGTCAGGCCGACGGGCGGCGCGGCGCGGGCGGAAGCTCCTCGGTGCCCTCCGCGCGCCGCCGGGCGCGGGCCGCGACGTCGTCGGCGACCGAGCGCGCGGCCGTCCCGGGACGGCGGACCCCGGCGAGGGCGGCCACCGAGCTCACGGCCAGCCCGGTCAGGGCGGCCGCGCGTCGGGCACTCCAGCCGCGGACGAGCAGCGTGGCGGCGAGCTCCCGCGCGGCGACGGTGTCGCGGCGGGCACGGCGCGCGAGCGTGCGCAGATCCGACGGCACCGCCGGACGCTCCTCGGGGGTGGTCGGGGACGCGGGGACGGCGGCCGGCGGGGCCAGGGGAGAAGTGCTGGGTTCGCGGAGCACGGTCACCTTTCGTGGAGGTCGTCACCGTCGGGATCGGTCGCGCCGCCCCCCGCGAAACGTGACGATCACACCGGGGCGAGCAGGTGTTTCTCCCGGACCGCCGGCCACGCGATGCGCCGACACGGCGAGCGCGCCGTGCTGGCGCTGCTCGAGCAGCGGGCGACGGACCTGTCCGCCCGGCGTAGCGCCTCAGACCGTCGTCATCTCCGCCCAGACGGTCTTGCCGTCGCGGTGGGTGTCGACCCCCCAGCGGGTCGCGACGGCGGCGACCATCGCGAGGCCTCGGCCGCGCGGTGACGTCGGCTCGGGCAGGCGGGCCTCGGGCAGGGGTGCGAGGTCGAAGTCGCGCACGGTCAGGCGCAGCGAGTGCGCCCGGCGCTCGATCTCGACCACCGAGGCGCTCACCGCGTGCTCGACCGCGTTGGTGACGAGCTCGGTGACGACGATCTCGGCGGCCTCCCGGGTGTCCTCGTCCACGGCCCAGCGCCCGCAGACGCGGCGGACGTGCAGCCGGGCGTCACCGGGGGCGCGCGGGTCGATGCCGAAGCGCCACCATCCGCGCACCAGCTCCGGGCGCTCGTCGAGGTGCGACAGCGCGGTGGGGACGTCGGGGTGCACCGGGACCCGCTCGGCGACCCGGGAGCTCACGAGCACCGCGGCCGTCGTCAGGTCGGGCGCGGCCACGGCGAGCCGGACCTCGGGCCACTCGCCGGCGCGCGACGCCGCCTCGGTGAACGCGTGGACCGCGCCGGAATGGGTGAGCTCGATGCCGGACACGTCGGCGACCACGGCGCCGTGCTCACGCAGCAGACCGGTGAGCCGCTCCACGAGAGGGTGGGCGTTCGTCACGGACAGTGGTCCGCTCAGCGTGACGACGACCGGCGGGCCGAGGGCCCGCTCCGATGTCTGCGCAGCCTCCGGCGACGTGCCGGTCCCGCCGCCCCCCGTGTTCTCGAGGGGCAGCTCGATCCTTGTGTCCACGACTCACCTCGGGCCGGTGTTTACCCCCGCCCCGGTGCCCCCATGCGCGCTTCGTCGGTCGGATCGCCGGACGCGCCGGGCGGTCGCCGGGGCGCCATGATGGAGCCATGAGCGATCAGGACGAACGGCCCTCGTCCGCACTGGCCGCCGCGGCGGCGTCAGGGGCGGGGGAGGGCGCCGGGACCGGTGACCTGGTGGCCTCGCCGGGCGCGGTCATGCGGGTCGCGGGGATGGTCGGCAAACTCGTCGAGGAGGTTCGGGCGGCGCCGCTGGACGAGGCCGGGCGCTCGCGGCTCGCGGACATCCACGAGCGGTCGATCCGGGAGCTGGAGCAGGGGCTCGCGCCGGAACTGCGCGAGGAGCTGCGGCGCATCACGCTGCCGTTCTCCTCCGACGCGACGCCGTCGCAGGCCGAGCTGCGGATCGCGCAGGCGCAGCTGCTGGGGTGGCTCGAGGGGCTGTTCCACGGCATCCAGAGCGCCGTGCTCGCGCAGCAGATGGCCGCGCGAGGGCAGCTCGAGCAGATGCGGCAGGGGCGGGGGCGGCCCGCGCCGAGCGGTGACGGGAGCGGTCAGTACCTCTAGATCGTCAGCGCGCCTCGTAGACGACCGTGCCGGTGGCGCGGCCGCCGGTGCGCAGCGCCACCCGCCGCTCGTCCTCGGTCAGTCCGCCCCAGACGCCGTAGGGTTCGCGCGTCGCCAGGGCGTGGCGCCGGCACGGCTCGATGACCGGGCAGGAGGCGCACACCTTCTTGGCCTCCGCCGCCCGGTGCTCACGACGGGGTCCGCGCTCGCCGTCGGGGTGGAAGAAGAAGCTCGAGTCCATCCCGCGGCACGACCCGTGGAGCTGCCAGTCCCACTCGTCGATGATGGGGCCGGGCAGGAGTCGGATGTCGGCCATGGCGGTCCTCCCAGTCGGGGCGTCCGACCGGGGGAGTTGGTTTCCCCGGAATCGGAGTGACGACGGCGGTATCCCCTCCCGACCGAGACGGCAAACGCCCCTGAACGGCCCAGTCCGACGCTCGATCGAGGGGTCTTCGGCCTGCGCACGACTGTGACGTGCCGCCCGCGCCGTGAACAGGTGCCCACGGGGGGTGACGAGTAGGCTCGGCGGGACGGCAAGTACGTTGCCGGGGGACTGACAGGGACTGCTCGCGACACACTCGAGCGCACGCCCGACCTGACCGGAGGGGGACCAGACGCCGTGGCCACCGATGACGACCTCACCGCGGAGGACCCGCTCGGCGTCGACGTCCAGCGATCGGACGGCGCGTCGGTGATCCGGCTGGCCGGCGAGATCGACATGCTGACGACGCCGGCGCTGCGCGCCAAGGTGAACGAGGAGCTCCAGGGCAAGCCCACGGTGCTCGTTCTCGACATGCTCTCGGTCGAGTTCCTCGGCTCGAGCGGCCTCGCGCTGCTCGTCGAGGCGCTCGACGAGTCCCGCAACCGCGACGTGGCGCTGCGCCTCGTGGCGAACTCGCGGCCGGTGAGCCGACCGCTGCAGGCCACGGGCCTCACCGACCTGTTCGCGCTCTACCCGTCGGTCGAGGCCGCCCTGGCCGGATGACCGGCGCGGGGCCCTGCCGTCCGCGTCGCCTGCGCCGATACGGTGGTCGTACCACCGTCCTCCTCACCTGCCGCGAAACGGAGATCAGCAGCCGTGCAGACGCCGGAACCGCAGCAGCGTGATCGTTCGTCCACCGCCACCGATCCGGGCGCCGGACCGCACGGGCTCGCCGAGACCCCGACCCCGGTCGAGGTCCGTGTGCACGCCGATCCCGCGCTGATCCCGTCGGTGCGTGCTGTGGCGGCCGATCTCGCCGCGCGGGCCGACTTCGACCTCGACGCCGTGTCCGACCTGCGGATGGCGGTCGACGAGGCCTGCTCGGCCCTGGTCCCGCTCGCCCGCGAGGGTGGCCAGCTGCGCTGCGGTTTCGCGGTCTCCGAGGGCCGCATCGACGTCATCTGCCGCGTCCCGGTGACGGGCGAGGCCGCCCTGCGCCAGGACACCTTCGGGTGGCGGGTGCTCACCACGCTCACCGACGACGCGCAGGTGCTCGACGCCGACCCGGACTGGCTCGGCATCCACCTGCGCAAGCAACGGCTCGACCCGTGAGCGAGCCGGCGCGCGCGCTGTCGGACGCCGCCGAGGAGACGTCGCAGGGCACATCGCAGGACATGCCGCAGGACGTGTCGCCGGACGAGTCGTCGTCGCGGCGGTCCCGCAACGAGGACTCGTACGATCACCTCGTCCCGATGCTCACCGAGCACGCCGGGCTGGCCACCGACGACCCGCGCCGCGAGGTCCTGCGCGACCGTCTCGTGGAGGGCTACCTGCCGCTCGCGCGGCACATCGCGCGCCGGTTCGCCCAGCGGGGCGAGCCGCAGGAGGACCTCGAGCAGGTCGCGACCGTCGGGCTCATCCACGCCGTCGACCGGTTCTCGCCGGAGCGGGGCTCGGACTTCCTGTCCTACGCGGTCCCGACGATCACCGGCGAGGTGCGGCGCTACTTCCGGGACAAGGCCTGGTCGACGCGCGTGCCCCGGCGGCTCAAGGACCTGCGCCTGGCCATCGGGTCGGCGATGCCGCTGCTCTCGCAGGAGCTCAACCGCGCGCCCACCGCCGGCGAGCTCGCCGAGCACCTCCAGCGCAGCCGCGAGGAGGTGCTCGAGGCTCTCGAGGCCGCGAACGCGTACCGGTCGAGCTCGCTGGACGACATGCTCGTCGACGACCCGTCGAGCGGGCGCCTCGCCGACGTCCTGGGCTCCGCGGACGCGGAACTGGAGCAGGTCGAGCACCGGGAGACCGTGCAGCCCGCCCTGCGCAAGCTCCCGGAACGCGAGCGCACGATCGTCATGCTCCGGTTCTTCGGCGGCATGACGCAGACCCAGATCGCCGAACGCGTCGGTGTGTCGCAGATGCACGTCTCGCGCCTGCTCACCCGGACCCTCGCGACCCTGCGCGCCGACCTCTCGGACCCGCCGACTGCGTAGGCGGCTGTTTCGAGCGATGCGGCGTTGCTGGCGTCTGACGCCAGGATCGCCACATGCTCGCCGGCGCGACACGCCGAGGCACCCTCACACGGCGACCGGTAGCCGCTGGTAGCTCAGCAGCAGCGAGCGCCGGCGCACCGCGCCGTCCTCCCGGTGCAGCGTCGGCATCCGCTCCGCGAGCGCCGCCGGTGCCATCCGCCCCTCGAGCCGGGCCAGCGGCGCGCCGAGGCAGTAGTGGATGCCGCCGGAGAACGCCAGGTGTTCGCCGCGCGTCGGGCGGTCGAGGTCGACGACGTCGGGGTCGGCGTGCACGGCCGGGTCGCGGCCGGCGGCACCCAGCATGGCCATGACGACCGTGTCCGGCGCGACGGCGCGGTCACCGAGGCGCAGCGTCTCGTGCGGCGTCCGCGCGGTGAACTGGATCGGTGCGTCGAACCGCAGGCTCTCCTCGACGGCGTCGGCGGTGCGGCCCGGATCGGCGGACAGGTGTGCCCACGGGTCGCGCGCGTCGGTCAACGCGGCGACGGCGTTGGGCAGCAGTGTGCTCGGCGTCTCGAACCCGGCGAGCAGCAGCAGAGCCGCGAGGCTGATCGTCTCCTGCGCGTCGGCGTCCTCGGCGACGAGGTGGCTGACGAGGTCGTCGGCCGGGTCGTGGCGGCGCTTCTCCAGATGGTCGCCGAGCAGCGTCCGGAGCTCGCCGATCGCGACCTCGAGTCCGTGCAGTGCGCGCAGGGAGCGCACCCCGCCGAGACCGGCGGCCACGGCGCGGCCCCACTGGGCGAACGCCCCCGCGTCGGCGTCCGGCCCCCCGAGGATGACGGCGATGACGGCGACTGGCGACGTCGGCGACGACGTCGAACCGCCCCCGCCGGGCAGCGTCGTCGGCCAGCCGTTCCGAGAGCGCGACGACCAGCGCTCGTAGCCGATGACGCGGGCCGGGGCGAAGTAGCTTGGTACGAGGCGCCGCAGGCGCGTGTGCTCGGGCGAGTCCATCCCGAGGAAGGACAGGTCGACGGGCTCGAGCAGCGGTCCCGCTCGCCCTCGACAGCGCCGCCGAGCGAGCCGCCGCTGCGGGTCCGCACTGAGGTGGCGGTCGCGGACGAGGTCGCGGCACATCGCGTGGGTGGCGACGACGAGGACGCCGGTGCGGCTCGCGCAGCTGTCGCTGGACGGGCCGCGGGTCGTCGAGCCAGGGCCGGCAGAGCAGACGCAGGACGGGGTCGCGCCGGCCAGCGCCGTCGCCAAACCCGCCGGCGCGCGCGACGGCCAGGCGCATGCCCAGCCTGACGTCGCGCCGCAGGTCCATCACCCGATCCTGGCCCGCTCACCGGTAGCGAGGGGACCCTCGTGATCGGGGCGGATTTCCTGACCCTCTCGGCGTGCTGTCTTGGACTCGTCAGCGTGGCCGCCACGCTGAGACACCTCAGTCGGCGTGTCGCGCGAGCGAGGCTGTGGCGATCCTGGCGTCAGACGCCAGCGATGCCGCATCGCTCGCACTACCGCAGCAGCGCTCGCACGACCGCAGCAGCGCTCGCACTACCGCAGCGCTCGCACTACCGCAGCGCTCGCACTACCGCAGCGCGTGCCGGCCCTCGTCGTCGCGGCGGGTGCGGCCCTGGCGCGCGAGGTACTCGAGCAGCGGGACCGCGACGCGGCGCGTGGTGCCCAGCGCCTGGCGCGCCTCGGAGAGCGAGAACGGCGAGGGCAGGTCCGCCAGCCGGGCGACGGCGACCTCCACGGCATCCGGCCCGAGGTAGATCCCGTCGCCGACCTTGAGCAGCGCCCCGGCCTTCACCGCCGCGCCCAGCTCGCGGGTCCGCAGGCCCAGCTCCGCGAGCCGACCCGCCTCGGGGGCTGCGAACGGCGCGTCGGACAGGTCGGAGCGCACCGTCGCCACCGCCGCGCGCACGGCGTCGGGCAGCCCGCCGGCCTCGCGCGGCCGGATCCGCCCGTCGGCGGCCACCAGCGACGAGGCCCCGGACTCGGCGAGCACGAGGTCGAGCAGGCGCGGCTCGGGCAGGCCGAGGGCCTGCGCGGCCGCCTTCGCCGGCAGCCCGGCGTCCAGCGGCTGCTCCGCGGCGTGCGCGGTCACGGCCTCCACGAGACGCGGCGCCGACGTCGACAACCAGGACGGGTCCACCAACCACCCCGCCACCGAGGGGAGGTCGTCGGGGACGTCGACGCCCAGCGCCACCAGCTCCTCGCGCTTCATCAGCCGCCGGCGCGCGAGCTCCCCGTGCGCGTCCGGGGCCCCGTCCGTGGCCGACAGCTCCTCGGCGCGCACGCGCGCCGCGCCCCGCCGCCGCAGCGCGGGCGGGCGGACGTCGAGCACCGTCACCCCGCCCAGCACCCGGTGCGCGCCCGGGTCGCGCAGCAGCGCGTGGTCACCGGGACGCAGCGGCAACGGTTCGCGCAAGGTCAGCCGCACGGTCCGGGTGACGTCCGAATCGGGCACGTCCGAGCGCGACAACGGCCGCACCCGCGCCGCCACCGCCGCCGACCCGACGTGCAGCATCACCTGCCGCGGAAGATCCACCGCCGCCGACGAACCCCGCGGCGGCCCCACCCGGACGTCGACGACGTCGCTGCGCAGCCATCGGCCCGGCGTGGTCAGCGCGTCCCCGCGCCCCACCTCGTCGAGCCCGACCCCCCGCAGGTTCAGCGCCACCCTCGCCACCGCGCGCACCGGGTCCACCGACTCGCCCAGCGCCTGCAACCCGCGCACGGACACGACCCGCGAGCCGAGCGCCAGCTCGTCGCCCACCCGCACGGTCCCGGCCCCGAGGGTGCCGGTGACGACCGTGCCCGCACCCCGCACCGTGAACGCGCGGTCGACCCACAGCCGCACGTCCGCGTCCACGTCGGGACGGGGGAGACCGCGCACCAGCTCGAGCAGGGCCGTCCGCAGGGAATCGAGACCGGAGCCCGTCGCCCCCGACACGCACACCGCCGGCAGCCGTCCCAGCGACGACTCCCCGAGATGTTCCAGCGCCTCGTCCCGCGCGAGCTCCGGATCGGCGAGGTCGCTGCGGGTGACGACGAGCAGACCGTCGCGCACCCCGAGCGCGTCGAGCGCGTCGAGGTGCTCGGTCGACTGCGGCATCCAGCCCGAGTCGGCCGCGACCACGAACATCGTCGCCGGCACCGGGCCCACGCCGGCGAGCATCTGCGTGACGAACCGTTCGTGCCCGGGGACGTCGACGAACGCGACCGGCTCGTCGTCCCCGGGCAGCGTCGTCCACGCGAACCCGAGGTCGATCGTCATGCCCCGCCGGCGCTCCTCGGCCCAGCGGTCGGGCTCCATCCCGGTCAGCGCGCGGACCAGCGTCGACTTCCCGTGGTCGACGTGCCCCGCGGTGGCGACGACCCTCACGCCAGCGCCGCCCGTACCGCCGACACCAGCTGCGCGTCGGCTTCCGGCGGCACCGAGCGCAGGTCCAGGACGCACCGGCCCTGCTCGACGCGCGCCACCACGGGGTCGGCCTCGAGACGCAACGCCGCGGCCAGCGCCGACGGCAGCGCCACCCCGGCACTGGGCAGCTCCACCCCGGGCGCGCCGCCCCCGCCGACCTGGGCCACGCAGTCGACGGCCTCCGCCGGCGGCCCGATCCGCGTCGCCACGTCGGCGGCCCGGGCACGCAACGACGCCACCGGAGCCTCGAGCAGAGCACGCACCGGCGGCACCGGGCCGCGCAGTGTCGCCTCGAGCGCGGCCAACGTCAGCTTGTCGACGCGCAGCGCCCGCGCCAGGGGGTGGCGACGCAGCCCGTGCACGAGGTCGGCGTCCCCGAGCAGCAGCCCGGCCTGCGGGCCCCCGAGCAGCTTGTCGCCCGACGCCGTGACCAGCGACGCCCCGGCGCGCAGTTCGCTCGTCGCGTCGGGCTCGTCGGGCAGCAGCGGGTGCGGCGCGAGCAGCCCGGAGCCGATGTCGCTCACGACCGGGACGCCGAGGTCCGTCAGCGTGGACACCGGCACCGTCGACGTGAACCCGGTGACGACGAAGTTCGAGGGGTGGACCTTGAGGATCATCCCGGTCTGGGGCCCGATCGCGTCCGCGTAGTCCGCCCGGTGCACGCGGTTGGTGGTGCCGACCTCGCGCAGCCGCGCGCCGGTCGACTCGAGCAGGTCGGGCAGCCGGAAGCCGTCGCCGATCTCGACCATCTCGCCGCGCGCGATGACGATCTCCTTGCCGCCCCGACCGGTCCAGCTCCGCTCCCCGGTCGGCGTGCTCTCCTGACTGTCTCCGCCCGCCAACGCCGTCGCCGCCAGGATCAGCGCCGCCGCCCCGTTGTTGGCGACGTGCACGCCCCCGGCGTCCGGAACCGCCGCCGCCAGCGCCTCCAGAGCGCCCGCCCCCCGCCGACCCCGCTCGCCGGAGACGAGATCCAGCTCCACGTCCGTCGTCCCCGCCGCGACGCCCAGCGCGTCACGGGCCGCCGCCGAGAGCGGCGCGCGACCCAGGTTCGTGTGGAGCAGCACCCCGGTGGCGTTGACGACCGACCGGAGGGACGCAGCGGTCGGCGGCAGGGTCGCGAACACCTCGTCCGCCACCGCCTCCGGCGTGATCTCCCCGGCCCGCGCCCGGCCCTGCGCCGCGACGACGACCTCCTTGACGCGCGCGCGGCCCAGCGTCGCGAGCGCCGGCTCCAGCCGCGCGTCGGCCAGCACCGTGTCCGTGCGCGGCACGCGCCGCCGCGGGTCGTCGTCCACCGGGCCATTGTGCGCTCCGGGGCTGCACGGGAAGACAGCGCGACAAGACAGCGCTCAGAGACCGACGGCCCACGCCCCCATCGACGTCAGCACCCCGACACCGACGACCACCCCGGTCACCGACACCAGCAGCCGGCGCGGGAACGCGTTCCGGACCATGAGCAGCGACGGCAGGCTCAGCGCGGGCAACGTGATCAGGAGGGCGGCCGCGAGCGGGCCGGACACCCCGACGGCGAGCAGCGCGGCGACGACGGCCACCTCGGCGCCGGTCGGGATCGGCAGCAACGTCCCCGCGACGGCCAGCACCAGGACACCCAGCACGACCGCGGTGCCGGTCAGCCACGACGCCCCGACCGGGAACAGCACGCCGCGGAACGCACCCAGCGCGACCACCAGCAGCAGGTATTCCGGCAGCAACCGGACCGACAGCCCGCCCAGCGCCGCGAGGAAGCGCACGAGCAGCGGCCGGTCGTCCACCGGCTCGTCCTCGACGGCCACCTCGGAGAACCCGGCACCCGGCGGCGACCGCCGCGCCCACCACCGGCCCAGGGCCACCGCCGCGACGACGACCGCCACCCCGGACGCAGCCCGCAGCACCGTCCACTGCCACGGCAGCACGAACGCGCAGAACGCGAGCACCACCGGGTTCAGCGCCGGGTTCCCGAGCCAGTAGGCGAGGGTCGCGGTGAGCCCCGCGGCGCGCCGGCGCAGCCCGACCGCGAGCGGCGCCGCGCAGCACGAGCACATCATCGACGGCAACGCCAGCGCGCTGCCCCGGATGCCGCCCGAGAGACCGGCGCCCCCGAACGACCTTGCGAGCCATGCCCGGGGCAGCGCCACCTGCACCGCCGCCGCGAGCACGAGCCCGACGACGAGGGCCGGCCAGATCGCGAGGAAGTACGTGCCCGCGAACCGCAGGCCCGCCGCCAGCGACACCCCGGGCGGGGCAGGCTCACCGCCGGTGAGGATCGACGGCCCCAGCGAGTGCGAGCCCGCCACCGACGGCACCTTCACCCAGTAGGGGGCCCACTTCGCCCACAGCAGCCCGCCGACGACGAGCACGGCGAACCCCAGCGCCACCGCCCACGGGGCCGGGGTCCGTCGCGTCCCGACCTGCGCGCTTGTCACGGCCACCGATCGTCACACGACCGTGTCCCCGGCGCCTTGTGAGCACTTTCCGGGGCTACGGGCCCGGAAAGTACGCACATGGGTCAGGCGAAGGTCCGGTCCGGCGGGGTCGGGTCGGTCGCGGTCGACGCCTGGCGCTGCGCGATCCGCTCGCGCTGCGGCACGACGATGTGCGCCGGGTCGTTCGCCGACGCGATGCCCGCGTCGAACACGCCGAACCGGGTCAGCGCCGAGCCCGCCATCAGCGCGAGCCCCGAGAGGGCCGCCGACCAGCGACGACGCCGTCCCACCAGTGCCCCGACGGCCCCGGCCGCGAGGCACGCCTTCGACGCCCGCATCAGCGTGTGCGCCCGGCCCTTCCGGTAGACGTCGCCGAGCAGCCCGAGCTTGCGCTCCATGAGCTCGCCCGCCGCGAGCTCCACCGCCGCGCCCGCCACGGCGAGCCGCGCGGCGGGCACGTTATCGCGCACCGACGCCCCGAGCAGGCCCATCCCGCCGCCGGCGGCCGCCGCGCTGCCGGCGAACACGATCGGCAGCTCGCGGTGCGCCTCGTGCCAGGTCGGTACGGCGGTGTTGGAGAACAGGACCGCGGTGTAGGTACCGAGCGCCGGCCCGATCACCGCCGACGCCGCCCCCGAGACGTCGCCCGCGCGGCGGAACAGCCCCGTCACCTCGGACGCCGCCGTCGCGGCCGCGAACGTCGCGAACGGCGAGAGGATCCACGTGCCCACCGACAGCGGTGACGTCGGCTTGAACACCCGCAGCATGTGCAGGAACCGCGTCGGCCGGTGCAGGTCGTGGACGAGGAAGAAGGTCCCGCCGAGCGCGCCGCCCGCGGCGGCGAGACGCCCGGTGCGCCGCAGGGTGGGACGGCCGGTCGCCCCGCCCAGCGCCCCGAGCCCGGCCGACGTGGCCGCCAGCCCGCCGAGGAACAGGTAGAGCGGAACGTCCGGGTTCTTCCACACCGGCGCCTTGATGATCGGGCGCCCGTAGTACGAGCGGAACTCGGCGTCTGGCACCTGCAGCTGCTCACGACCGCCCCGCCGTGGCGTCACCGCGTCGTGGTCGACCCGCGCCCGCTCCGGCATCTCCGCCGGGTTCGCATCGGTCATGGTCGAGCTCCGCTCCGGTGCGTCTCCCGCGTCACCGTCGACCTCCCGTGACGAACGCCGCCACGATCGCCGCGCCCAGTCCGACCGCGGTCAGGGCCGCGTTGCGCCACATCTCGGGCAGGTCGCGGGTGGTGACGATCGGGTCCGGCGGCAGGCCGTAGACCTCGGGCTCGTCGAGCAGCAGGAAGAACGCCCCGTCGCCGCCGACGCCGTCGTCCGGGTCGCGCCCGTAGAGCCGCGCCTCCTCGACACCCCGGCCGTGCAGCTCCGCCAGCCGCGCGTCGGCCGCCGCCTGGAGCTCGTCGAGGTCGCCGAACTGGATGGAGTTCGTCGGGCACGCCTTCGCGCACGCCGGCTCCAGGCCCTCGCCGAGCCGGTCGTAGCACAGCGTGCACTTGTGGGCGCCGCCGTCGGACTCGCGCACGTCGATCACGCCGTACGGGCACGAGGGCACGCAGTAGCCGCAGCCGTTGCAGATGTCGTCCTGCACGACGACCGTGCCGTACTCGGTGCGGAAGAGCGCCCCGGTCGGGCAGACGTCCAGACAGCCGGCGTGCGTGCAGTGCTTGCAGACGTCCGACGACATCAGCCAGCGCACGTCGCGCTCGTCGTCGGGGGTCTGCTGGCCGTGGGCGCCGGAGTCGGGCAGGAGCGCGAGCAGGTCGACCGTGCCCGGGTGGGCGGGATCCGGGCTGGGCGGGGCCGTCGCGGCGTCCCGGGGCGGGGCACCACCGAGAGCCGGCAGTCCGGACGGCAGGTGCCCCGTCGTCGCCGACCCGAGCGGTCGTACGTCCTCGATGAACGCGACGTGCCGCCACGTCGAGGCGCCGAGGTCGCCGGTGTTGTCGTACGACATGCCGGTCAGGCGGTAGAGGTCGGAGGCGTCGGTGCCGTCGTCGGGCACCAGGTTCCACTCCTTGCACGCCACCTCGCAGGCCTTGCAGCCGATGCACACCGAGGTGTCGGTGAAGAAGCCGACCCGCTTCGGGTGCTCGGCGGACCACCCGGCGTCCGCCGTGGGGTCGGGCAAGGGCCCGGACAGCGACGTCGTCGCCCCGGAGAAGGCGTCCCACAGTTTTCCCGTCGCGTCGCTCGCCCCCGACACGTTCGTCATCAGGTGATGCCTCCTGGCTCCACGCCGGCCTTGCGGCGGTACGACGCGACGAAGTCCAGCAGCGCCGGCCCGCGCGGGCGGCGTCCGGGCTGGATGTCGCAGGTCGCCACCTTGGACTCCTGGATGTGCACGTTCGGGTCCATGACCACGCCGAGCAGGTCGTTCGCCGGGTCGCCGACGGACAGTCCGTTCGACCCCCAGTGGTAGGGCAGCCCGATCTGGTGGACGACCTGGTCCCCGACCCGCAGCGGCTTCATCCTCTCGGTGACGAGCACGCGGGCCTCGATCGCGGTGCGCGCCGAGATCAGCGTGGCGTACCCGAGGTGCTCGAGGTTGCGCTCCCGGGCCAAGGCGGGGGAGACCTCGCAGAAGAACTCCGGCTGGAGCTCGGAGAGGTAGCCGAGGAACCGGCTCATCCCGCCCGCGGTGTGGTGCTCGGTGAGGCGGTAGGTCAGGAAGACGTAGGGGTACGTCTCCGAGCGCGCCGGGTTCAGGCGGTTCCAGGCGCGGTCGATGTCCTCGCGCGCCGGGTTGTCCTGCTGGTCGTGCAGCAGGTTGGCCACCGGCGACTCGACGGGCTCGTAGTGCGTGGGCATCGGCCCGTCGGCCAGGCCGGTCGGCGCGTAGAGCCACGCCTTGCCGTTGGCCTGCATGATGAACGCGTCGGTGCCCGACAGCGCGTCCTCGGCCACGGCGTCCTCCGGCGGCCGGTACGACGGCGCCTTCGTGGCCTCGAAGTCGGGGACGTCGTGGCCGACCCACCGCCCGGCGTCGGCGTCCCACCAGACGTACGCCTTGCGCTCGCTCCACGGCCTGCCCTCGGCGTCGGCCGAGGCCCGGCTGTAGAGGATGCGGCGGTTCGCCGGCCACGCCCAGCCCCACTCCGGAGCGACCCACGTCTGCTCGGCGCCGGGCTTGCGGCGGTCGGCCTGGTTGACGCCGTCGGCGTACACCCCGGTGTAGATCCAGCAGCCGGCGCGCGTCGACCCGTCGGCGCGCATCTGCGTGTAGCTCGACAGGTGGTTGCCGTCGGCGTCGAAACCGTTGATCTCGGCCAGCACCGACTGCGGGTCCGGCTCGGCGTGCACGCCGAACGTGTCGTAGTCCCACGTCAGGTCGAGGATCGGGCGGTCGCGCTCGATCTGCTCGGGCGTGGGTGTCCCACGGCGATGGGCCTCGGCCACCTTCTCGCGGATCCTCGTGCCCAGGTGGAAGTAGAAGTGCAGCTCCGAGCGCGCGTCACCCGGCGGGTGCACCGCCTCGCGCCGCCACTGCAGCAGTCGCTGGGTGTTGGTGAAGGTGCCCGACTTCTCGGTGTGGTTCGCGCACGGCAGGAAGAAGACCTCGGTGGCGATGTCCTCGGTGCGCAGCTCCCCGGTCTCGATCTCGGGGCCGTCCTTCCAGAACGACGCCGACTCGATCATCTGCATGTCCCGGACGACGAGCCACTCCAGGTTCGCCAGGCCGAGGCGCTGCATCTTGCCGTTCGCGTGCCCGACCGCCGGGTTCTCGCCGACGAGGAAGTAGCCGAACGTCCTGCGGTCGATCTGGTCGCGCACGATGCCGTACGTGCCGTGGTTGCCGGTCAGGCGCGGCAGGTAGTCGAACGCGAAGTCGTTCTCCGGTGTCGCCGCGTCGCCCCACCACGCCTTGAGCAGGCTGACCAGGTAGGCGTCCATGTGGCCCCAGAACCCGGTCTTGGCCGCGTCCGCGTCGAGGAAGCTCTGCAGGTCGGAGTGCAGGTGCGCGTTGGGCATGGGGATGTAGCCCGGCAGCAGGTCGTAGAGCGTCGGGATGTCGGTCGAGCCCTGGATCGACGCGTGCCCGCGCAGCGCGAGGATGCCGCCGCCGGGGCGTCCCATGTTGCCCAGCAGCGTCTGCAGGATCGACGCCGCGCGGATGTACTGCGCCCCGACCGTGTGGTGCGTCCAGCCCACCGAGTACACCCACGCCGTCGTGCGCTCGCGGCCCGAGTTGTTCGTGATCTCCTCGGCGACCTCGAGGAACTGCTCGACGCGCATGCCGCACACCGACGCGACGGCCTCGGGCGTGTAGCGCGCGTAGTGCCGCTTGAGCACCTGGTAGACGCAGCGCGGGTGCTGCAGGGTGTCGTCGCGCTCGGGGTCCGACGGCGCGTAGGCCTGGTCGCCGGCGCCGCCCGCGGTGTCCGACGTGAACGCCGCGTGCTCCTCGCGCAGCTCGGGCTCCCAGTGGTCGCGCATGCCCGCGGCCGGGGCCTCGTAGGAGCCCTCCATCTGCCACGAGATCGGGTCGTAGCGCCCGGTCTCGGCGTCGTAGCCGGAGAACACGCCCTCGACGTCGGCGTCGGCGAAGTCCTCACCGACGAGCTCCGCGGCGTTCGTGAACGTCGTGACGTACTCGCGGAAGTCCCTGCCCTCGGTGAGCACGTAGTTGATGAGCCCGCCGAGGAACGCGATGTCCGCGCCGGCCCGGAACGGGACGTGCAGGTCGGCGACCGCGCTGGTGCGCGTGAAGCGGGGGTCGACGTGGATGATCTTGGCGCCGCGGGCCTTGGCCTCCATCACCCACTGGAAGCCCACCGGGTGGGCTTCCGCCATGTTCGAGCCCTCGATGACGATGCAGTCGGAGAACTGCAGGTCCTGCTGGAAGTTCGAGGCCCCTCCGCGGCCGAAGCTGGTCCCCAGACCGGGGACGGTGGCGCTGTGTCAAATGCGCGCCTGGTTCTCCACCTGGATCGCACCGAGCGCCATGAACAGCTTCTTGATGAGGTAGTTCTCCTCGTTGTCCAGCGTCGCGCCGCCGAGGCTCGACAAGCCCAGCGTGCGCCGCAGGACGCGCCCGGAGTCGTCGGTGTCCTGCCAGCCCTTGCGGCGGGCGTCGAGGACCCGGTCGGCGATCATGTCGACCGCCGTGTCGAGGTCGAGGTCCTCCCACTCGGTGCCGTACGGCCGCCGGTACTTCACGGTCGTCACGCGCGTCGGCGACGTGACCAGCGACGTCGACGCCGACCCCTTCGGGCACAGCCGCCCGCGGGAGACGGGGGAGTCGGGGTCGCCCTCGATCTGGGTGACGCGCCCGTCGCGCACGTAGATGTTCTGCCCGCACCCCACGGCGCAGTAGGGGCACACCGACTTGACGACCTCGTCGGCGTCCTGCGTGCGCGGCGTGAGCGCCTGCGTCCGCGGCGACTCCACGGACGTGCCGCGGCCGAGCGGGTCCGGGCCGGTGGCCTGCCGGAGCATCGGCCACTCGCCCAGCCAGGTGCGCACGCCCATGCAGGAACTCCTCGCGTGGTGGTGTGGTGGCCTCGGGCACGGCGTCTGGACCCGGGGGAGGTGGCGGAGGCGGACGGGAATCGAACCCGCCTGGCCGAGATACCCGGCCACTACGGTGTTGAAGACCGCGGGGGCCACCAGGCACCCTGACGCCTCCGCGGGCGAGCCTAGGCGCGGCCTCCCGCAGGCGCAGGACGGGGCGGCAGGGTGGCGCCGGTCGTGTCGGGGAACAGGACCCGGCATGTGGACCGCGAGCGACACCCGCCTGGTGGTGACGGCCGCGGCCGTGGTCGTCCTGGTGATCGTCCTGATCACCTCGCGCCTGCGGCTGCACGCGTTCCCGGCGCTGATGGTGGGGTCGCTGGTGCTCGGCCTCGCCGCCGGCCTCGGCCCCGAGGGCACGGTCGAGTCGTTCACCGACGGCGTCGGCAGCACTCTCGGCGACGTCGGGATCGTGCTCGGCCTGGGCACGATGCTCGGCAAGCTGCTGGCCGCCTCCGGCGGCGCCGACCTGCTCGCCGAGACGATCCTGCGCCGCTCCGGCCACCGCACGCTGCCGTGGGCCGTCGCGGGCCTGGCGATGGTCCTCGGCATCCCGCTGTTCTTCGAGATCGGCGTCGTGCTCGTCCTGCCCGTCGTGTTCGTGGTCGCGGTGCGGATGCTGCCGGCCGACGCCGTCGACGGCCGCGACGAGCAGGGACGCTCGGCGATCCTGCGCGTCGGTATCCCGGCACTGGCCGGACTGTCGGTGCTGCACGCCTTCGTGCCCCCGCATCCCGGCCCGCTCGTCGCCGTCGACGCCCTCGGCGCCGACCTCGGCCTCACCCTGCTCGTCGGCCTCGTCCTCGCGATCCCGACCGTGGCCGTCGCGGGACCGCTCTTCGCGAACGACGCCGCCCGGCGGGCGACCGCCTCGCCCCCGCCCGGCCTCGTCGCGGTCCCCGGCGGTTCCGGCGCGCCTGCTTCCGACCGAAGGGCCCCCTCGGTCGATACAGCCGGCGAGGGGAACCCTTCGTCGGATTCCGGGGCGGGCGAGTCGTCCCGACCAGGGGCTCCCCCCGCCGGCTCTTCCGAGCGAGGGAGCCCTTCGGTCGGCACGGACACGGTGACCCGCCCGCGGCCCGGGCTGGCGGCCACGCTGACGACGATCCTGCTGCCCGTCGTGCTCATGCTCCTGCGCACCGTCGCCGACGTCGCCCTGCCCGACGGTGGCGTGAAGAGCGTCGCCGAGTTCCTCGGCGAGCCCGTGGTGGCCCTGCTGCTCGCGCTGCTGCTGGCCCTGTGGACCTTCGGGTTCCGCCGGGGTCTCCCGGGCTCCGAGGTGTCGTCGCTCGCCGCCGCCGGCCTCGTTCCCGCCGCCTCGATCCTGCTGATCATCGGCGCCGGCGGCGGGTTCAAGCAGGTCCTCATCGACTCCGGCATCGGTGACGCCCTGGCCAAGGCGGTCGCGGGCGCGGGCATCCCGGTGCTCCTGCTCGCCTGGTTCGTCGCGGTGATCATCCGGCTCGCGACGGGCTCGGCCACCGTCGCCACCGTGACCGCGGCCGGCATCGTCGCCCCGGTGCTCGCCGTCGACCCGACTGTGAACCCCGTGCTCGTGGTGCTCGCGATCGGCGCCGGCTCGGTGTTCTTCTCGCACGTCAACGACGCCGGCTTCTGGCTGGTCCGCGAGTACTTCGGCATGTCGGTGCGCGACACGTTCCGCACCTGGTCGGTGATGGAGACGATCGTCTCGGTGGTGGGTCTGATCGTCGTGCTGCTCGCGAGCCTGGTCCTGTGACGCCCGACCTCGTGCTCGGTGTCGACATCGGCACCACGGCCACCAAGGCCGTCGCGTTCTCCGCCGACGGCGCCGACCGAGTTGTCGCCGGCCACGGCGAGGCGCCCCACCACCTCGACGAGCCCGAGCCCGGCGCCGCCGTCCAGGACCCCGAGGCGCTGTACGAGGCGGTCGGCGACGCCGTGCGCGACGCCGTCGCCGACCTCGACCCCGCCCGCGTCGCGGCGCTGTCGTTCAGCTCGGCGATGCACGGGCTGCTCGCCCTCGACGCGGGGGGCGACCCGCTCGGCCCGCTCATCACGTGGGCCGACAGCCGCGCGAGCGACACCGCCCGCGAGCTCCGCGCCCACGCCGACGCGCTCGCCCTGCACCGGCGCACCGGCACCCCGGTGCACCCGATGAGCCCGCTGGTGAAACTCGCCTGGCTGCACCGCGCGCGCCCCAGCCTGCACGCCGCCGCACACACGTGGGGCGGGATCAAGGAGTTCGTGCTGGCCCGCGCCACCGGCGCCCGGGTCGCCGACACCTCGTGCGCGTCGGGCACCGGCCTGTTCGACATCGCCACCGGCACGTGGGATCCCGAGGCCCTGGACATCGCCGGCATCACCGCCTCCGCCCTCGGCGAACCCGTCGCCCCGAACGCCGTCGTCGGACGGCTGCGCGACCCTGGCTGGGGCCTGCCCACCGGCGTCCCCGTCGTCGCCGGGGGCGGCGACGGACCGCTCGCGAACCTCGGCGTCGGCGCCGTCCGTCCCGGCGTCGCCGCGTGCTCGATCGGGACCAGCGGGGCGCTGCGCGTCACCGTCGAACGTCCCGCCGTCGACCCCCGCGGGCGCGTGTTCTGCTACGGCCTCGCCGACCAGCGCTGGGTCGTCGGCGGGGCGATCACCAACGGCGGACTGGTCCTCGACTGGGCGCACGAGACCTTGCACCGCGACGTCGACGATCTGCTCGCCGCCGCGACCGGCGTCCCCGCCGGGGCCGACGGCCTGCTCGCCCTGCCCCACCTGCTCCCGGAACGCGCCCCGCACTGGGACGTCGGCGGCGCCGGCGCGCTCGTCGGCCTGCACCGCCGCCACACCGCGGGGCACGTCACGCGCGCCCTGCTGGAGGGCGTCTGCCTGCAGCTGCGCCTCGTGCTCGACGCGATGCGCGAGGCCGACCTCGCCGTCCACGAGGTGCGCGCCACCGGCGGCTTCGCCCGCAGCGCGCTGTGGCGGCGGATGCTCACCGACGCCCTCGACGTGCCCGTCGGCTTCCCCACCGTCGACCAGGGCTCGGCGTTCGGCGCCGCGCTGCTCGGGATGCAGGGCGTCGGCCTGCTCCCGCCGGGTCCCGACGCGCTGGTCGGCGCCGCCGAGCGCATCCCCCTCGGCGAGACGCTGCGCCCGGGTGACGACGCGGCCGTCTACACCGCGCGCCTACCGCTGTTCGACCGGGTGCACGACGTCCTGGCCGAGATCGAGATCTAGGTCGTCGACGCGCCGACGAGGCGCACCTCAGCGCTCCTTCGTCCCGCTGCCCTGCGACTCCGGCTCCGGCTCCGGGTCGTCGGCGGCGTCCGCCACCGCCTCCAGCTCGACCAGCGCCTCCTCGAGGTAGCCGAGCAGGTGCTGCAGGTGCGGCACCGCGCGCCGGTCGCCGGTCACCCCGATCTCCATGTCGTCCGCGTACGACATGACCGTGATGTTGAGCGCCTGCCCGTCGAGCGGCACCGAGATCGGATAGATCCCGTCGAGCTTCGCGCCCTCCCAGTAGAGCGGGTCCTTCGGGCCGGGCACGTTCGAGATGATCAGGTTGAAGCCCTGGTTGATCGCCGACGCGCCCGGGACCAGCCCCATCCCGATCGGGGCGGCGACGACGGCCGACAGCGCGGCGATCGTCATCGGGTCGCGGCCCTGCAGGTTCTCCTTGGCCGCGAGCCCCGACTGCCGGATCTTCCGCAGCCGCTCGGCGGGGTCGGGCTCGTTGGTGGCGAGGTTGACGAGGATCGCGCCCAGCGCGTTGCCCGACCCGGAGTCCTCGAGCGCCACGGGCAGGGCGGCCACGAGGGGCTTCTCGGGCAGGCCGTCGTGCGCCTCCAGGTAGCGCCGCAGCGCGCCCGCGCTCATCGCGAGCATGACGTCGTTGACCGTCGTCCCGGTGCGCTCGCGGACCCGCTGGATCCGCTTGAGTGGCCACGACTGCGCCGCGAACCGCCGGGCCCCGGTGATCGGGACGTTGAGCATCGACGGCGGCGCCTCGAACGGCAGCGCCAGCTCGTGCTCGACCAGGCCGCGGTACAGCGACGACACCAGCGCCGGGCCCACGTTGAGGGACTGGCCGACCGTCTCGGCGAGCGTGCCCGCGGTGCGTAGTGCGCCGCCGACGTACTCGCGCGCGGTCCCGAGCGCTCCCGTCGACGCGGGCGCCTTCTCGCCGACCGGGCGGCTCTCGCGGCCCGGGCGCGGGTCGACGGCCCAGAACGGCGCCATGTCGCGCTTCTCGGTGTCGGTGCTCAACGCCTTCTCGAGGTGCCGCATCGCGCGGACCCCGTCCATCATCGCGTGGTGGATCTTGCCGTAGACCGCGAAGCGCTCGCCCTCCACGCCTTCGATGAGGTGGAACTCCCACAGCGGGCGGTGGCGGTCGAGCAGGCTGCCGTGCAGGCGCGAGACCAGCTCGAGGAGCTCGCGGATGCGTCCCGGACGCGGCAGCGCGGACAGCCGCACGTGGTACTCGATGTCGATGTCGTCGTCGTTCACCCAGGCCCACTGGCCCAGCGTCGACAGCCCGCGGGTCGCGCGGCGGCGGAACAGCGGGGCGATGTCGACGTCACCGGAGACGAGCCGACGGTGCAGGTCGGCGAGGAAGTCCGGATCCGAGCCCTCGGGACGGTCGAAGAGCATCAGCGACCCGACGTGGGTGGGCCGCTCCCGCGACTCCGCGAGCAGGAACATCGCGTCCCGGAACGACATCGTCGCCACTTCAGCACCCCTCCGACCCCCGGCACGCCCGACGGACGTGCCCCGCCAGTGTGACCTACCCGTGAGTCACCTGTCGCGGGACCACAGCCGGGCGACGGCGGCGTTCACGCGTCCTCGTCCCGCCGTGCGCGCTTGCCGCGAGCGATCTCGGTGCCCAGCGCGTCGAGGCGCTGCTCCCAGAAGTGCCGGAACGGCGCGAGCCAGCCGTCGACCTCGCGCAGGCCGCCCGCGTCGACGGAGTACAGCCGCCGCGTGCCCTCGGCGCGCACCGACGCCAGTCCGTTCTCGCGCAGGACGCGCAGGTGCTGCGACACCCCGGGCTGCGAGATACCGAACTCCGCGCGGATGCGGTCGACGACGGCCCCCGACGCCAGCTCACCCTCGGCGAGGAGCTCGAGGATCCGCCGGCGGACGGGGTCGCCGAGCACGTCCATCGCGTGCATACGCCGACTCTATAAGCCATGGCTACTGGACGAGGGAGGAGCCGACGACGTTCGTGGAGACGCTTCGATCTCCGAAGCGTCCCCCGCACCGAGCGTCAGCGCTCCGCGACGGCGCCCTCGATCGCGTCCGCACCCGCCCGCGCACCGCCGCCACGACGGGCGTCCTCGCGCATCGCCGCGACCGCCGCCGCCACCGCCGGGCTCGTCGTCACCTCGTCCACCGCGGCCCGCACCGACGCCGCCGTGATGGCGTCGTCGGGGAGCCGCCGGCCGAGGTCGAGCTCCGCGAGCCTGTCGGCGTTGACGACCTGCTCGGGCATCTGCGGCACCGCCACCATCGGCACGCCGTGGTGCACCGCCTCCATCGTCGAGTTCATGCCGGCGTGGGTCACGAACGCCGCCGACCGCGCCAGCACCGCGAGCTGTGGCGACCAGGCCGCCACCTGCATCGTCGGCGGCAGCGGGCCGAGGGCCGTCGGGTCGGTGTCGCCGACGGTCATGGTCACCGCGA
This sequence comes from Actinomycetospora sp. 2LY8.5, assembly GCF_057180585.1. Lineage (NCBI taxonomy): Bacteria > Bacillati > Actinomycetota > Actinomycetes > Pseudonocardiales > Pseudonocardiaceae > Actinomycetospora > Actinomycetospora sp. 2LY8.5. Next base: position 407,843 of record NZ_JBXUHE010000003.1, read on the forward strand.
ACCGCCCGTCGGCGAACGCGTCGCGGCACGCGCGGTAGATGTCGGGACGCCCCGTGAAGATCGAGCCGAGGGAGACGTGGACGAGGGGGCGGTCCTCGACCGGAGGGCTCCAGGGCGCGGCCGCGCGCTCCCCGATGACGGGCCCGAGGAACCGGAAGCGGCCGTCGAAGGTGTCGCCGGCCGGCTGGAACGAGCGCGGCACGAACACGAGGTTGAGGTCCTCGACGACCTCCATCGTCGCCGCCACGTCGAGCTCGACGCGGTGCTCGCGGGCGAACGCCGCGACGTCGTCGGTGAGCCGGGCGGTCTCGGGGTGGTCGCGGAGCCCGTCGAAGAGCGCGTGCTCGATCCCGCGCCAGTGGTCGTTCTCGGCGAGGTTCGGCACCGTCCGCACCGCGGGCACGCCCAGCGCCCGTGCCACGAGCCGGCCGGGCCAGTTCGTGGCGTCGTAGACGACGACATCGGGGCGGCGTGCGCGGGCGTGGGCGAGGAGCACGGGGAAGGTGCGGGCGAGGGCCGCGAAGAAGTGCCGGAACCACGCGACGACCACGGCCGGCCCGACCTCGCCCGGCGGGACGAACGGCGCCAGGCCCGGCAGTTCCACCCATGTCGCGCCCGCGCGCGTCACGGCGTCGGCGTGCTCCGGGCCGCAGGCGAACCCGACCTCATGGCCCCGGCGCACCAGCTCCGTGACGATCGGCAGCATCGGCGTGACGTGACCGTGACCCGCGAGGGCGACGCACAGGAGGCGCGACATCCGCGGAACGCTAGAGATGTCCGTTCCGATCGACGACCGGGTTTCGGTCGGTCCTCCCCGATCAGCCCCGCCGCGATCGTGCGCGCCGGCCGCACGCGGTCCAGGTCCCCGTCGAGCCCGCCGCGGACCATCGCGCTCCCGTTGTGGACGTTTCCGCGGGAGCGTCCTGTCTTCTCGGACCTACTTCGCCGGCGACGGCGACCACGATCGCGGCGCCGCCGACCAGCACTGCGGGGTGGAAGGGCTCGCCCAGGACCAGGACCCCGATCGTGTAGGCGACGACGGGGACGGCATAGGCGTAGGTGCTCACGAGCGCGACGGAAGCTGTGCGCAGCAACCAGTTGTAGAGCACGAACCCGGCCAGCGAGTCGATGATGACCAGGTACAGCATCGCCACGAGGGACCCGACGGCCACCGTGCCCGGTGCGAGTTCACCGAGCTCGCCGGTGCTTGCCCCGACGACCAGTAGTCCGGAGCCGCCGGCGAGCAGCTGGAGGATCGTCGCGGCCCGCGGATCGGGCATCGACGTCGAGCGCGAGGCCGCCAGAGTGGCGCCCGCCCAGCACATGGCCGCGGCGAGGACGACGAGCGTCCATGTGGACCAACCAAGTACCGCGCTCGACGAGGTGGCGACGAGGACGACGGCGACGCCGGCGAAACCGACCACCAACCGCATCACGCTCGCCCGGCTCGGGCGCTCGCCCACGACGACCTGGAAGATCGCCACCCACAGCGGAATGACCGCCACGAGCAGGGCGGCTGTGCTCGCGTAGACGTATCGCTCGGCCGCGGCGACCGCTCCCTGCGCGCCCAGCAAGCCCAGCCCGATGCCTGCCGCGCTGAGCATCTGCCGCCTCGTGAGGTGGTGAAGTACATCGGGCCGAGCTGCGGCGAGTGCAGCACCCGCCACCAGGAAGACCGCTCCCGAGGAGGTCAGAGGCGGCAGGGTCTGCACCATCACTCGGATCGCGGGGAACGACGTTCCCCAGCACAGCCACAACCCGATCAAGGCTGCCAGCACGCGCGTCGTGCTGGTGGGCGGCGTTCCCGCGGGTTGAGGCGGCATAGCGGTACCTCAACAGGCAGGCCGGGATGCGTCCAACGAATCCTGGTCATGCGCATCATGCGTTGAGAGCATGCGGGCGTGAACGTGACGATCGGGCACCTGGAGGCGCTGCTCGCGATCGAGGAGCAGGGCAGCTTCACCCGGGCCGGCCAGGTCCTCGGACGCACACAGTCCGCGGTCAGCCGCAGCATCGCGAGCCTCGAACACCAGCTCGGCGGTACCGTCGTCGACCGCGCCGGCCCCCGCGTGTCCCTGAGCGCGCTCGGCCGCCAGGTGGCTGAGCACGCGCGGGCCGTCGGTGAGCACCTCGCCGCCATCGAGGCGCTGCGCCAGCAGGACCTGCCGCCGGCGTTGCGCGTTGGCGCGGTAGCCAGTGCCATGGTCCAACTCGTGCCGGACGCGATCGTCGCTCTACAGCGCGACCGGCCCGGGTGCGACGTGCTCACCGTCCAAGGCGACGACGACGAGCTGTTCAGCTGGCTGCGGACCGAGGTGGTCGACCTCGCGGTCACCAGCAGCGCATCGAACGGCGAGCCGACGTCGGAACCGACCCAGGAGATCGTCGACGAGTTCCTCGCCGTGCTGCCGGTCGATCACGCGCTCTGCCGCTACGACCGCATTCCGCTCGCCGAGCTCGTCGTGGTCGGAGTCGCCGACCCCGGCGGAACGTGCGGGCCACGGCTGGCGGCCGGCTTTGCCGAGCACGGCGTCACCTGGACACCCGCGCACGTCGTACGAGATGTCCACACCGTCGTGGCGATGGCTCGGGCAGGCATCACCGCCGGCGTCGTTCCTGCCCTGGCCCTGCCCACACCCTGCCCGGTAGGCGTTGCCGTGCGCCAGCTCGAACCCGCGCTGTACCGGAGCCTCTACGTGCACAACCCGACTCGCCACGAACTCGGAGCCGCGCTCGAAAAGATGATCACGTCCGCCCACAGCACGACGCGATAGGCGGCGACCTCGGCGCCGATGCGCTCCTGGCGTTCGAGCACCGCGGCGTCGTCGTCGCGTGCCTGCTCGACGGTCGTGCGGGTGGCGTTCGCGATCAGTTCCCCGTTGACGCCGGCTCGTCGGGCGACGTGGATCCCGGTCGGAGTGGCGGGGCGCTGCCCTCGCCACGCTTGGAGCCCGTGTCACGCTCCGGGGCCGACAGACTTCCGACGAGGACGGGTCCGTCGCTGTTCGCCGTGGTCCGTGCCGCCACTGAGGTGCGGCCAACCGGGCCTGCCCTCGGTGCGGCGCCTGCGCCGACCACCCGTGGTCGACCGTCACGTACCGCGTGCTGTGGCCCGCCGGTGGTCCAGGATGGTCGACGAAGTCGTCGATCTTGCTGGCGCTCGCGGCGACGTGCGGCTTCGCGCGCCCGCAGGCTCCTGACCAGTGCCGAAGCTGCTCTCTGCTTCTCAGCGTCGCTGACCTTCCCCCAACGTCTGACGGCCTCGCGGGGCCCGACCTCCTGCCGATGCACTAGTCACGCATATCATTTGACATACAACTTGCTTGCTCGGCATACTTGGTGGCGATGACGGAGCCTGACTGCGACCTCGGTTGGTCGATCGGGATGCTGCAACGCCGGTACCGCGCCGCGGTCGACTCGACCGTGGACCACCTGCCCCGCGGAGCGCGCGGTTACCAGCTGCTCTACGCCGTCATCTACAAGCAGCTCCCCAACCAGCTCGCGCTCGCGGAGTACCTCGGTATCGACCGCACCGTGCTGCCCTACGTGATCGACGACCTCGTCGAGGACGGACTCGTCGAGCGGCAACCTGCCGATGGCGACCGTCGAGCACGCAAGGTCGTCGCGACCGACCACGGGCGAGCGGTCTTCGGCGAGGTTGAAGAGGCGGTGGCCGGTGCGGAGGCCGAGGTCCTCGATGCCCTGGCCGAGCCCGAGCGAGTCCAATTCCGTCATCTGCTCAGCCAGCTCGCCCGTCAGGCACGCGAGCTTCCAGCGGCACGAGCCGGGAGCGAGCACGACCTGTGACCCAAAGCGGTCCGTTGAGGGCCCTCACCATAGGAGCACCGCGATGACCAGTGCCGAGAAGTCCGCCGACTCCACAGAGCCGACGCCGGATGCCGCAGAGCGCAAACGCGTTCTTTCCCTCGCCGTACTCGCTAGGCCAGTACGTCCCCCCACGCACCGACTTCGATGGCGTCGACCAGCCGAACGGCTACACGGGCGGGCGCTGGAAAGTGCTCGTGATCGGTGTCGACGAGCGCTACCTGCCCATGCAGAACGACCGCCTGTTCTCCACCGGCAACCACCCCGTGGAGACCCTGCTGCCGATGATGCACCTTCACCAGACCGGATTCGGAATCGATGTCGCGACCGTCTCCGGCAACCCGGTGAAGTTCGAACACTGGGCCATGCCCGCCGACGACAAGGCCGTGCACGAGGCCTACGACACGTTCGCCCCCCAGTTCCAGGACCCGCTCAAGCTCGCCGATGTCGTCAAGCAGGGGCTTGGGCCGGACTCGGACTACCTCGCAGTGTTCATCCCCGGCGGCCACGGCGCGATGATCGGCCTCGCTGGCAGTGACGAGGTGCAGGGCGTCCTGGACTGGGCTCTGGCCGACGACCGCTACATCATCACGCTGTGCCACGGACCTGCTGCGCTGGTGGCTGCCGCCCGCCATCGCGACCGCTCGCCGTTCGAGGGCTACCGGATGTGCGTGTTCCCCGACGCCCTCGACACCGGCGCCAACCTCGACATCGGCTACATCCCCGGACCCATGCCGTGGCTCGCGGCCGCTCGTCTGCGAGAGCAGGGCATCGTGGTCACCAACGAGGACATGGCCGGCCACGTGCTCCGGGACCGACGGTTGGTGAGCGGCGACAGCCCTCTGGCCGCGAACGGGCTCGGTCAACTCGCCGCGAGCACTCTGCTCGAACACGTGCAGGAGCACGATCGCTGATCGCGCGGCCCGCTGCGGAACTGCTGGGGCGGTCGCACGAACTACCCGCATCATTCATGGCTGGAGTACTAGGTCCGGTGTCGACGATGTCCCGAGACCGAACTGCCAACGTCTCCTGAGACTGGACCGGCGCGCGTTCATTCTCGATCCGAGCGACCGGGCTGCGAATCGTCCCTAGCGTCATCCTGGTCAGGGCTTCCGGCCACCGCGCGAGCCTCGGCGGCATCGGACTCGTCGAAACCAAGTTGGGTGACGGGGTTGCGTACGTTCACCTGCGCGTCGATCCAGCGCGTATGCGCTTCCCACGCGGCTTGGCGCGTGGTGTCGAGCGCACGCCCGATCTGAGCCCATGATGCGCCGGCTGAGCGCGCCGTTCGCACTGTCAGCTGACGTCCAGCGACGGCTTTCCGGGCGATGAGTTCGCCGAGTGCGAGCAGCTCTAGCGCCTCCGCTTGATCCAACGGTATGACGCCATCGGGGTCGTCGGGATCAACCAGGGAATCGCGGAGACGTAGCTCGTCGTAGCGAGCAACAGCGGTGCGCAGGGTCAAGTCCTGGTCCAGGGCCTGGGGCGTGGTCATGTACCCACAGTCCGTCAAGTCAGCCTGACTGTCAAGCTGTCCTGACAATCGAGCTGGTCCTCGTGCCTGCTGCACAGGGCCTCGCGGGAGGCGCTGACGTCGTTGATTCCGTAGCGGTCCTGGCGCTCGATGGCCGCTGCGTAGTCGCTGCGGGCTCGCTCGCCGGTGACGCCGGTGGCGGTCGCAACGGCGTCCCAGGATGCTCCGGCGCGGCGGGCGGCGTAGACGGTCTGCCACGGCCAGCCCTGGAGGAGGGCAACGAGTTCGGTGGCCTCGCGCAGCGCGTCGAGAGGGTCGACGTCGGGCATGTCGGCGAGGCTGCGGGTCAGGGCGTCGCGGGCCTCGTCGGTGGAGACGTTGCCCAATGCGCGGGTGAGGGTGTCGCGGGCGGACCGGTTCTCCCAGGTGGTGAGCGGCTCTCGCAGCGTGATCGGCCTCCAAGCCCCTGATGGCCCGTGGGGCTGTCGGGCTCGGTCGGGGTGGCGGGGTGCTGCCCCCGCCACGCTTGGAGCGCATAAGCACGGGCGTGGAGACATCCCTGGCCTCGCGCTGTCAAGTCGTCGGCACCCGGTTGGACCCGAGACCGAGTGGCGTGATCGGGCCCGGTGTCCTGGCGGTGGAGGCGTTCTTGTGCCTCCACCCCGGGGGCGACGCGTCCGCCTGTGGAGGCTCGCCAGCAAGGGTCGGAGAGCAGAAGATCTCTCGGCCCGAAGAATGTTCTGCGGCACTTGCTGGTGAGGGACGGGCGGATCAAGCGTCCGGGCCCGAAGAGAGAACGGCGCCGCCGCAGGCGGCTCGATCGTTCGTCACGGCCGCCCGGCCGTGAGCAGCCGCGACGGGGCGCTCTACTCGCTGGCTGTTAGCTGACGCCGATGAGGACGCTGGCCAGGACGGCCAGGAGGAGCCCGAGGCTGCGCAGCGGCGGGAGGGGTTCGGCGAGGAGCACGCGGGCGAGGATCGCGGTGAAGACGGGTGAAAGTTCAGTGGTCACGGCAGCGACGCCGACGCTGCCGGCGCTGGCGGCGAACAGGTAGGCCACGGTGCCTGCCGCCGACAGCATGCCGATGGTCAGGACCGCCGGCCATTGGCGTGGTGACAGACGCAGCCGGGCGCCGCGCACGACGGCGGTGGGCAGAGCGACGCCCACGATGACGACGAACACGGCGGTGACGGGCCAGAGCCCGGCTCCGGGCGGCGCTTCGGCTAGCAGGACATACATGACCGCGTGCGCGGCGCCGGCACCCAGGCCCCATCCCACGCCGCTGCGGGTCGGCCCCAGGGAGGACGAGCTCGCAGCCTTCTGTGGCTCGCGGGCCCCAACCAGCACCACGGCGATAATCGCGAGCGCGATTCCTGCTGCGGTGGGACCGGAGACTGTGACACCGCGGAGCAGGTCGACGAGCACGGGCAGTCCGGCCGCGGTGACCGACGCGGCCGGTGTGACCACCCCGAGCCGGCCGGTGGCGAACCCGCGCAGGAAGCAGTAGCTCCCGACCACGCCGGCCAGTCCGGCCCCGCCGCCCCACATCAACGCCGCGGGGTCGGGTGTTCCCGGCATGGCGATGCTTGCCGGAAGAAGGACGAGCAGAGCGGCGCCTTGCCCCAGGACGAGCAGGGTCAACGTCGGTAGTCGCCGCGAGAGGGCGCCCCCGACGAAGTCCCCGACGCCGTAGGACACCGCCGCCGCGAGACCCAACAGCGCTGCCGCGCTACCCATCCCTGTCGCCCGCCTCGGCCTCATCGCGGGCCCCGGGCCCGGCAGTGGCCTGATCGGTGGTCGTCGAGTGGAGATGCGTCCACGGCGGGCAGGGCTCGCAGGCCGCCCGATCGCAGAGCCGGCACAGGCGGCGCAGCTCGCCCTGATCGGCCGCCAGCTCGAGCAGCACCGGCTCGATCAACCCGGCGAGGCGCTCCCGGTCAGCTCCCAGGCGCTCGAGCTGCGCGGAGAGGGCGTCGTGGCGGGCGGCGAGCAGCGCATCTCGAGCGGCGAGTCCGGCGGTAGTGGGTCGCAGGGCTACGGACCGTCCGGGAGCGGCGCCGCGTTCGACCCAGCCGCGCTGCTCGAGGCGGTCGACCAGCCGCACCGCTCCGGGGTGGGTCAGCCCGAGCGTGCGGCGCAGCGTGTCGACACTCATCCCCGGCTCCGCAGCGATCGCCACCAGCGCGGCCGGCCCGGCGCCACTCATCCCGGTCGAGCGCTCCGCGGCCTCGCGCATCGCGTCGGCCATGGCCAGCACCCACGCGCCCAGCACGTTCACCGACCGCTCGTCACCAACATGCATGACTCATATTAGTCATGTCGGGTCGACGTCAGTCCACCCTCGACACGCGGGCTGTGCCCGTTGCCGGCGCTGTCCAGGGTGGGACGCGGGAGGGTTCGTGGCACCAGCTGGCGGCCACCGGTGAGCCCACGCGACGTGTTCGTCGTAGGGAAGGCTGTTCTTGAGGCAGCCGTGCAGGATCCCGACGAGCCGGTTGCCGAGTTGGCGCAGCGCTGCGAAGTGGCCGACTCCTCGGCCGCGGAGTTCGTCGTAGTAGCGCCGCGCGCCGGGGGAGACGACCAGCGCGCCCTGGGCCTGGCGCGTGAGGGCGTCGACGAGGCGGTCGATGTGCACGAACCGGGCCGCGACGGTCTTCTTCCTGCCCGACTGTCGGGTGATCGGGCTGGTGGCGGCGTAGTTCTTGCCGGCGCGGGCGTCCGCGTAGCGCTCGGGATCGTCACCGAACTCGGCCAGCGCGCGCATCGCCAGCACGGGCCCCAGCCCGGGCTGGCTGCGGTAGATCTCCGCCTCGGGATGGGCCTCGAACGCCGTCCCGAGGGTCCGCCCGAGTGCGGCGATCTCGGTGATCACCGCGACGATGACCGCGACCTGCGACCGCGTGACCGCCGCGTGCGCCGCCGCGACCGGCGCCGGTTGGGTCAGCCCCTGTGCGCGCAGCGCCGTCTGCAGGGCGACGGCCTCGTCCTTGACGCCGTGACGGTGCGCGTGGCGCAGCGCGGCTTCGATCTGCGGACGGGTCAGCCGGGCGCGCGGGCCATGACCTTCACCCCGGCCGCGAGCGGGCTGTCCCCGGAGACCGCGCGCAGCTGGTGGCCGTCCGTGCGCAGCATGTCCGCCAACGCGTGCGCGTCTCCGACGTCGCTCTTGCCACCGGCGTTGCCGCGGCGCTCGCGATAGCGCGCCACCTGACGCGGGTTGATCGGGAACACCCGGTAACCCGCCGCAACCAAGGCCTGCACCCACGGACCTCGGTCGGTCTCGATCCCGATTCACACCCGATCCACACCCGATCCGGCTCACCGGATTCACCGCTCTCGTCATCGCGCTCGGACAACGCGGTGGCGATCAGCTCGTGTAGCCGCGCGATCCCCGCAGCCCCTCCGGTAGCCGTGCCCGGACCAGACGTCGGCCCGTGACGTCCTGCAGCTCGACGTCGTGGTGGTCCTCGGCCCAGTCGTCACCGACGAACAGCACCCTGTTCCGCTCCTCCACGTACGAGTCGGGGCTCCAGGCTCGCGGAGTGGTCACCGGACGGCGGCTACCACCGCCGAGCCTGTCGAACTCGGCTCGGCTTGCCCCATGAGGCTCGCGGTCACTGGGGCAAGCTCGCCCTGCCGGCCGGAGTGGGCCGGTGCGCATCCCGGCCCGGCAGGTCATCGCCCAGGCTCGCAAGCCCTTCGAGGTCTTCCTTGACAAGCGCGAGGCCTGCCCGGGACCGGGCGTGCTGACCGGCGATGGGGTTGTGCGCCGCGAGCGCTTCAGTGACCGACCGGCAGCCGCGCCCGACCGGAGCGCGTCCCTGACCGTGACGGGAGTAGCGAGGCCGATGAGCCAGCAGGAACTGGGTTCGAACAGCAGCAGCATCGCCAGTGGCGACGACGACGGCGAGGTCGAGGCAGAGGTCGTCGGGCCGGTGCGATGGGCCGGGGCGGACTGGTCGTGGTCCGAGCACGCCGTGTGCGTGATCGACGACGCCGGCGCCGCGATCGCCCGGTTCAGCGTCGCGCACACCAAGGTGGGACTGGCCAAGCTGGTGACCGCCCTGCATCGCCACCGGGTCGGCAGGGTCGCGATCGAAGGTGGCGACGGGCCGGTCGTGGCCGCCCTGCTGCAAGCGGCTCTGACCGTGTCGTCATCCCGAGCCGGCAGGTCACCGCGCTGCGCACCCGCTACAGCGTCGCCGGGAACAAGGACGATCGCTTCGATGCCTACCTGCTCGCCGACGTGCTGCGCACCGACCGCCGGCGCCTGACCCCGCTGGAGACGGACACCGAGCCCACCGTCGGGCTACGGATGCTCGTGCGCGCTCGCGCGGATCTCGTCAAGGCCCGCGTCGCGGCCCACAACCAGCTCCGCACCCACCTGCAGGTGGTCCACCCGGGAGCGGTCGGGCTGTTCAGCGATCTCGACGGCAAGACCTCGCTGGCGTTCCTGACCCGCTTCCCGACTGCCCACCGGCACCGAACGGGTCCGGCGTAGCGCCAGCGTCGCGTCCTGATCGCGGCCCACTCCCGCCGCCCGCAGGCGGTGCCCTGGCTGGCCAGAGCCCTCGCGAACCAGCGGCCCATCCGCCGCACGACTCCGAACGCTGCTGCCGCGACCCGGTTCATGCAGCGGTCGGGCCAGTACTCAGCCCGTCACAACGTGCTCTGGCTGAATGTGCAGGACTACCCGCTCGACTCCTCGTCTCTGCTCGTAGGGGTAGGTGTCCTGATTCAGGTACTTGCGCGCCAGCCGGTCGAGGAAAGCCTTCTGCGGATCGGGCTCGGCCTTGACGACCCGGCCGCGTACTTCCAGGTATCGGTAGGGGTCGTCCGGGTCGAGGATCGACACCGACACCCGCGGGTCCCGCTGGATGTTCCGGTATTTCTGCCGGTCGGTGCCGGTGGAGACCAGTAACTGTCCGTCAGCAGCGTCGAACCACACCGGGTGGGCCTGCGGTTCGCCATCCGGCCCGATCGAGCAGAGATGCGCGAAGCTCTTCTTGTCGAACAGGTCGGTGTGGCTGTCCGGGATGTGCGCATCTCGCGTCTCTTTGCTTCTCGTAAGCCGGGAGATGCTGTCGATGTCGTTCGTGGTGTCGCGCATGGCCCCTGCCGTCCTTCTTCCTCGCCGCTGCCGATGTCACACACGGGAGCCAGCTGTCCCCGGGGGGGACGGTTGCCCACCGCCGGGCTTAGTTGGCGGCTCTACGCTGAGCCGTGTATCGACGCACGGTGCCATCACCCACCGACAAGCCCCGCCCCACCGGCTCCTGAGGGGCCCAGGCAGCCTCAGGTCGGCGGGACTGCCGCGGCCGAAGCATCTCCCGGGAGAAGAACAGTGTCCTGACCAGCACCGGCGTCGCTTCTTGATCGTGGCCACCTCCCGCCGCCCGCAGACGGTGTCCAGGCTGGCCGAAGGCCACCCGAAGGGCCCCGGCCTGGACACCGATCAGGACGGCCGGACACTCCCCACGACGGGAACGACCCACCCCGAGATTGACATGGGGTTGTCAAGAGCGGGACGGAGTCCGTCGCGCAGCGACGCGCAGCACTCTTGATCGGGGGTCAGCCCGTGTGACGCTCCGGGGCCGACAGACCGCCCGACGAAGTCGGGTCCACCGCTCTTCCCCTGGCCGGCCGGCTACGCGCTCGACAGGCACAGTCCATCGCCAGAGGATGGGTAAAGGATGGATCGATCTTCCGCCGCGACGGCGACGCATTCGTCCTCGCTGGTCAGGCGCCCCCGGCAGGACTCGAACCTGCAACCGTCGGATTGCCAGGGCGCGCCTCCGGACAGTGCGGGGGAGTGCCGGTCACCGCGTCTGACCAGCGCCGGCGTCTCCGGTCGGTCCGCGCCGCCTCACCCGACCTCGCCTCGTTCCAGGTAGGTAAGAGGTGGCGACGGGCGTCGTCGGCTCGGTCCGCCGTCGAAGAGGTCGTAGATCTTGCGGGCGTCGCCGGCGACCCGCGGTACCGCGCCCGCGCAGCCTTCCGACCAGGGCCGGAGCTGCTCGACACTTCTCAGTTCCACTCGACCCTGCACGCCCTCCAGCGGCCTGGCGACGGCCTGGGGCGGGGGCCCCGCCAGCCCACTTTCCGGGCGATCGCGGGAAGTCCTTTGCGTGAGGCGGGCGCGGACCGGTAGTACTTTCGCGATCGGCCCGGGCGTCGAAGCCGGTCTCGACGTCTGATCAAAGCCCCTCGGGAGGGTTGCCGACATGATCTTCGACTCGCCCGAGGGCGCGAGACTCGTTGAAGCGGGTTACCGCGACGAACTCGCTGCGTGGCCAGTGACTCGTGAGGAGCGAGTGATCGCGACTTCCTTCGGGTCGACCTTCGTTGTGGTCAGCGGGCCCGAGCAGGAGCCGCCGCTGGTGTTGTTGCACGGCTCGTCTGCCAACTCAGTCTCGTGGGCACCCGCCATCCCCGCGTGGGCTCGGCACCGGCGGGTGTACGCCATAGACGTCCCCGGCGAACCCGGGATGAGCGCACCGACGCGGTTGGACCTGCAGGCCGAACACCATCTGTGGCTCGGCGAGGTGCTCGATGCCCTGAACCTGACCACCACAGCGATGGTCGGCGAGTCTTTTGGTGGCTGGCTTGTGGTGGATTGGGCGCAGCGCAACCCGGAGCGGGTGACAGAACTGATCCTGATCTGTCCGGGTGGTATCGGGCGTCAGCGATGGGAGACCTTCGTTTTGGCGCTGCTCCTACGATTGGTCAGTCTTCGCCGGTCGATGTCGTGGCTGGTGGGAAGCGACGCACTCCCCGAATCCGCTCTGACGATCCAGCGACACTTTAGACCTCGGATGCAGCCGCTGCCGATCTTTGATGACGAGAGCCTCCGTCGGCTCTCGATGCCGCTGCTTGTTGTGCTGGGGGCACGTGACCGCTTGTTCGACAGCGCGGGCACGAAGCGCCGACTTGCGTCGACCGTCGAGCATGCTGAGGTGGTCGTCCTGCCTGAACGCGGGCACGCACTCGACCGGCCAACCGACCTGGTCCTGGACTTCCTTCGCCGGCACGAGAATGAGGTACGACGCGCCGCCGAATAGCTCTGGAGGTCGTGCTGGTCTTTCAAGTCACGCCGGCCCTGGCCCCGGCCCGCCGGAGCGGAGCGGGAGGCCAGGGCCGAAGGGCCGTGGCCGGCGCGGCGCCGGAGGCGCCGTCTTGACTGATGAGAGGTCAATTCGGCAGTAGATGCGTCGCGCCGGTTGTCTTGTCTCGGGACATGCTTGACGCCGTGTTCTCAGGACATGTTTGACACCGGCCGTGATCGGCTTCGTTGTGCTCCCGTCGTTGGCGGGATGCGCGGGAGGCCGGATTGGCCCTGGTGGACATGTCGGTGGTCGAGCAGCGCTATCGCGC